>CAZHAJ010000009.1:1045-27166 GCA_964530215.1 uncultured Peptococcaceae bacterium | reverse complement strand
CTTCCCCGGGCCTTTAAATATGGTTCTTTTCTGGGACCCGAAGTAAAAATAGAAAGTCTGGCTTTAACGGTTGAAAATTTGGCAAAACTGGGGGCCAGCCATATTAAAGTATTGGTATCGGGTATTGTTGATTTTAAACAACCAGGCAAGGTGGGTGAAATTCAATTTACAGCAAATGAATTGGAATATATTGTCAACGCTGCTCACCAAAATGGCTTGGGAGTAATGGCTCATGCCAACTCACAACAGGGCATACTCCTGGCAGCATCAGCAAATGCAGACAGCATTGAGCATGGCTATTTCATAGATAAAAAGCTATTAAGTTTATTAGCAAAAAAACAAATTTCTTGGATTCCAACCCTAGCCCCTGTTTATAACCAGTTAAAGGGCACATTACTCCGCAGGCATACAACCAGAGAGATTGAAAACATAAAAAACATTTTATCCCAACAAAAGAAAATGGTAATGGAAGCCTCCAGGCTGGGAGTTCCCATAGGAATTGGCTCGGATGCAGGTGCTGCCGGAGTCTTGCATGGCCAAGGTTTTGAAGAGGAAGTTAAGCTTTTGAAGGAAGCCGGACTCAGCAATATAGATATACTTAGAGCAGCCACCAAAACAGGGGCATCTATACTGGGAATAAGCCAGAAAATGGGGTCGATCCAGCGGGGAATTCAACCGCACCTAATCGCGGTAAAGGGCAATCCTAAGGACGATATTCTAAAAATAACCCAAGTTCATAGCATGTTGGTTCCTGTCAATTAACTGCTTATAGCTTAGTTACCTGTTGCTGAGCCATAAGTCTTGCCCCAAGATCTGCAGCTCTGTCGCCTCCGGGAAGAACGATATTGGGATTGATTTCAGCCAAGGGCACCACAACAAAGGCACGCTCCGTTAACCTGGGATGGGGAATTTCCAGATCGCGCTCTTTTACTGTAATAGAATCAAACAAAAGAATATCTAAATCGATAATTCTTGGTCCCCAACGTACCGTCCTCTTTCTGCCCATGGCATCTTCAATATCCAATAGCAAGCGGAGCAAATCACGGGGAATCAATGAAGTTTCAACGTGTATCACTGTATTGACAAAGAATTCCTGTTGGCAATAACCCAGGGGCTCTGTTTGATATAGTGAAGCTATCTTTAAGAGTGCAATATCCGGACTATTTGACAATGTATCTATCGCCTTCATAATATTTGCGATTTTTTCTCCTAAATTTGAACCGACACCTATAAACGATTGATGCTCCAAAAAATCACTAACCTTTCAACCTTTCAAATGAGTATTATTCCTTTGTTCTATTAATCTCCACAGCCATGTAATCAAATACTCCTTTTATAGGAGCTGCAGGCTTTCTGATCACTACTTTCACTTCATTTATTTTATTATATTCCTGCATAATCCTTGATGAAATATTATATGCCAAAGCTTCTATCAGGTTATATGAATCTCCCGTTATTATTTCTTCCACCAAGTTAAAGATATCCTCATAGCTGACCGTTTGGTTTATATCATCCGTTAACCCTGCTTTTCCCAAATCAAGATGTATTTCCAAATCAACCTCAAATGGCTGTCCCAATTCCCTTTCCTGTCTTAACACTCCATGGCGGCCGAAAAATTTCATACCTTTCAGAATAATTTTATCCACCCAAGCAACCCCCTTAAGTTCTAATAATGGCGTCTGACATACGGACTATCCTGACCATCTCCTTTACATCATGCACCCTAACAATATCTACCCCGCAGGCAATACCCAAAGCCACAGTGGCGCCGGTTCCCTCAACCCGCTGATCCACAGGCAAATCCAGCACTTTACCGATGGTGGATTTCCGGGAGGTCCCCAGCAATATCGGCAAGCCCAGACAATCTAATTCCCTCAGTCTTCTCATTACCTCCAAATTTTGCTCCGCTGTCTTGCCGAATCCTATGCCGGGATCAATAATTATCTTGTTTTTATCTATTCCTGCTTCCAGAGCCAGTTTAAGACTATTTCTAAAAAAGCTTACTATCGAACCCATTAAATCGTCATAATCTGTGCCCGTTTGATTATGCATAATTACAACAGGAGCCTGATATTCAGCCACCACACGTGCCATACCGGGATCTCTTTGAAGACCCCACTGATCATTGACTATATGGGCCCCTTCCTGCAGCATTCTGGCTGCAACCGAAGCCTTGGTGGTATCCACCGAAACAGGAATATCCAATTCCCTAACCAGTCTGGATAATACCGGCAAAATTCTGCTGATTTCTTCATCAGCATCCACCTCCCGATGACCAGGACGAGTAGACTCACCGCCGATATCCAAAATATCTGCTCCCTCTGCCTGAAGGTGCAGAGCCTGGTCCACTGCTTTTCCGGGATCATAATAATTGCCGCCGTCAGAAAACGAATCCGGAGTGACATTTAAAACGCCCATTACCAAGGTACGTACCCCGATATCGATGGCTTTTCCCCTGCATTCCATTTTAAGGGGTGAGCGTCCTTCAATATTTTGCAAAACTTCGGCTATTTCTTTAGCAATTCGCGAAAGCCCAAAGGGCTGAATTCTTAGTTTTTCAACTAAAGCTTCAAATTGCTTTACGGTGCCCATTATCAAAATATTGCTGTTACCTATGGAGTTATCAATTACACCCCTTGCCACCGCAGTCTCCCCACCCCTGCTTAACATTTCTTGCTTAATAATATTTGCCTGCTTGGGAGACAAGTCTGTAATCTTTAAAACTCTGTGGACTGCCTTAGGCGTCATCCAATTAACTCCTGTTTTATCCGAACCCACAGACGATATTTCTAGCCTAGCCTGTCTTTTGTTTTGGACGATCACATTTCTGACACTCACCAACATCACCTTCAATCTGTAACTAATAAATGCCACACTATAAGCTAATTAATAGTATCTATATTATAACTTAACATTTGTTAAAGTTTCTAACTTTTCGTTATTATTCATTAATATCCAATAACTTCAACTTCCTTTCTAATATTTACCTTTGACAGCTTAATCTAAATTAATCTATAATTCGTACTTGAATAAAGCAGCCATTAAAAAGGAGTGGATATTATAAATATTTTTCAAAAAATATCTAAGCTGTTTACAAACACTGACATAATTAAGCATATAATGATTTGTACCATTTTAGTATTGTCTGTAACCACTGTTTTTACATGGAATCAAGGTACTCCTTCGGTTACTAAGGAACAAGCAATCAAAAGATCGGAGCCAGATGCCAGACCTAAGACCGATGAGCAAGTATCGAGAGGAGCGGTAAACCGTGCGGACATACAATTAATGGCACAAGTAATAGAAGGAGAAGCTGCAGGAGAACCCCTTGTCGGCAAAGTTGCTGTTGGAGCAGTCATTATAAACAGATGGGAAAGCGAGGAGTTTCCGAAAAACATCAGGCAGGTAATTTATCAACCCCATGCTTTCGAAGCAGTTTCCAACGGACAATACCGACGTCCAATTAGTCAGGATTCTGTCAGAGCCACTGAATTAGCCTTAAACGGATGGGATCCCACTAACGGTTGTCTTTATTATTGGAATCCCAAAACAGCCACCAGCAAGTGGGTTTGGCAAAGACCTGTAATAATGCAAATAGGCCAACATGTATTTGCAAAATAAGTCGTCTTTGGACGACTTATTTTGCAAAATCCGTAATATTTAAAATAGCCCCAAAACCTTGCCGGTGTCGGTATCCACGTCAATTCTGCGAAATGCCGGGTCTGAACCGGTGCCGGGCATTAAACTAATTGAACCGGTCATTGGGCATAAAAACTTTGCACCTGCAAAGATCAACACATCCCTTACCGGTAAAACCCATCCTTTAGGAACTCCTTTGGCCTCGGGCATATGACTTAAACTTAAATGAGTCTTTACCATCATAGTGGCAAAATCTTTATATTCTGGGTTTTCTTCTAATGCTTTTGCCTTGGCTTCAGCTTCCGGAGTCCATGAAACGCCGTCGGCTCCATAAACTTCTCTGGCAATCACATCCACCCGCTGGCGCAAAGGCATTTCCAAAGGATAAAGATATTTAAAGTCCACTTTGTCATTGCAAGCATCGATAACAGCGTCTGCCAACTCCAGAGCCCCATCTCCGCCCTTCAGCCAATGCTCCGACAAGGCACAGCGGGCACCGGCAGACTCTGCTGCCCTACGAACCACAGCTATTTCTTCCTTTGTATCGGTATAAAATGCGTTTATGCAAACCACCGGATTAATACCTGCTTTTCTCACCAAATTAATATGATGAATTAAGTTTTCACAACCCTTTTCCACCAATTCAACATTTTCTCTGGTGTATTCATCAGGTAAAGGCCTTCCGGCCACAACTTTAGGGCCACCACCGTGCATTTTCAGGGCACGGATGGTTGCGGTTATAACCGAGACATTAGGTTTAAGACCGCTGAAACGACATTTAACATTCCAGAACTTCTCGAATCCTATGTCAGCTGCAAAACCACTTTCTGTTACATTATAATCAAACATTTTTAATGCAATGCGATCCGCAATAATTGATGACTGACCGATAGCAATATTGGCAAAGGGACCTGCATGCACCAATACCGGTTGATATTCCACTGTGCTCATCAAGGTGGGATTAATTGCATTACGCATAAATGCAGTCATGGCACCTGCCACTTCCAAGTCTGAAGTGGTAACAGGATTTCCTTTTTTATCGTAAGCAACAATTATTTTGCCTATTCTTTCCCTTAAATCCTTAAGATCGGAAGCCACCGACAATATAGCCATAATCTCTGAACTAACAGCAATACCAAACTTAGATTGCATCATGTAGCCATCCATTTTACCACCTATGCCCATGATTATATTTCTCAGTCCCTGGGCACAAAAATCAATAATCCAACCCAATTCAACCCTAGTGGGATCAATGTCTAAGCGGCGCAGATTACGCTTTGCCAACTCTGCATCATCATAGTTGCGTTCATGTTGCATTCTGGCATTCAAAGCCACCATGCCTAAGTTATGAGCATTCATAATATCATTAATGTCCCCAGTTAGACCCAATGAAAACTCAGTCATAGGTATTGCCAAAGCGTTACCGCCTCCGGCAGCCGTTCCCTTGACGTTCATGGTGGGCCCTCCGGAAGGTTGACGGATAGATGCCCCTACATTTTGCCCCCTTTTACCTAAGCCTTCAACCAAACCCATGGTGGTGGTGGTTTTACCCTCCCCCAAAGGTGTGGGAGTTATTGCCGTGACATTTATGTAATTACCGTCAGGTTTATCTTTAAGCCTTTCGATGATTTTCATAAAGTCCAGTTTACAAATACGCCCATACGGTATAATTTCATCCTTTTGAAGACCTAGCTTTTCCTGCCATTCACCGGGTGTAGGCATGTTAACTTCAGCTGCTTCAGAAATCTCAAAGTCCTTCATTTTTGTAGCATCATAAGGCATAATTATATTTACTCCTTTCATAATATAAACAATATACCTTTTTTATGTGAAAGACGACCGGTATCTTAACCGGTCGCATAATTTAGGCACAAGTAATCAATGGTTTACTCATAAATCCACTGATCAATAACTCTGGAATAATCCGCCAATTCCTCAGTACTAAAAAATATTCCTATCTCTCTTTCCGCACTAGCCAGTGAATCCGAGCCATGAATGATGTTTCTGCCCAAATCCATACCATAGGTTGCCCTTATAGTTCCCGGGGCCGCTTTCAAGGGATCTGTTGCTCCCATCATCTCTCTGGCAGTGGACACCGCTTCCTTTCCCTCCAATACCATAGCCACCACCGGGCCCGAAGTAATATACTCCACCAAAGGCTTGAAAAAGGGCTTCTCTTTATGTTCACCATAATGCTTCTCAGCTACTTCTTTAGTTATCCGGAGCAATTTTAAGCCCACTATCTTAAGACCCTTTCTTTCAAAGCGGCTGATTATCTCTCCTACAAAACCCCTTTGAACACCATCTGGTTTTATCATTAAATAAGTTCTTTCCATCAAACAATACCCCCTTAAGCGGATGCATTTTGTATTATTGAGCGTTAATGCTGATTTGCGAGTCAGCTTAATCAGATTGCTGATTTTTCTACTCCGCACTCCTTCATTAACTCTTCAAACTCTGCGGCTTCAATGGTTTCCTTTTCCATTAACATCTGAGCAATGCGATGCAATGTGTCCATGTGTTTTTCCAAAATGTCCTTTGCTCTATTATAGCTATTCTCTATGGTATCCTTAACTTCTTTATCAATAGCTGTGGCAACTTCCTCACCATAGTTTCTATCCCTGGCAAGATCCCTTCCCAAAAACACTGTTTCCTGTTTCTTTCCGAAGGTCATGGGACCCAAAGCATCACTCATTCCATACTCCATAATCATGCGCCTAACAATTTCGGTGGATCTTTCCAAGTCATTTTGGGCACCGGTACTGATTTCTTTTAGCACCACTGCCTCTGCCACCCTTCCTCCCAGCAGCATAGTAACCTGATCCAACAGCAAAGATCTCGTCATATAATAACGGTCTTCTTTTGGCAGCAACAGGGTGTAACCTCCTGCTCTCCCCCTGGGGATAATAGAAACCTTATGAACCGGGTCGGTATTGGGCAAAAGATATCCCACCAAAGCGTGCCCGGCCTCATGGTAAGATACCAGCCGCTTTTCCTTGTCACTTATAACTTTGGATTTCTTTTCCGGACCGGCTATTACCCTTTCAATGGAGTCTTCCAATTCGCTCATACCTATTTCTTTTTTATCAAATCTAGCGGCAAGGAGTGCCGCTTCATTAACCATATTGGCTAAATCAGCTCCGGTGAACCCCGGAGTCCGACGTGCCAGCACACCTAAATCAACATCCTGAGCTATGGGCTTCCCTTTGCTATGCACCTTTAAAATCTCTTTGCGACCTGCTAGATCCGGCACATCCACTCCCACCTGACGGTCAAAACGGCCGGGCCTTAATAGTGCAGGATCTAAAATGTCCGGACGGTTAGTAGCTGCTATAATTATAATTCCTTCATTGGCAGCAAAGCCATCCATCTCAACCAGTAGCTGATTCAAGGTTTGCTCCCTTTCATCATGTCCTCCACCCAATCCTGCTCCGCGCTGCCGTCCCACAGCATCAATTTCATCAATAAACACAATGCAAGGAGAGCTTTTCTTTGCTTGCTCAAACAAATCACGGACTCTTGAAGCACCGACACCCACAAACATTTCAACAAAGTCGGAGCCGCTGATGGTGAAAAAAGGCACCCCAGCCTCGCCGGCAACTGCTTTTGCCAACAAAGTTTTTCCTGTACCCGGAGGTCCAAAAAGAAGGACACCCTTGGGTATCTTTGCTCCCAGTTCACTAAACTTCTTGGGGCTTTTTAAGTACTCAACAAGCTCTTCAAGCTCTTCTTTAACCTCGTCAGCACCTGCAACATCTTCAAAAGTGACCTTTTTTCTATCTTCCGGAGCCAATTTTGCCCGGCTTTTACCAAAAGACATAACCCGGTTGCCGCCGCCTTGGGTCTGCTGCATAAGGAAAAAGAATATCAACACAAAAATAAGGATTGGCAAAATACTGGTCAATATGCCAGTCCACCATCCCGGCTGTGGTTTTGGTTCAAATTGATATTCTACAGTCTTTGACTCCAGCAAACCCTGGAGCCTTGTGTCAGGTTGAGGTCCCTGAGTTTCTATTTCGGAACCGTCCTTTTTTACCCCTAATATATAACTGGTATTTTCCCCTGCCTGAATGGTTACTCTTGACAACTCACCTTGACTAACCATATTTATAAACTGATCATAGCGCACCTTTTCCGGAGTCACAACTGGTGGAGAAGTATATTTAATCAACGTAATAATGACCAGTACAATCAGCAGGTAAATACTCAGGTTTTTCAGGACCTTGCTCAACAAAGTCACTCCCCTCTGCCAATCTTACAAAAGAACCCATAATAAGTATTTTATCACACGGTTTTTTTTCTTTCAATGAATTAGATTAACAATTTAACCCTTAAATTAAATTAATCCTTAAATATTTTTTAGTTTCTTTAGATATTTTATACTGCTCTGCTAGACGATAACCCCCAACCCATACTATACTTTCACCACATACCACTATCGGGACATAATCTCTTTTTTCCTGAGGGACTTTTAAATCAATAAAAAACTTCTTCAGTTTCACTCTTCCCTTCATGCCTAAGGGACGAAAAACATCTCCATCCATTCTTTTTCTAACAAACAGCGGTCCCTGGAGTTTTTCATAATCCAGTAATGCTTGGTTATATGAATAGTTTTGGGGATCCTCAACCTGTTCACCAGTCAGCACCTCAGTGCAAATACTTCTATTTATTGTAGGAATCTTGGTGATTCCCGGCACTTTAAGTTCCTGACGGTAAAATGATATCGGAGCATAGCACTTATCACTAGTCATCTCCAAAACCCCATGCCTTTTAACCAAAAAATATCCTCCGGGGAGCTGCATTTTTACTGACTCATCCTGATTAGCCGCTAATTCCAATACTTTATTAACATGCTCATAAGATAAAGAAGCTTCCTCCCGTGTTAAAAAACTGTAGACAGTTATTATTATCCGCCGCTTCAGAGCTGGAGGCTGCACAAGGAGTTTTTCCAAATCAAGAACTATATTATTTTCAGCTCTGGACAGAATGATACTATCTAAAATACCATTTACCAAGAAATCCAGATAAAGCTCTTCGTCCCTTACGATCTCAGATAAATTAATCAGCGAATCCACAATTTTTGTGTTATATTGCTCTTTCAATAAAGGCATTAATTCCAACCTAATCTTATTTCTGAGATATACCGTCTTTAAGTTTGAAGAATCCTCGCAGAAAGGCAGTACCCGCTGGTTGCAATAATTTAAAATTTCGGATTTATGGATTTCCAGCAAGGGGCGAATAATATTATCCCTAACCGGAGGTATACCCCTAAGTCCTTTTAATCCGGTGCCCCTTATTAAATTCAATAGTACTGTTTCCGCCTGATCATCTGCATGATGTCCTAAAGCAATCCTATCAGCGCCAATTCTTTTGACTATTTCATAGTAAAACCTATACCTCACGTCCCTGGCTCCTTGTTGAGCCGAAACATGATTCTTCGCCAGATACTTAGGAACATCAATCTCCTTTCGAAACAACGGTATTTGCCAAGCCGAGCAAAGTGTTGTTACAAAATCGGCCTCATCTCTTGATTCTTTCCCTCTAAACATATGATCTAAATGAGCCACAAACAAGCTTAGGCCCAATTTCTTCTCCAGCCTTTTTAGCAGGTGCAAAAGCGCAACTGAATCCGGGCCACCGGAAACCCCCACCAACACCCGGTCCCCCTGGGAAATCATTTGATATTTTTCTATTGTTTCCGTCACCCGAGCAAGTAAACTCAAAAAACGCACCACCTGCAAAAAATTCCCTGCTTTACAAAAACTATTCCACGAAGCTCGGGAATATCCTTCAGCATTAAATTCTATAGCACTATAACATAATGGAATTTGGGATCTGCAAAATGCGGGGCACAGCAGGAAATGATTTAGAAGAAGCAAAAAGCCTTTAGAAGCAATCAGGAGTCACTCATCTGCTCATTTCTATCACTTTCTCTTTTTCAATTTTAATGACCACAACAGCCATGTCATCAACGGGAGAATGGACATCCTCATTACATGTTTGAGCCAACTTCAATAAAAGCTGAGCCATCTCTCTGGGAGCCAAACCATCCAGTTCAAGCAGAGCACCGATAATCCACCCGTCTTTGTCCCCAGCATCAGGGCATGCCTCCATAACCCCGTCAGTCATCATGACGATTACATCCCCTGAAATTAGTCTTCTTTCGGTTATACTAACATCTATATCATTTAATATTCCCACCGGAAGAGAATTAACTTGAATTGACTTCACCTTACCCCCACGTATTAAATAGGTAGGGGGAGCAGCTATCTTAACAAATTCAGCTTGTCCGTTGTATATGTTGATAACAGACATATCCAAAGTTGCAAAGGATTCTTCCGAGCTCTTCAAAGCCAGCACAGAATTAACCGATTTGACTGCTGACCTAAGGTCTAAACCTGCTTCTAGCATCCTCCTTATAACTCGAAGTACAGAAGTGCTTTCTCTGGCAGCTCCTTCCCCCGAGCCCATTCCGTCACTGAGAACGGCAGCAAACCTTCCTCCTTTAAGCTGAACAAAATCATAGCTGTCCCCTGAAACACCACCATCCTTTGCTGCATCTGCGTAACCCACCTCAACTTGATATTGGGGGCATTGGTACAAACGAAACCGGCAGGTATCTTGGGATAATGATCCTTCACATATACACCCTGCAACCGAATAAACCTGCCCCAACAAATCGGAAATCAGCGGTACCAGTTTGTACCTACAGTCAAGCTGACCCTGGCAAGCTCTCATGGCCACCTGAATCTCACACCTATTTTCAGCTTGAGATACTTTAACTTCTCTTACAGGAATGCCCAATTGCCTAAGTTTATGCTTTAAAGACAAATCCGCTTCTTGACAAGCACAGTGCTCTAAAGCGAAATCATCAGCTAAATCTTCAATTACTGAGGACATTCCCCTCAGCTGTTCCCCCACCACAATCCTGCCAGCCGAAAATTTATTATTCCAATAACTGCCAACCTTAAAGGTTTGATATAAACAAGTTGCCGTTATCGCCAATTCCCTGGATCTGGTGCAACGTATCTTTAAATCATCCGGTATATCCGTTACTTTTAAACGATCATTTGATTCAGACATAGCAAACAAATCCAACATACTCTGGTAAGTGCGATAGTATTCTTTTTCCCAGCATAGTGAGAGCATTGAGCAACCTACACATACCTTCTTACTGATTTCTTCCAGGAGCTGCCTCACTTCGTCTTCAGTTTTTTGCTTTTCTGCTAAAAAACTGCTTTCCCCGAAAACCTTAGCCAATTCCCTAAAAATTAAAGAGTACTCCCTGATTTTCTCTCTGAACACTTCGGACATATGCTGATAATCACTTTCATTTTGCTCTTTATTGACTTCCTGGAGCATTGATGAAGAAACCCTGCGAATCGCCCCTTCGGGAACCAATAAAAAAACCAGACAAGCCAGTGTTGTTTCAGCAACCACTGATATCATACCGGTTATATTATTAAAATACAGCGTTAAAATAATATTTGAGGCCAAAAACGCTACGGCAACACCTATCTTGCCTAAAGTCCTGCCAAAACCGGCCAGCAGACCGATAAAGGAATACACCCCAACCATTGAAGGAGTTACAGCATATGCAAGGCTTGGAATAATACCCACCATTGCCCCGGCTGCCGCCCCCAATCCTGCTCCGCCAGCCATGGCAGACAACAGAATAATTGCCTTGCTTAAAAGTCCTTTTACAGAAACTTGCCATATCTGAATATCTCCGGCACCTGCTATAATACCGGCCATTAATAGCAGTATACATACCGTCTCTTCTCCATGCAAAGCCTGAACTCCATCCAGCTTTCTTACCGATGCAAGAGAAACCAGACAGGCGGAAACTAAAACCGCAGCTAGCAATGACTCGAAAAAAACATTTATATAATCATAGGGAGTAGCGTTAAAGAAGGCAAAAAATACCGACTTTACACTGAGGGTTAGCCCAAAAATCATAAATGGAACCACTAATTTTCGCTTGGAATACTTGTATGGAATTAGCCGGACAGATACAAAGGAAAAAATGGCCAACACAATATTTGCAGCCAGATGATGTCCCTGGAGAACAGTAGCCATACCGGCACACATAAAAAAAACGGTTAACCATCCCCTATTGCCATAAGACACTGCAACTGCTGCAGCAAAAGCAGGCGCAAAGGGAAGCAGCTCTCCCCAAAATAACGCTCTACTAAGGAAAAAACCCACAATTCCTGTAACAAATAAACCCAGGCTTACATTTGACACTGCTCTATACAGGTCAAATAATACCCGGGAGCTTCTTTCCCTGGAGCTATTTCTCTTTAATAACGGTTTTTCCTCTGTTCGTCTATAGGTGTACAGATCTGTCCCGTTGCTCAAAAGCTCACCCCTGCAGCTTGATTTAGGTGTCATAATTCATTAACCACCTATTTCAAATTATAGTACAGGGACAGAGGATAAAATGTTATATCTTGCTATTTATGGCTTTTTTTGTTTCGACAGCTTGCGACTTCCAACGCCAGACCATACAATAAATCCGCTTCAGAAACCTGAATAAAATCAAATTTTAATCCTTTAACGATCTCCATGAGTATCCTTACACCGGCCACTATAATATCTGCTCTGGCGGGCTGCAAACCTTTCATTCTCTTTCTGCCTTCGCTGCCCGCCCTTACCAGTTCTTCAAATAAATCCTGGATTTTTTCCGTCTCAATTATATATCCGTGAACACGGTTACTATCATATGTTGTTAACTGCATATCCATTGCTGCCAAAGTGGTGACAGTACCACCGATACCGATAATGCGCGAGGGCCTATTCTCCATTACCTCCTCAAAAACACATTTTAAAGCCTTTGCAATAAATAAGTTATCGCAGTTGCTTTCGGTCATCCTGACAGCTCCTACTTTTACACTGCGACTGATTAACTTCCCCCGGTGAACCCAAGTAAACTCAGTACTGCCCCCTCCAATATCTATAATTAAGGCATTCGAAATTTCATTGCTAAATCCTGCAGACACCCCTATATAGCCATAATAAGCTTCTTCCTCCCCACTTAATACTCTTACCTCAAGCCCCGTATTACTTAATACTTCTTGCAAAAACCACTCTCTATTTTTAGCATCCCTTACCGCAGAGGTGGCAACTGCAGTCACTTCAGCTGACTTCTCACGACAAATCTTTTGCATATCCCCCAAGGCATTTATCGTCCTGTTTACAGCTTGGTTGAGTATCCGGCCGCTCCCTATCCCCTGACCTAACCTGGTGGTATCCAATGCCTGATAAATGGGGGTGACTTTACTTTTATTAACTTCAGCCACCAATAGCCTTACCGAGTTGCTGCCGATATCTATAATACCAACATTAGTCAAATTATTTTCCTCCTGCAAAAAAATAATTAACCAAAGAATAAAATAATCAAAAAAGCATCCCTAAAAGCGGAATGCTTTAAATTTTGATCTTATTGCACTATTCATTTCTGCGACTAGGACCACCTCTGCCACCCCTTTTTGCATCGGTGCTTCGACGGAGTGTTTGTAAGCGTTCCTCACTGTCCTTCATAAAACGAGATAAGCGATCCTCAAAATTTCCTTGGGGTTTTCTGCGAATTGTCTCTTGAACTGGTGCAGTCTTTGTCTGCTTTATTGACAATCCTACTTTACCTTTGGGATCGACAGATATAACCTTGACAGATACCCGATCATTGGTCTTTAAAAACTGGTTTACATCCTTAACATACTCCTCAGCAATCTCTGATATATGGACCAGTCCTGTTATGCCTCCGGGCAATTGAATAAAAGCCCCAAAATTTGTAACCCCTGATACGACACCTTCCAAAATGCTGCCTACTTGCACGGGCATGTTAAAATAATAATCCTCCCTTGTTTCCTTTACGAAAAAAATTTCTGATTAATTATATTCAATGATCATACAAAGTGTCAAGGTAAGTTTGCAAGTTAACTGATAAAGTTTATTTTATTGAGCAGTGATTATTCTTGACTCTCCCGGCTTAACCAATCCAAGCTTTTCCCTGGCAACTTGTTCAATATATGCATCAGATTGAGCTTGCCTCAGTTGAGCCTTTAACTCTTCGTTTTTTTCTGTTAATTCTTGCAGCTGAATTTTTATATCCTTTATCTCACCCTGAAGAACATACAGTTTTTGAAAATGGGCAAAGAAAGAAATTAATAGTAATACTAAAAAAAAGCCTGCGATAAATGCCGGCAACTTTTTACCTGGCCTAAACACTTTTCGCGATTTGGCATTTTCCCTTGAGTCTGCCTTGTTAGCGAAATTATGGTCACCATATCTAGCCATTGCAATTATTATTCTCCTTGGACTAAATGCTTTTTACATATTTTCTACACTACTTTTCTTTTACCTGCTCTATCTATAAATTTAAGCAAAACCACCCCTCGAACTTGCCAAAGGGGTGGTTTTAAAACCTATGTAGTTTTTGCAGGTTCCTAGTAAGTAAAGGTGAAAGCACCTATTTTAGCCGCTAAAGCCCTGGCGTTTAGATATTGGTTCTTAACCCATGACTCCCAAAAAAATAGTGCCCCGGCAGTGGGGTCAACTCCGTTCAGTGCATCCAAGGCAGCTTTCTTTGCTGTTTCACTGGCCGGTCTGTTAATCCAGCCATTAAGAACTGGTTCAAATTGGTAACGTCCACCCTGGTCCACCTGATAAACTACCCCACGGATTGTATTGGGGAATAAAGTACTTTTTACCCGATTAAGAACCACTGCCCCAACAGCAACCTGACCCTGATAACTTTGATTATCTGCCTCTGCCGTAATGATTCTGGCCAGTATGTCGAATTCCGTAGCAGAGACTTGTCCAATTAAACCTCCCCTACTGGCAATGGTTTGGGCACCGGCCTCCGGAATATACATTTTTTGGCCCGGGTAAATGTAGTCACTTGACAGACCATTAGCTTTTTTAAGATTTGCCACTGTAGTGCCGTATTTTTGGCTAATCTTCCATATGGTATCTCCGGCCTGAATGCTATACAAATATGTTTGCTTACTTCCGTTGCCACTTTCAATGGACCTAGCTTCGGTTTCCGGAATATACATTTTTTGGCCCGGATAAATGTAGTCACTTGATAAACCGTTAGCTTTTTTAAGGTTTGCCACTGTGGTGCCGTATTTTTGGCTAATCTTCCATATGGTATCTCCAGCCTGAATGCTATGCAAAGCAGCAAATGCTTCACTGCATAGCGGTAAAACAAAGGCCAGCGATAAAACAAGGGTCAGCATTAGCTTACCGAATATACGCGAAATTACTTTCATTTTTTCCCTCCTTGAGCTATAAAACCAGTTTTTCTTTATCCACCTCCAATCTGAATTTCCTGACATTTAAGTTGAAAGCCTGTCCGACGAGTGGTTCTACCCCGATTCGGACGGGCAACAAAAATGGATGCCATGCATCCATTTTGTATATTATTATAATTGCCTGTTAACTAACTGGCCAAGGGGTAATATATACCAATTAACTGTTAATCAGGAGGTTTAAGCCAATTCCTTATCTTTCCCCTCCACAGGCCTATTTTAAATTTAGCCGCATTGCCGCAGGATTTTTTAAGGGATTCCACAGCCCCTCCCAACAGCTGTAAAGGATAAAAAACAACTGCCAAAATTACTTTAAAAGGAAAAGATATTACCTTCCAAATATAATAAAAAAACAAAAGCAGATACCTGATTGCCTTGCCTAAAAGATAAAAGCACATATTAATATATTTGTACATAAAACCGGCCAACAGTCGCACATAAATAAATACGCCCAATATCAGCCCTACAAAAAAATAAAATCTTATTTGGCCGTAGTTTGCTTGTAACAATAAAGTAAAAGAAAAAATCGTTAAAAGGATACCAAAAAAAACATCTCCGGCAAAAACACCAAGTTTATTTAATTTTATACGTTCTTTTATAGCCTGATAAAATTGATAGCAAGTTCCCACTGCTATGCCGATAAATACCGTCCATGCAAAAGCAGTTATTTGATCAGCAAGAGACAACAAATCATCCCCCCATCAAAAAAAGCGCCATTGCGCTAAATAAATCAGGAAAGCCAAACCGCATCTATCTCATTATCCGGCTCAACATTTTTTTACCTCTGGAACGAGCGGTTTTAACTTCTTTATATTCCATGGAGTTAACAAAACCTTGTATGCTAACGGTACCTTCATCCAAATTAAGCTTGATTATATGAAGGCCTTCTCCTTTAAGATAAAGAGTACCCATATTTGTTTCCAATACTATTTCCTGCTCGTCAAAATTATCTACGTGCAGTACTCCCTCCATCTCTAGGTGTTTCCTTTCAACTAAGGACAGCTTATGTTGAGTTTTTCCCTCCATGACTCTACCACCCTTCTAAACCTACTTTTTCTTTATCAATATATGCAAATGCAACAAAAAAAGAACAGCTGCTAAACACCAGCTGTTCTTAAAGGTCAGCCAAAAATGATGGCTACTCCCAAAGATCCCTGATTTCAATATCCTTGTAATAAAACTTTATTATATCGTGGGGTGATGAACCGTTTCTGGCCATTAAATTTGCACCCCACTGACACATTCCCACACCGTGTCCGAATCCTTTACCCGTTAAAACCAAATGATTGTTTTGATAAAGGACACTATCCAAAAACATTGACCTTACCTGCTCACTTCCTAAAGCCAACCTCAAAGCAGGACCCCCTACCTGAAGATTGTTCACCCTTAGGGTTTCAGTTCTTCCGGATGGACCCTTCTGAGCTATGGCAACCGAGGATATGGGTCCGGGGTCATTTCCGTTGACCTGCTTAACGGCTTCCCTTAGCTTTGCCTCCGGAATAACCGCTTTCCAATATTTATTCTCTTGGGTGGTAATGGTAAGGCAGTTGTCCTTAGCTCCAACATTAACATAGGGGGTTGGTGTTTTGGTATAAGACAGTCCCTCCTGGGCTGAAGCGGTTACCCCTCCGTCACAAGCGGAAAACCAAGCTTTGATATAATTGCCGTCACTGAGAACTACTTGCCCCCTAGTCATTTCAACAGCTTTTATAACGTTATCATTAACCCGCCCGGGATCGTATGCCTGAAACTCCTCAACACTTGTGGAAGCGTCAGCACCACGAATGTCCCTTACCCTGCCGGAGGCTATATTTTCCAAAGTGAAAGTTCTGGCCAATATAGCCTGAGCTGCCAAAGCATTTACCGGCCACTTAGGGTCCATCTCTGCCGCAACAACTCCTGCCAGATATTCCTCAAGCTTAACATTTTTCTTCTCACCTGTTTCGTTGATGAACAAGCTAATGGTGGGCTCAGAATCATAGCCACCGGGGACCGGCTTTTTTTGTTGCGTACTGCATGAAGCCAAAAGCAGTACCATCATCAAGACCACTAATAAGTATCGCCTCAAACTTATCCCTCCGAAAAACTTTATGTCAAGTTATTTTTGCCATGAGGAATAATTTTATACAGTGTTTATTGATACGCCTTTATAATATGCGATATAATGTGGCTGCATCCTTTGCAGCCACATTCTCCTTTACTTCCAAAATTTCCAATCTAATTATCCTTTCTCCCAGTGTAATCTCCAGCTTATCACCGGGCTTTACCCCGAGACCTGCCTTAGCAACTCTTCCATTCACAAAAACCTTACCTTGATCACAAATCTCATTGGCCAGCGTCCTTCTCTTTATCAACCTAGACACTTTTAGAAACTTGTCAAGTCTCATCAAAAAACCCCTCCACAATATGCCTAGGGCCTTTTGGACCCATGTTATTTTCTCCTATAAAAATAAAATCCACGCTAGGCGTGGACTTTGAGATAAATTATGCTCCATAAAAAAAGTACTAAAACATTTCTAGCTTACAGCATCACGCAATGCTTTTCCCGCTTTGAACACAGGAACTTTTGCTGCAGCAATCTTGATTTCCTGACCGGTCTGCGGATTGCGCCCTTTACGAGCTGCCCTATTTCTAATTTCGAAGGTGCCAAATCCGACCAATTGAACCTTCTCTCCGCCTGACAATGCCTCTTCAACACTGGCAAGAACCGCAGCCACAGCTTTTTCAGCATCTTTCTTGGTAAAGTCGGTTTTCTCAGCAACCTTTGCAATCAGATCAGCCTTGTTCATAATTACCCCCCTATATGTTTTAGCTATTTAATGCTTTTACTATTCGCTTCTTTTCTTTAATTTCCTGCTTTCATGAAAATTATTCCTCTTTTTTTATTGTTTTTTCAAGTTTTTTTGATTCTTCCCACCAGATCTCTTTTTTCTCAATGCTGATATCGGACAATTTCTGTCCAATCCGTGAAGCTTCTTTTTCAATATGCCGAAACCGTCTTCTAAATTTGTTTACTGTTCCTGCAAGAGCAGACTCGGCATCTATATCAAGTAATCGGGCTAAATTGACGATGGCAAAAAGCACATCCCCCAGCTCTGATTCCATATGTTTTTTGTTATCTGCACTGATTGCTTCCCTGATCTCAACCAGTTCTTCATAAACTTTGACCAAGGCTCCATTATAGTCCTCCCAGTCAAAACCTACCTTAGACGCTTTGGATTGGATTTTCTGAGCCTTCATCAATGATGAATAACTCTCTGGGACCCCATCCAATAAGCTGTTCTCTTCCTTTGAGGATTTTTCGGTTCGTTTTATGGCTTCCCAGTTCAATGCAACATCGGTACTGTTATTAACCTTTACACTTCCAAAAACATGGGGATGACGCCTAACCATTTTTTCGGTAATACTTTCCACCACATCATTAATATCAAAATACCCTGATTCCGAAGCTATCTGAGCATGGAAAACTATTTGTAATAATAAGTCTCCCAATTCCTCACAGGTATTATACATATCCTGCTTATCCAAAGCTTCCAGCAATTCATAAGCTTCTTCCAAAAGATACTTTCTAAGGGTAAGATGGTCTTGCTCTCTATCCCAGGGACACCCGTTATCGCTTCTGAGAATTTTCATAGTATCTACCAAGGGATCCAGCGGATATTTAACCCCGGCAGACTTTTCCTCCTTAACTGGTGGAATATACACACTTGTTAGATGATTTACCGTTCTCACCCTATCCAACTGGAATAAAGGACAGCGCTCCACCTTTTCCTCACCGGGAATGCCAGCAGCAGTCACCACTACCACCGGATGCTCATCATGATAA
Source organism: uncultured Peptococcaceae bacterium (assembly GCA_964530215.1). Classification (GTDB taxonomy): domain Bacteria; phylum Bacillota; class Desulfotomaculia; order Desulfotomaculales; family Desulfocucumaceae; genus JAAXTT01. The sequence goes on along the minus strand of CAZHAJ010000009.1, from coordinate 8,386 downwards.
CAATCCATCAAAGTAAGCTTGATATCTGACAATATCAGATTACTGTATGCCTGTATCAAAACTGTACCGACGTTGGGCTGAAGTTGCTGAGCTTTCAGTCTAAGGCCGTCATAAATGTTTAGTCCTTCTACCGGGTCTATTTTTAAAGTTGCTATCAAAGCATCCAAAAAACTAATGCCCGGTATTATGTCAACTTCAATGCCATTACATCCTGCCTCTTTAATTATCAAGTCTACCGATTCTTCCGCCATTAAAGGATGACCCGGCAAGGCATAAACCACCTCACCCATGTGTCCCATCTCGATTATTTCTCTTGCTATCCTCCGGTAAACCTGCTGAAAATTTTCCGCCTGGCGATAAATCCAATCAAAGGTCTGATACTTCACATTCTTTTCTTTCAGCCAGTTCACAACGGGATGAATTTCGGTACGAAGATAAATATGACTGCTTTCTACTAATACTTTTGCGGCTGCGATAGATATCATTCCCGGATCTCCGGGCCCTAACCCCACTAGGGTGATCTTTCCCAAGCTTAAAACCTCCGTCAAACCAGATAATGGTGTTCATTATATCATAGCATTGAACCTAATAAAAAGGAGTTGACAATTAGTAATGGCTATACTGAAGGAGTTAACAACAAAATCAAGGTTTTGAAAAGGAATGCTCTTGGGGTCAGAAACTTCGAAAGATTCCGGTCTAGAATTCTTTATATGATGTCTGCATAAAAGCTCCTCAGACGCTTCCTAATTTAGGGGGAGGACATTCTTGAAAAACTGTGACCACCGTATTAAATCAATCACAATTCCGGTTTTATTTATTATTAAATTATTGGGTCTACACTAGTTATTGACAGATAGCATTTCTTAAAATTCTGGTTCTGGCTTCTGACTTCTGTATTCCTCTGAGATTATATGTCGATCATAGTTTCGGTTCTACTGACTCTCCATTCGTGGGGTCTACCCCAACAATTGACAGAGAGCCAAAAAAGGGTGACTGATATGAGAAAATATCAGTCACCCTTTTTTGTAAACAGGCTTACTCTAAAATCAATTGAATGCAAAAACAATGTTTATTGCTCCATCTGTTTGGCTAAAAAACCGGCAGCAGTTTCGGCTAGCTTTAGCTCCATTTCACCCATTTTCACATCCGGTTCTTTGGATGCTAAAATTACTGCACCTATGGGATCGCCTTCAGCAATTATTGGTGCAATCACTTCTGCAGAATATTGATTGTCTCCGTCTTCAATAATCATAGAGCCCTGCTCTTTTTCATTGTTATTAAAGATAATTGCTTTTCTATTTTCCATTACCTTCTCCACTACAGAACCAATGGATTTATTAATAAACTCTTTTTTTGATGCCCCCGCCACCGCAATAATTGTATCTCGGTCCGCAATACAGGCTATATGACCTAAAGCATCATGCAGAGAATCAGCATACTCTTTAGCAAGATCACCCAACTCCCCTATCGGTGAGTATTTCTTTAGAATCACTTCACCTTCTCTGTCAACAAAAATTTCTAATGGGTCACCTTCCCTTATGCGCAATGTTCTCCTAATTTCTTTGGGGATAACCACTCTGCCCAAATCATCGATCCGGCGCACTATACCTGTTGCTTTCATCTATTTATCCTTCCCCCCTCTATTACATTGTAACTGCGAATTAATATTTCACAGATAGTATATAGCAGAAGGAAAGCATTTATTCATTATTTACCAAAGGATATTATTAAATTAATTCTGTTTTTGAGCTCCGGGATCACTGTCATTGTCTGTTTCAGGTTTAGCAAGATGATTAACTATTTGCGCTTTTTCGCGAGCCTCCTGAATAAAGCTGTTTAGCTTAGCTTGATTAGCCTCATCAGTAAGCAAAGATCCTATCTCTGCCTTGGCTTCCTCATAAGTTTTTTGCTTTTCCGGAGTGACTTTTTCCAGCTTTATTATATGGTAACCGTACTGTGTTTTAACCGGCTCACTTACAACTTCTCCTGGATTAAGGGCTTTAGCGGCCGTCTCAAATTCTTCCACCGCCTCGCCAGGGCTAAAGGTATAAAGACCACCCTCGGCAGCTGTACCAGAGTCCTCAGATTTCTCTTTGGCCAGCTCAGCAAAATCGGAACCTTGTTTAATCTGTTCCAAAATTGCAATGGACTGAGTTTTGGCATCCAAATCAACTTTTGCCGGATCTCCCTGCTTTCCATCCGTCATAATTAATATATGCCGGACTTGATAGCTAACCGGAACTGTGAAGTTACCTTTATTTCCTTCATAGTATTGCCTAATCTCTTGCTCTGCAGGAGGCTCAACATCAGCCAACACCTTTTCTTGCAATTTTGAAATAAGCAACTCCTTCTCTAGCATACCTCTAAACTCTGGCTCGGTCCAACCGTTGGCAGCTAATGTCTGTTTATATTGCTGCTCTGACATGGTCTCTTTATAATGAGCGATTTGACTGTCAATATCTGCTTTTGTAACTTGTACACCCATTTTCTTTGCTTCTTGCATCAGGATTGTTTGAGTAATTAATTGGTCAAGGGTTGATAGCTGTAGTTTATCCAAAAAATCCTGTTCGGTATTTTCATCGATGTTCAACCCCATAGATTTATAATAATTTTTCATATTTTCTACTTCTTCATCCAGCTGTTTTCTGGTTATTTCTTCTCCGTTAACAGTGGCTACAACCTCACCTTTGCCACATCCGGCAGAAATAAAAAGTACGAATATCAAAGCCAAAATCAACAACACTCTTAAATTCTTTTGCAAAATAAGCCCTCCCCTATTTACTACCGCATCAATGATGCACCACTATATCCGACATAACGATTATAAGACGGTTTATAAAAAACCGCAACCCAAAAGGAAATGGGATCTTTGGAAACCACTGCATTGCATGAATAAAATTCTACTTCCCCAATTCCGTTACAAATTCTTCTAATTCTCCCAAATATACTTTATAGTTACCCTGGTCCCGTGGAGAACGCAACCTGATTTCAAAAATATCTCCTTGATCCACAAACTTAACCCTGTTTTTATATTGATTACTTATGCTTATAAGTTTTTCACCCGTCAGATTATGACCCGCCACCAGTTGCAATTTTAAACTGCCGGATTGTTCTGATATATTTTTTATCCTTAGCTTTCCGGCCAATAACCTTATCCTGGCTGTCTTAAGAAGTCTTTGTACCGGAGGAGGTGGGTCACCAAAACGGTCCTCCAATTCCTCAGTCAATTCTTCCAGCAGGGATTCATCTGGAATTGACGCCAGTCGACGATATATCTCGACTTTCTGATTGCTGTCATTAATATAGTTTTCAGGAATAAAAGCATCAACCGGTAATTCCACTAAAGTGTCCACCGGAATTTCTGCCTTACCACCTTTGGCTTCCAATACGGCATCCTCTAATAGTCGACAGTACAAATCAAAACCCACCGCATCTATATGTCCATGCTGTTCAGGTCCCAGCAAGTTTCCTGCTCCCCTTATCTCTAAATCCTTTAATGCAATTTTATATCCGGAACCAAAAGCAGTAAACTCTTTAATAGCAGATAATCTTTTTTCTGCCACTTCGCTTAATATCTTGTCCCGTCGATATGTAAAATACGCATATGCAATGCGATGGGACCTCCCCACCCTGCCGCGAAGTTGGTAAAGCTGAGCTAAACCCATATTATTAGAGTCTTTAACTATCAAGGTATTTACATTGGGAATATCCAGACCGCTTTCAATAATGGTGGTGCATATAAGGACATCAACATTTCCGTCGATATAATCAATCATTACCCTCTCTAACTGGTCTTCCCTCATTTGACCGTGAGCAACTGCCAGCCTTGCCTCAGGCACCAATGACTGAATCCAGCCCATGAGATTATCAAGCTCTTGAACCCTGTTATGAACAAAAAAAACCTGCCCGCCTCTGCCCATCTCCCGATATATGGACTCCCTAATTAATGCAGGTTCCTCCTCCAAAACATAAGTTTGCACAGGAAAACGATTAACCGGGGGAGTTTCCAAAATGCTGGTATCCCGAACCCCTACCAGAGACATATGAAGGGTTCTTGGAATGGGAGTTGCCGTAAGGGTAAGCACATCAACATTATGCTTGAACAACTTAAGTTTTTCTTTATGAGCAACACCAAACCTTTGTTCCTCATCCACCACCACCAGACCAAGGTTTTTAAAACTGACATCCTCTTGAACCAACCGGTGTGTTCCAATAACAATATCCAGTTTACCCTTGGACAAATCCTTTAATATATCCCTTTGCTCCTTGGGACTGCGAAATCTGCTCAGCATTTCAATTCTAAGGGGGAATTCAGCAAACCTTTCTTTAAAAGTATTATAGTGCTGTTGAGCCAATATAGTTGTGGGAACCAGCATAGCCACCTGCTTGCTATCCATTACAGCTTTAAATGCAGCCCTCAAAGCCACCTCAGTTTTGCCGTATCCCACATCACCGCACAGCAATCTATCCATGGGGCGACTTCTTTCCATGTCGTCTTTTACTTCTTTTATAGCTCTAATCTGATCCACTGTTTCTTCATAGGGAAAGAAATCTTCAAAATCCTTTTGCCATATACTATCGGGGCTGAAAGCATAACCTTCAAGCTTTTCTCTGGCAGCATAAAGGGCCAACAGCTCTTTAGCCATCTCCCTGACGGATTCCTTAACCCTACTTTTTACCCTGTTCCATTCCGCTCCCCCCATTTTAGAGAGCTTGGGGGCATCGGCTTCACCGCCTAAATATTTCTGAATCATTCCCACCTGGTCGGTGGGTACATAAAGCTTATCTTCTCCCGCATATTTAATAGTCAGGTAATCTTTCCCTATACCCCCAATATCCAATTTTTTTATCCCCAGATAACGTCCTATGCCATGATTTATATGGACAACATAATCCCCCGACTTCAAATCAGACATTAAATCCATTCTGGGCTTGGAAACAGTACGGCTTTTTATCTTTTTCTGACGACCGTACATCTCGGTACCAGTTATCACCACCAGCTTGGCAGTGGGCATTTCAAAACCGTTGGAAAGATTCCCAGGGACAACTGCGATGTTCCCGGGAACAACCTCATTATCCAGATTTTCTGTCATATAGGCATCAATGTCTGCATCCTTCATTAAAGCAACCAATTGTTTCCCCTGCTCAACGGTTGACACCATTAGTACCACAGCATAACCGGCTCTTTTCCAATCGGCCACCTCCTGGACAAGCAGATTAACTTTTCCTAGAAAGGCAGGTACCCCTTTGGCCGGAAAGGAAATTACCATGGCTGGATTTAGTGACAATGGGTGTCTGGGTAGGAAAGATAAAAAAACAACAGCCTGTCTCTCCAATGTCGTCATTACCTCATCCCACTGTATATAACCCCTGTATTGTCCCGGCAGTGCTTTACCGTCTGCCAGAAGCCCGGCAAAGGAATCACTTCTCTCCTTATGCAAAACAGCCACTGCCTCTTTCCAGCGAACAGGTTCATCCATTATCACTATTGTATCGGGCGGAAGATAGTCTGACAGGGTAACTGTTTCCGAGTAAAAATAAGGTAGATAATGATCAATCCCGGCAAAGTACAGTCCCGCTGATATCCTTTCTTCCGCTTCCCGATACATTTCTTCGAGGGCTTTACGGGACTGAGATTTTTTATTAATTTTTTTCAATTGATTATCATAATCAATTTTAATTTTATTAAGAGCATTCTTCCGAATCTCTTCTTCCAAAATAAGCTCTGTAGCCGGACTTATTTTAACTTCTTGCAATTTGTGGACAGAACGCTGGTTATCAATATCAAATGTGCGAATGGAATCTATTTCGTCATCAAACATTTCTATACGTATAGGGACTTCCATGGTCATGGGAAACACATCAATAATACCTCCCCTGACACTGAACTGACCGTGTCCCTCTACAATTGGACTCCACTCATAACCCATACCGACCAGCTTTTTTCTCATCTCACTTAGTTCAAAACGATTACCTACAGATAAAGTTAACCGGTGGGAATTAAACATTATAGGGGGTGTAAGCCTTCTTATAAACGCTTCCGGAGTAGCAATTACCACAACCTTTTCACCGTCGGCCAAGGCTTCCAGAACCTTTATCCTTTCAGACAGAACTTCCCAGCCCCTAGCTATGACTTGATAGGGCAGCAACTGCATAACAGGAAAACATAGTATCTTTCTGGTTGGCAGCAATGCGGTTAAATCATCTTTAATACTAACAGCTTCATGCTCACTGGGCACCATGATTAACGCTGAAGTATTGGCATGCTCGATTAAAGCTCCGGATAAATACGGCTTCTGAGAGCCTGACAAACCAAAAACCAACTGCTTATTATTTTTATATTGCAGACCCCTAAATATATCTTGGTACTCTTTCACTGTCTTTAAAGAGTTTAATAATCCCCTCATACAGAATCTCCTTAAATACTATTTAACCTGATATTAAACAACTAATAGAGCTTTATCTGAAGCTAAAGCCCTTTATCTCAAATACATATTTACATTTTTTAATATATTTATGTTCATTCATGTCCTATCAGAATCTGTTATGCCACTCACTTATCTGATATTTTTAAAACTATGATGTTGAGTGCTATATGAAGGGCAACAGCTGCCACAATACCGATATATACAGGGAACCCCCTATTTATTATATAAAAGGTGATCAATCCAAAAACAGCATGAGAAAACACGCCGAAAATCCCTGCCGATATCTTATTCCTTTCTCCCCAAGCGTAATCATACACCGCCTCTGCAAATCCAAAAAAGATATGGGTTATAGGAATTAAAACATCGAAAAACAGAGCCGCCCCTGTCTTAAATATTTCTTCAAATAAAGGACCTGCTAGGGCAATACCTTTAACTCCTGCCTTTTTAAATGCTATATTTACCGCAAAAGACAGTATGACTGAAGTTAATCCCGATAAAACAACTTTTATAACGGACATTACTCCTCAGAATTATCAAAAATATAGTATCTTACCTTACCAGTATTTCTCCCGGCAATCTTTCTATACTATGCTTTAGTTAAATCTGTTCATAGCAACCTCAGGGCTGTGGTCAACAATTATTGCTATAGCATCTCCAGCCCTTTCCAAAGCGTTCCGGACAAGCATTTCCTCCTCTTGGATAAATCTCCCCAGAACCCAATCAGACACTTCATAATCGGGGTTTACAGGTCTGCCGATACCTATGCGGACCCTGATAAAATTGTTATTTCCCGATTGATTTATGATGGACTCCACACCTTTATGTCCGCCGTGTCCTCCCCCTACTCTTATTCTTAATTTACCCGGCGGCAAGTCAATATCATCATAGACCACAACCAACATTGAAATAGGAA
>CAZHAJ010000009.1:0-1035 GCA_964530215.1 uncultured Peptococcaceae bacterium | reverse complement strand
ACCAGTTCATCAGAGCCACCACAGAATTGCCGCTTAGATTCATATAGGTCTGGGGCTTAGCCAGCACCACAGCTTTACCACCCAGAGATGCTTTCCCGATAAAAGACCTAAACAGAGGTTTTTTAACTTCTACCTTTAACCTGGCTGCTAAATCATCCACCAACATAAAACCCACGTTATGCCTGGTTTTTGCATATTCAGAACCCGGATTACCCAAGCCCGCCACAAGATACATCATAATCCCTCCATGGTGAACATTGTAACCCAGAAATACAACAGTTTTCAATATATCTTTATTCTCCTTCGCAGGCACAGGTCAGCTATAATTTTTTCCCTTATTTTGTAATATCAATCTTTTTCAGAGCATAGCAATATTATAGGCAGAATAGCAAATGACATCCGAGACTGGAAATATATCTTCATACTCGATATCAGCAGTTTAAAAGGAGGACCATAAATGCGCAGAAGCAAACTATTTATAGGAATGCCTGTAATCAGCCTGGAGGAAGGTCATCAGGCAGGAGAAATCAAAGGATTGGTGATAAACCCCGCTGAAAAAAATGTAGCCGCATTAATTATCGAGCCAAAGGGTTTCTTCAAAGAGCAGAAATATATACCCTTTAGCAAAGTACATAATATAGGTGATGATGTAATTACCATTGACCGAGTCAGCAGAGCTGAAAGAGGCATAAGCTTGCCTGAAATACTTAGGTTAATTAAAGATCGTACCAATGTAATCGGCTGTCGCATGGTAACTGAAGGCGGCTCCAATCTAGGTGTTGTGGACGAGTACTATGTGGATCTCAAATCAGGTGAGATAGTGGGACTGGAGTTTTCCGGAGGGGCTGTGAGCGCTCTCTTTAAAGGCAATGCTTTTCTTAACATAACTTATGTCCGGACGATAGGGTCCTCGGTGATAATCTGTGACAATTCCGCTATGGAGAATGCAACCAAGATGGAAGGCGGAATTAAAGAAACCCTTCGCTCCATTAGTGAAAATACCGGCCAAGTACTAGAGAATACCGTCCAAAAGAC
>CAZHAJ010000008.1:0-27870 GCA_964530215.1 uncultured Peptococcaceae bacterium | reverse complement strand
TTTTAAAGCAGGCTTGGAGGAATACCAGGTGGGATTGATTCCTGCTTCCCTTGACCAGGTGTTGGTGGGTAGTGTTGAGCGTTCAAAAAGCCATGAGGTGAAGGCATTATATATTTTGGGAGCCAATGATGGGGTGTTTCCCCAGTCGGCAGCAGAGGAGGGTGTTCTGTCAGACCAGGATAGAGCTATTTTAAATAATGCCGGAGTTGAGTTGGCTAAAGACACCAGAACAAAGACTTTTGATGAGCAATACCTGATATACAGAGCTTTGACCACTGCAGGCAGTTATCTTAGATTAAGCTGGGCTATTGCTGACCAAGAAGGAAGGGCTATGCGTCCCTCGATAATAATATCTAGGCTTAGAAAATTATTCCCGGCAATTGCTGAAACCAGTAATATTATTAGGTCATATGATGAAAAGGAAGAAATTGAGTTGGTTGTGGCCGGCAATCCCACTTTTAAACAGATGGTAAATATGTTGCGTCAAAAAGCGGAAGGAAGGAAAGTTCCTTTTTTGTGGGAGCTTGTATACGAATGGTTTGTCAGTAAGGAGGAATGGAAATCCAAGTGCTACTCGGTACAGTTGGCTCTTAAAAGAAAAAACATTGCTCAACCAGTTAGCAGAGATAAAATTTCATTGCTTTACGGCAAGCCTATGTATTCCAGTGTGTCTAGGTTGGAGAGGTATACCGCCTGCCCCTTTGCTTATTTTATTCAGTATGGATTGGGAGCCAAGGAGCGTAAAATATATCGCTTAAGTCCACCTGATGTGGGAACCTTTATTCATGCAGTTATTGAAGCATTTTCCAGGCTACTGGAAAAACAAAATATATCATGGCGAAATTTGGAGAAACAATGGTGTTCAGACAAGATCTCTGAAATTATTGATGATATGCTAAAAAAAATGAGGAGTTCAAGTATATCAGGGTCACAAAGGCATATTGCACTTATTCTAAGATTGAAAAAGGTAATTGAAAGGGCAGTTTGGTTGATAACCCAGCATATTCGTCTAGGCAGCTTTAGCCCAATGGGTTATGAAATGTCCTTTGAGCAGGGAGGGGACTTTCCTCCCATTACAATTGATCTTAAGTCCGGAGATAAAATTTATCTGACGGGCAGAATTGACAGAGTGGATGTGTTGGAAACAGAAGAAGGTACATATTTTCGAATAATAGACTATAAATCAGGCAGCAATGATCTCAAACTCTCAGATGTGTTCTATGGTAATCAGCTGCAGCTGATTACTTACCTAGATGCAATCTGGGAAAGTGGTTCTTTTAATCCTCCGGCTCTTCCGGGAGGCGTATTGTATTTTACCATTGACAATCCCATTGTAAAAGGAAGCAGGAAGGATACAGAGCAAGAAGTCGAAAAAAGTATTATGAAGCAACTGAAAATGAAAGGACTGCTCTTGGCAGATGTGAATCTCATAAGGAAAATGGATAGTAATCTTAAAGGCTATTCGCTTATTTTACCGGTAAGAATCAATCAAGATGATGTTTTTGGGAAATCTTCCGTGGCCTCTTTGGAACAGTTCAAAATACTTCGCAGGTATGTAAGAGGATTGCTGCAAAACTTGGGTGAGGAGATAATGCGGGGGAATGTATCAATTAAGCCGTATAAAAAGAAAAATAGAACATCCTGTGATTACTGTTGTTATTCCGCAATTTGTCAGTTTGATTTATCCAGGAAAGAAAATTTCTTTAAACCTTTACATGATCAAAGGGATGAAGATATCTGGAGACTAATGAGCGAAGGTGACGGCCAATGAGAGAAGAATTTAACTGGACCAAAGAACAGTGGGATGCCATACATGAAATAAACTGTAACCTTTTGGTGGCTGCAGCCGCAGGAGCCGGTAAGACCGCAGTACTGGTGGAGAGAATTATTAGAAGGATAACAAATTCCGAGAATTCTGTAGATATAGATAGATTGCTAATCATGACCTTTACCAACGCAGCTGCGGCAGAAATGAGGGAAAGAATAGCTGAAGCAATTTCTGCTTATTTAGATAAAAATCCCGGTTCAAAAAACATTCAAAGACAGCTAACCTTGTTAAACAAAGCCACTATTACCACCATTCATTCCTTCTGCCTGGAAGTGGTTCGCAGCAATTTTCAATATATAAACATTGACCCCGACTTCAGAATCGCAGATGAGACCGAAGCTGCTTTAATGAAACTGGAAGTCTTAAATGAGTTGTTTGAAGAACAGTATCAAAATGAAAACCCTGTTTTTTCTGAGCTCTTGGAGTGCTATGGAGGAAATGGGGATGATGGTGCACTTCAGAATATGGTGCTGGATTTGTATACCTTTATCCAGAGCAGTCCATGGCCGGAAAAGTGGTTTAATGAAATGACAGAAAACCTTAATCCTGCTGAGGAGATGGTTTTCGGGATTACTCCGTGGGGACAGGTATTAATTAATTCTGCCTTGATTCAGCTGCAGGGATTAAAGGATGCCATGTCAAGGGCAATAGAAATCATAAGCTGCTGGGAGGGTTTTGAAAAACATCTGGAAATCTATCTTGAAGACATGTCCAATCTGAACAGACTTTTGAAGCTTTGTTCAGGAGGGACTGCAACGTGGGATGTTATTTATGAGTCATTGCAAAGATTTGAGTTTAAACGCTTGCCAACTGCCAACAAGGAGATGGACAGGGAAACTTTGGACTATATAAAAAAAATACGGGATGATGTTAAAGACAGGATTAAGACAATAAAAGAAAAGTGTTTTTTGGCAGATTCTGCTCAGATCATCAGGGATATGAAAATCATGTACCCGGTAATAAAAGGTTTGGCGACATTGGCTTTGACTTTCGAGCAGAAGTATGCTGCAAAAAAGAGCAAGAAACAAGTGTTGGATTTCAATGACTTGGAACATTTTTGTCTCGAAATATTGACCTGTTATGATGATGGTTATATAAGCCCCTCTAAAGTGGCGCTAAGTTATCGGGAACGGTATGCTGAAATTTTGGTGGATGAGTATCAAGACAGCAACCTGCTACAGGAAAGCATTATTAATATGGTTTCCAAGTCTGACACAGGTGCTCCAAATGTTTTTATGGTGGGAGATGTTAAGCAAAGTATCTACAGGTTTCGTCAGGCTAAGCCTGAGTTGTTTCTAGATAAATACAGAAATTATTCAGCTGAAAAAGGCAGTATTTACCGGAAAATATTGCTTTTTAAGAATTTTAGAAGTCGCAAAGAAGTTGTAGACGCTGTTAACTTTATTTTTAAGCAGACTATGTCGGTTAATGTAGGAGAACTGGATTATACCGATAATGAAGCTTTGAATCCTGGGGCAGATTTTGCTGAATACAATAAGAAAATAATAAAAGCCGGTGGGGATGTCGAGTTGCATTTGATTGATACCGGTATCCCCAGTGACTATCAATCCCTTAATGATGATGAGGAGATGCTTGATAGTATTCAGTGCGAAGCTCGACTGGTGGTTAAGAGAATACAGCAGCTAATGCAACCTGATGAACGAGGGAGAGTGTTTTGTGTTTTTGATAGAGATTTAAAAGATTATAGAAAAGTTGATTACCGAGATATTGTTATTTTGCTGCGTACTGTGAGAAATTGGTCCGATATTTTTGTTCAGGAGTTGACAGCACAGGGAATTCCGGTATTTGCCGACACCGGCACCGGTTTTTTTAAAACCCCGGAGGTGCAGGTAGTTTTATCATTGCTTCAAATTATTGACAACCCTCATCAGGATATACCGCTTCTGTCGGTGCTCAGATCCCCCATTGCTTCTTTTAGCTCAGAGGAGTTAGCCGAGCTAAGGCTGTGCGACAGGAAGGCATCTATCTTTGATGCCTTAAAGCTTTTATCAGAGCAAGGTCAAAGTGATGCTGCCAAAAAGGGACTGTCTTTTTTGAGGCTGCTGCAAAGGTGGAGGGATATGTCTTTGTATATGCCCACCGACCAACTTCTCTGGCATTTATATAATGAAACCGGCTATTTTGCAGTAGTGGGAGCGATGCCGGCAGGGGTACAGCGTCAGGCTAACCTTCGTGTCCTGTTTGAAAGGGCGAGGCAGTTTGAAGATACCGCCTATAAGGGACTCTTTAATTTTGTTAACTTTGTAGATAGGCTGAAAAGCAGCAGGGGGGATATGGGAAGTGCAAAAATATTGGGGGAAAATGATAATGTAATACGCATAATGAGTATTCATAAAAGCAAAGGTTTAGAATTTCCCGTGGTTTTTCTTTCGGGAGCCGGTAAGAAATTTAATCTGCAAGATGTTAATAAGAGTGTGTTATATCATCAGGAATTGGGTTTTGGCTCCGATGTGATAAGTCATAGACGGCGGCTGAGATATCCCCTTGTTACCAAACAAGCTATCCGCGAGAAATTAAAAGCGGAGACACTGTCGGAAGAAATGAGGATACTCTATGTTGCTTTAACCAGAGCCCGGGAAAAGTTACTTATTACAGGTTCTCTAAGGGATATTTCTAAGACAGCTGTTAAATGGGCTTATTGTGCCGGAGCCGGAAATGCTGCCCTTCCAGACTATGAAATGTTGAAAGGGACCAATTATCTTGACTGGCTCGGTCCTGCTTTGTTGAGGCATAAAGACGGAAAGCTTCTTAGGGATAAAGCTTATGCCAACAGTTACATTGCAAAATATCTGATAGATAATGAACCATCCCAATGGAGTGTCGGTATTTGGAGTAGAAGTGATATTTTAAGTGATAAATATATAGATAATCAAAAACAGAGTTATTTAAATGAGTGGGAAGAGCAGAGACTAAGTACTCCTGAGGATATGTGGGATCTCTCAAAAGAAATAGACAGAAGATTAAGCTGGCATTACCCATATCAAAAACTCACCACTGTTCCTGTTAAAGTTTCGGTAACAGAGTTGAAAAGGCGTTTTGAGCTAGATTCCTTTGAAGAAGAGAATATATTATTTCAGCCGCTGTTGATGAAAAAACCAATGTTTATTGAAGGGCAGAGGGGTTTAAGTGCTGCAGAAGCCGGTACCGTTCTTCATTTTGTGTTGCAGCATTTGGATTTTTATCAGAAAGATATTTCAGGTCAGATAAAAGAAATGGTGAAAAGGGAGCTGCTTACTCAACAGCAGGCTCAGAGTGTAGATGATGAGAAAATAAGGGGATTCCTGGCTTCTGTATTGGGAAAACGATTGCTTGCCTCACAGGGTATATATAGGGAAGTGCCTTTTAACATTGAAATGTCATGTCAGGAACTATATAAAGATGTACCAGATGAAGTCTATGATGGGGAGACAGTCTTGCTGCAAGGTGTGATAGACTGCTATTTTGAGGAGCCGGAGGGAATTGTTTTGCTGGACTACAAGACGGATTATGCCCCAGACAATAGGATGGAAGCTTTGATGGATAAATACCGGCTGCAAATAAACTATTATGCCAGGGCGTTGGAAATGCTTGCCGGTAAAAGAGTTAAAGGCAAATATATTTATCTTTTTTGGAATGGAAAGACCTTGGAGTTTTAATACCTTCTTTACCTTCAGGCATGATTTGTTAAGACGAATCATGTTTTTTGTTTGGATTCGGAAGTCTATAGTGGCGTGAACCCTTCGGAATGGTTTTCATAATATATAGTAAAAGACCAGGATGGAAGGGGGTTTTAATTTGCCGCAATTTTACACGGTACAACAAGGCGATACACTGCACTCTATATCTGAAAGATTTGGTGTTTCACTTGATGATTTGATTACTATGAATCAATTGGATCAGCAAAATATACTCAGGGTGGGGCAGGTGCTGGTGGTCAATGATCTTATGGATGATGGATTTGAAAGGGAAGCCCATCGTCAAACAGACGAAATACAATTATCTGATCTTGGGATAAGTTTTTCGGGACAAGGAACTTCAAATATCAGAGTTATTGACGGATTGCGTTATCAGATTCTTACCAATCGCAGCAGATACAACACAGGACAGCCGGTGAATATAACCTTTATAAAAACTAATATAAGCTCTACGCCCAGGATACTAAGTTATAATACCGGTCAGAGGTTTGATATCGAGGCGGTGAGGGGAGACGGCAGAGTTGTTTGGCGGTGGTCTTCAGGAAGGGTTTTTACCCAGCAATTTTCAGAGGTGATCTTAAGACCAGGGCAGAGTCAGGTGTTTAGGGCTGTTTGGAATCAACGCAACTTTCAGGGATTTTTGGTGGCGCCTCAGACCATTAGTTTGCGGGCTTTTAATTATGCCCGGGGATTAAGAAATCGTTCTGTTACCACAAACATAGTCATTTCCCGAGGTATTATTCCTACACCAGCCCCTACTCCATCTCCTATTCCCGGTTGTCGACCTGGGGTTAATCTGATAGTAAATGGAGGGTTTGAATTTTGGCCTAGCCCCGGCAGTGCTCCCAGGGGATGGGAAGGAAGCAATGTGAGCAGACAGGAGTCAATTCGTCGTTCAAATATTTATTCCGCAAGACTAGGGTCTAACCCCAGTGTCAGAGCCAGATTAAGTCAGAATATATCAGGATCGGCAGGGAGAATATACAGGCTCTCCTACTGGGTAAGGGAAACAGGCTTCGGTGGCAGCAATTTTATATTCAGGGCCAGAGTACTTTTTTATAACGCCGCTGGAAGGCTTATAGGAACTGCAGATCCCGAATATACCGAAGATTTTATTCCTGAGAATTTTGTGCAACTGGCCTTTTCTACAGGTCGTACTCCCCCGGGTACAAGATCGTTGGAAGTTCGCTTTGACTTTACTCCCCAGAGTGGAAACAGTCGCAGTATCGCCTTAGATGATGTGTTTTTTCAGTGTTTGTCATAAATCAACTCAAAGGTTGTTGACGGTAAGAGGTCAATAGCCTTTTTTTATGCATATATATGGGCAGTATTATATAATGAAAATAGTGCTGAAGGGTTAACAGGCAGGATTTTGTCAAAAGAGTTTGAATATACTAAGTATCTTCTACTTAAAGGAGGAGTGGTTTTGAAATTAAAATTTTTGGGGGCTGCCCATACCGTAACAGGTTCCTGTTTCATTATTGAAACCAATTTAACCAAAATAATGGTGGACTGTGGAATGTTTCAAGGTCCAAGATTTATTCGGGAGAGAAACTATAAACCTTTCCAGGTAAGACCTGAAACAGTGGACTTTGTACTGCTAACTCATGCCCATATCGATCACAGTGGTTTGATTCCAAAATTGATTAAGCATGGATACAGAGGTGAGGTGTTTGCCACCAAAGCTACTGTTGCCTTATGTGAAGTTATGCTTCCTGATAGTGGTTATATTCAGGAGAATGAGGTCGAGAGACTTAACCGGAAAAATCAAAGAATGGGAAAACCATTGATTGAGCCGATATATACAGCAGATGATGCGCTGAACTCCTTAAGCAGGTTCCAGGGAGTAAATTATGGTGAAGTAATAGATCTTACCGCCGAGATAAAGGTGCGCTTCAATGATGCGGGACATATTTTGGGGTCTTCTATAATTGAAATCTGGGTAAATGAAGGTTCTAAGCAGACAAAATTAGTTTTCAGCGGTGACTTGGGTGCTGTTGGCAAGCCATTTGTGGTTGACCCCTCGGTCATTGCTGATGCTGACTACCTAATCTTAGAATCCACTTATGCTAACCGCCATCACAAAGATAGCAAAAACAGATTGGAAATGCTGCATGATATAGTCTGGGAAACCTATCGCAAAGGCGGAAATCTTATAATTCCAGCTTTCGCAGTGGAGAGAACCCAGGATCTTTTATATGATATGAATCTACTTGTAAAAGAAGATCGTTTTCCGCCTATGGATATATTTATTGATAGTCCCATGGCCATAGCTGCTACAGAAATCTTTAAAGTTCACGATATGTATTTTGATGAGGATACTAAAGAAATGATTAGTCGGGGTGAAAATCCCTTAGATATGCCAAATCTTAAGTACTCCAGAAGCACAGAGGACTCGGTGGCGCTAAACAACAGAAAAGAAAGTACGGTGATTATTTCCGCCAGTGGTATGTGTGAAGCTGGAAGAATAAAGCACCATTTGAGGCATAACCTGTGGAGAGCAGACAGTACCGTGCTTTTTGTAGGCTTTCAGGCTCCCGGAACAAAGGGGGCAAAAATCGTGGATGGTGCAGATTTTGTTCGGATACATGGAGAAGAGATTAAAGTGAAGGCTGATATCCGGAAAATCGACGGATATTCTTCTCACGCCGATCAGCAGGGACTTATTGACTGGATAGGTGAATTTACCTCTAAACCTCAAAAGATATTTTTTGTACACGGTGAACCAGAGGCGGCAGGAGTGCTAGCTGAGCTGGTAAATGAAAAGTATTCTATAGATACAGAAGTGCCGGAATGGTTAGCCGAATATCAAATAACTCCCGGGGTGGTGTTTACCCAAGAGCAAGTTCTTCATGCCCAGCAAATTGTTCAAGAAAAACTGCAACGTATTTTGGCTAAAGGCACCAGACAGGGAGAATTTTCCAACATCATGCAGCAGTTGAGTGATCTTGAAATTCTGTTGGAAAAAATGGAGATGAACAATGACGGAGGCATCTAAAGAAGAAGTTGCATTACCCGCTGAAAGGATTAAAGACCGGCAAGGATTAAAATATATTTGTTTTGACATATTAGAGAAAACGAGAATTGTTGAACACGCCTTTACTACCCGTATTGGCGGAGTCAGTAAAGGTCATTGCTCTTCATTAAATATGGCTTTTCAGGTGGGGGATAACCCTGAAGCGGTGCTGTCAAACCGCAGAAAAGTATTAAATATGCTGTCTTTTGAGCTGGAGGATATGGTTTGCGGACAGCAGGTCCACGGCATAGGGGTATGCCGGGTAGGTAAAGCTGACAGGGGAAAAGGAGCATATAGATATCAGGACGGTATTCCTAAAACCGATGCAATAATTA
This sequence comes from uncultured Peptococcaceae bacterium, assembly GCA_964530215.1. Taxonomy (GTDB): domain Bacteria; phylum Bacillota; class Desulfotomaculia; order Desulfotomaculales; family Desulfocucumaceae; genus JAAXTT01. The sequence goes on along the minus strand of CAZHAJ010000008.1, from coordinate 18,996 downwards.
CCGATGTACCCGGTGTAGTGCTGGCAAGTTTTTATGCTGACTGTGTACCCATTTTTTTACTGGATCCCACCAACAGGGCAGTGGGTTTGGTGCATGCCGGCTGGAGGGGTTCAATGGCGAAGATTGTTCAAATTGCTGTTATGGCAATGTCAGATGCTTTTACCACCAAGACAGAAGACTGTCTGGCCGTTATAGGACCTTCCATCAGATCCTGTTGCTATGAGGTGGATGAACCTGTATTAGCAAGGATGTCTGCCCAAGGAGTGAAGTCCGAACATTATATTAAACCGGGTAGGCAGGAGGGACATTGGATGCTGGATTTGCAGCGTTTAAACAGAGATTTACTGGAAGAAGCAGGGGTTGCCAAAGTGCATTTGTCTAATCATTGTACGTCCTGTAATCGGGATCTGTTTTTTTCATATCGAGGGCAGAGTGGGGTATGTGGACGTATGGCTTCTTTAATAGGTTTGAAAAGAACAGGGAGTGTTTGAGGGGAGGTTTGGCTTTGTACAGAATATTGGTGGTGGATGATGAGGAGAATATTCTGGAGCTAATAAAGTACAATTTGGAGAAAGAAGGTTATCAAGTTCTCTTGGCAACTGACGGGAACAGTGCGGTGGAAATAGCTCAAAGGGAGCGACCGGACCTAATACTGCTGGATGTAATGCTGCCACAGCTTGATGGTTTGTCCACATGTCGGGAATTACGCAGTAATGATATCACCCGTAAAATACCCATCATTATGCTCAGTGCCCGTGGCGAAGAGTTGGATAAGGTCTTGGGCTTGGAAATGGGTGCAGATGATTATGTAACAAAGCCTTTCAGCAGCAGGGAGTTACTGGCGAGGATTAAAGCCAGCCTTCGCAGGCAGCAGGATGATAATGAGCTTCCTTCAGATGACTGGGAGCAGGCTGTAATAATCCGGGGGCCATTGACAATAGATCAAAGCAGATTTCTTGTTACTGTGAACGGACAACGACAGGATTTGACCCCCAAGGAGTTTGATTTGCTGCGGTTTCTTGCTAGGGAGCCGGGAAAAGTTTTTACAAGGGATTATTTGCTTGAAAAAATATGGGGTTACGATTATGCCGGTGATTCCAGGACTGTGGATGTTCACATACGCCATATCCGTCAAAAATTTGAGCAGATTCCCCAGTGCCCGCAATTCATTGAAACAGTCAGGGGAATAGGGTATCGTTTTAAGGAGGATTTTTAGTGGTGGTGGAAAACAGGATAGAGGTGGAAGGCTTAAATCTTTATTACAAAGATTTTCAGGCTTTAAAAGATATTGACATTAATATTAAATCCAACCATATTACAGCTTTAATAGGTCCATCAGGTTGTGGAAAATCAACTTTTCTCAGAACGCTCAACCGAATGAATGACTTATATGATGCAAGGGTTGAAGGTACCGTACTTCTGGACGGAGAAGATATATACCGTCCCGGTATCGATATTACCGGGTTGCGGAAGAGGGTAGGCATGGTTTTCCAGAAGCCCAATCCTTTTCCCATGTCTGTTTATGATAATATAGCCTATGGACCAAGAATAGACGGTATTAAGAACAAAAAACAACTGGATGAAATCGTTGAAACCAGTTTAAAGGAAGCAGCACTTTGGGACGAAATAAGGGACAGGCTATATAAATCGGCTCTGGGATTATCGGGAGGTCAGCAGCAGCGATTGTGTATCGCCCGCTTATTGGCGGTCAAACCGGAGGTGGTTTTAATGGATGAACCAACTTCCGCATTAGACCCTATTTCCACCCTTAAAATTGAGGAACTTATACAGGATTTAAAAAAGGATTATACCATTATCATTGTTACCCATAATATGCAACAGGCCGCCCGGGTATCCGAGAGTACCGCTTTTTTCTTAAACGGTGAATTGATAGAATTTGGAAGAACGGATGAGATATTTACCGGTCCGAAGGACCGCAAGACCGAAGACTACATCACTGGTAGGTTCGGTTAACAAGATAATCTGTTAAAACAGTAAAATACTTGAAATTTTTCGCAGGAAATATTTTGTAGCTGTCGAATACCAAAAAATGACTATAAGTTTAAGGTGGAGTGATATATGGCTTTGGGTGCCAAAAAGAGTTTTGGAGAAGGTCAGGCACCCCGAAAGGTTAAAAACCCGCTTTTTAATAAGAGGATCTTTCTGATAAGTATTATTTTATTAACGGTGGCTTTGGTCTTTTTGTGGAAGGTTGCCGGTTCCACAGAAACTTTGCCTTTACTAATGGGAGAACTGGAAAATATACATCAAGTGGAAGGGGTTTTGATACGGGACGAAACAGTAATCATATCTCCGGCCACTGGTGAGCTGACTCTTACGGTAGGTGAGGGGGAAAGGGTCAGGGGCGGCCAAAAAATAGCAGAGGTTAAAACTTTAACTGGGGGAGAAAATGGTTTTTCGGATATTACTGCCGACATTACAGCCCCCAGGTCCGGGGTGGTCATAAGTAAGGTTGACGGGCTGGAAGGTATCTTAAGTGAAGAACAAGTAAATATATTGGAAGTTGCCGACAAAAAGTTTGACGCCAAAGCAATAGAAAAGGCTAATAATATTAAGTCCCAAAAAGGTCAACCGATAATTAAAGTAGTAGACAGTCTTGCTCCGGTAACCGTTTGTCTGCAGATACCGGAGAATTTTTCACAAGCTAAGCTTGAAAAAGGGAAATCCATTACATTTGTCTGGGACAATAAATATTTTAGTGGTATTATTGATGACATAAGGATTAACCAAAATGATCCCCAGGTTTTGCTTAAGGTTAGTAATTATCCCGAAGCTTTTTACAGCATCAGAAGAGCTCAGCTGGGATTGCTGGATAATAGAATTTCAGGGTTTATTGTTCCAGTGAGCTCGTTGGTGGAAAAAGATGGTAGGGTGGGTTTGAAATTAGTAAAAAAACATCAGCAGAAATGGGTTCCGGTTGTAATCGAAGGAGTTGTAAATGGTCAGGCAGCAGTGTCAGGTGAAGATTTGGCTGCAGGGAGCTACTTTGTTGTTGAACCCGCCGGCTTTCCAATTAAAATTTAGGTGGAATTAATGGAATTTGAGCATATAAAAAATAACCTCAATAAAGTTTATAAAAAAATAGAGAAAGCTGCCGTCAAGGTAGGTCGTGATCCTAATGAAGTAACCATAGTCGCTGTAACCAAAAATATTGATCTTGATGGAATAAAACCAGTGGTGAAAGAGGGCTTGGTTGATTTAGGAGAAAACAGAGTACAAGAAATGCTGCTAAAACAACCCCATTTTAATTCGGAGGTGCACTGGCATTTAATCGGACACCTTCAGAGAAACAAAGTGAAATCTGTGGTTGGAAAGGTTAAGTTAATTCATTCGGTGGACTCGTGGCGATTAGCGGAAGAGATTTCGGGTCGATCAGAGGAAAAAGGATTTGTTTCTGATGTTTTGATTCAGGTTAATGTATCCGGTGAAAAATCCAAATATGGTGTTTCCACTGAAGAGGTATTTGATTTTATCGAAACCTGTAGCGGATTGACCGGATTATCAGTCCGAGGTCTGATGACAATGGCTCCAATGGTTAAAAATCCTGAACAGGTTAGACCAGTTTTTAGGGAGTTAAGGGATATTCGTGACAGGTTGAGGCAAAGAATACCGGGTATTCCGCTAAATCATTTGTCTATGGGAATGACCAATGATTATCAAATAGCGGTGGAAGAAGGGGCTGACTTACTGCGAATAGGGACCGCAATATTCAGTACCGGTATTGATTTGACTAATGAAAGGGGTGAATACTAATGGCTAAAAAACTTATGGACCGTTTTCTTGGCATTATGGGGTTTGAAGAAGAACTGACTGAGGAAGAGGAAAGACACTTGGAGGTTGGAGCCAGGGAAGATGAGGATGTTTTTTCAGGTGGCAAGAGAAAAGGGCAGGTACTGAACCTTCATGCCCAACGGCAGTTGAAGGTGGTTGTTTCAGAACCCAAGGTTTTTGAGGATGTGCAAAATCTGGCTGATAATCTCAAAAACCGTAGGCCGGTTATTATTAACTTGGAAAAAGCTGAACCAGAATTGGCCCGCAGAGTGGTGGATTTTATCAGCGGTGCAATTTATGCATTAAACGGCAATCTGCAAAAGGTTGGTAACAATATTTTTTTGGTGGTTCCCAGCAATATGGATATTCAAAGTGAAATCGGGGAACACCTCAAGGAGCGAGGTATTTTCCCTTGGGCTAACAAGGCTTAATTTTGACAGCTAAGATGGGAGATGTGTTTGTTATGCCTTTGACAGGCCTAAAGGTAGGATTTATAGGTGGCGGAGCCATGGCCGGAGCCTTGTTGACCGGACTTATTAATAGCGGCAGGGTGTCTCCCGATAATCTGTATGTATCCGATGTTAATGAAAGCAGGCTTTCCTCTTTAAGGGAAGCGCTTAAGGTAAATACATTGCCTGATAACCGGGAAGTGGCAAGGCTGGCGGATATTATTGTTTTAGCTGTTAAACCGGCAGTTATGGTATCTGTTGTCCAAGACATTGCCGGTGAAGTCTCTTCTGATAAAACAATAGTATCTATTGCTGCAGGAATAGCCACTAAATCATTGGAATCTGTCCTAGATGCCAACATATCGGTGGTAAGGGTGATGCCAAACACTCCGGCCTTGGTGGGTGCAGGTGCCAGTGCTGTTTGTGCTGGAAGCAGTGCCCGGAAGAAGGATATAGAGAGAGCATTATCTGTGTTTAATGCTGTGGGCAAAGCCATAGAGGTGACGGAGTCAATGATGGATGCAGTTACCGGCCTCAGCGGCAGTGGCCCCGCCTATATGTTTATTATGTTGGAAGCCTTGACTGATGCCGGAGTAAGAATGGGATTGACTCGGGAGGTGGCTTCTCTTTTGTCAGCTCAGACCATGCTGGGTTCGGCGAAAATGATGCTGGAGTTGGGACAACATCCGGGACAGCTTAAAGACATGGTTACCACACCAGGGGGAACCACTATTCAGGGAATTTATGCATTAGAAAGTGGTGGTTTGAGAGCAATTCTGATGGAAGCGGTAGAGGCTGCTGCCCAAAGGTCTAGAGAACTGACACATATATAATATAGGAGTGTGGTGGGTATGGGTTTAGTTTCACTGGTAAATATCGCTTTTGAAGTGTACATGGCATTGATGATGGCAAGGATATTGCTTTCATGGGTAAAACATAACCCTTACCAGCCGATTATTCGTTTCATATATGAAGTTACCGAACCTGTTTTGGGATTTTTTAGGAGAATTATTCCTCCTCTTGGGATGATTGATATCTCTCCCATTGTAGCTTTTATAGCTTTAGGCTTTGTCAGAAGTATTATTATCAGGTTTATCTATTTTCTGAATCTTTAACTTCAAGTAAAGGGACAGGAATATATTCTTGATTAAAAATTAGACTTAGAATTAACTGTTGATGATGCATATCGACAGTTTTTTATTGTGTTCACAGCTAGGTAAGAAATCTTTATAGGATAACTTCTGCATTTCAGTATAATATTGATTAAGGCGCTTTTTCATAGTTGATATAATGTAGAACAAGGAAAAAAGGTTTTAATTAAAGATGTTACGTGGGGTGATTTGCAATCATCGATATTAAAGAAGATAAAGACGGTATTACTTTTAGGGTTAGGGTTCAGCCAAGGTCATCAAAAAATCAGGTTGTGGGATTAATGGACGGAGCAATTAAGGTAAAGCTTACTGCTCCACCGGTTGAAGGTGAAGCCAATGAAGCATGTCTTCGATTTTTTTCGGAACTACTAAAAATACCTGTTAACTCTGTCAGTTTGGTATCTGGCAGGACCGGGCGGAATAAAATAATAAAAGTTTACGGTATTACTGCCAATAAGCTTATGGAAATTTTATCTCTATAAAAAACCACAAAGGTTTTTTAGGGGAAGAGAAAACTTAGGTGATGTAAATGAAACTGATAAAAAAATTGCTTTTTCACAGAGCTGCATTTTTTTTAGTTGCAATTATAGTTCAGTTGGCAGTATTAGTGGAAGTAGTTTTAATGTTTAATGAGTTCTTTGTGTTCTTTTATGGGACTAGTATGTTCCTGAGCATATTGGTTGTTTTTTGGATACTTAACGGTAAAAGTAATCCTGCATATAAAATTGCATGGGTTATACCAATATTGCTGCTGCCAATTTTTGGAGGACTGTTTTACATTTTTTTTGGAAGAAATTATTTGGATAACCAACTAAGGCGCAAGATGAAAGTCATTGTGGAAAAATCAAGGGAGGTGCTGTTGCCCCAGGAAGATATAATAGAAGAAATAAGTGCCTGCAATAAAGATGCTGCCAATCAATCCAGATATATACAGGATCACTCGTATTTCCCTCCCTATAAAAATACCCATAGTGAGTATCTACCAACAGGTGAAATCAAATTTAAAAGACTAAAGGAAGAGTTAAAAAAGGCACAGAAGTACATATTTCTTGAATATTTTATAATTGAGCAAGGCGTTATGTGGGATAGCATACTTGAAATTTTGGCAGACAAGGCTAAAATGGGTGTTGATGTACGCGTTATTTATGATGATGTGGGATGTTTAATTACACTACCCTATAGATATGATAAAAAGCTTGAAAAAATGGGTATCAAGTGTTGTATATTTAATCCCTTGAAACCCATCTTAACATCTAAAATAAATAATCGTGATCATAGAAAGATTGTAGTTATTGACGGTATAACCGGATTTACAGGTGGCATCAATTTGGCGGATGAATATATTAATGAATACCAGAAGTATGGTCATTGGAAAGATACAGCTATTATGCTTAAAGGTGAGGCTGTTTGGAATCTTACCGTTATGTTTTTATCAATGTGGGATTATCTTGTGGAAAGTGATGAGGACCTTAAGCATTTCAAACCCGTGACCGAAAAAATCAATATTGATGAGGGCGAGGGTTATGTTCAGCCCTTTGGGGATAGTCCGTTGGATGACGAGCCTGTAGGGGAAATAGTCCTTCTTAATTTAATAAATAAAGCAAAAAAATATGTCTATATTACCACACCTTACCTTATTATAGACAACAAAATGACCACTGCATTAACTTCGGCAGCCAAGGCTGGTGTAGATGTTCGGATAATAACACCTCATGTGGCAGACAAGTGGTTTGTCCATGTGGTTACCAGGTCTTATTACAAGGTGTTAATTGAGAGTGGTGTAAAGATATACGAGTATACTCCGGGTTTTATTCACGCCAAAACATATGTTGCTGATGACTGCTATGGCATTGTGGGTACAATGAATATGGACTACAGAAGCCTGTTCCTTCATTTTGAGTGTGGCGTTTGGATGTATAGTCCCAAAAGCATAAAAGACATGAGGGATGATTTTTTTAAGACATTATCTCAATGCATGCAGTTTACACATAAGGAATTGGATAAGATTAAATGGTATAAAAAAATCGCTGGCACAATTCTAAATATTTTTTCTCCGCTTATGTAAATATATTGACGCCGTACCAAACATGCCTTAAGTTGACCTCGAGTATCGTTTTTAATATAATCTAAATGTGCAAGATGCATATCAAGCCGTTGAGCGGGAAGAGTAAGAAAAAATAGCCTTCTCAAGAGAGCCTGGAACAGGTGGGAGCCGGGTGTTGGTTTTTTTCTGAAAATCACCTGTGAGGTGTTGAGCTGAACTTAAAAAGGAGAAGTAAGCTTAACCGTTTGCCTGCGTTAAAGGCATAAGAGATAGCAAGGAATTATAAAATTTCTTTGCTAATTTGGGTGGTACCACGGTTTTAACCCGTCCCTTGGCTGGGATGGGTTTTTGCATAAATTGACTCTTATTTTTGAGGGGGTTTAATAGAAAATGGATTACAGTACCAGTCTTAACTTGCCTAAAACCGACTTTCCCATGAGAGCTAATTTAGCCGAAAGGGAGCCGGAGATATTAAAATTTTGGGAAGAGATTGATATTTATAAGTTGGTATCAGAAAAGAATGCCGGTAAACCAAAATTCATTCTGCATGACGGACCTCCGTACGCCAATGGACATATTCATTTAGGTCATGCTTTAAACAAGGTCTTAAAGGATATCGTGGTTAAGTTTCACACCATGGCCGGATATGATTCACCATATGTGCCCGGTTGGGATACTCATGGCCTACCCATAGAGCAGCAGGCAATTAAATCCTTGGGCATAAATCGACATGCTATTAGTTCGGTGGAGTTTCGCGGTAAGTGTAAAGATTATGCCCTTAAATTTGTGGAGATTCAGAAGGAAGAATTCAAACGGCTCGGAGTGAGAGGAGATTGGAAAAAACCATATCTTACCTTGGAACCTTCCTTTGAAGCTGCACAGATTGGTGCTTTCGGTGAAATGGCAAAAAAAGGTTACATTTACAAGGGACTGAAGCCTGTCTATTGGTGTGCATCCTGTGAAACTGCGCTAGCTGAGGCAGAAGTAGAATATGCTGAGAAGAAATCCCCGTCAATTCATGTTCGTTTTCCGGTAGTGAAGGGCAATGGTATAGTACCGGAAGAAAATTCGTATTTTGTCATTTGGACCACCACACCATGGACACTGGTGGCAAATGTGGCCATTTGTTTGCATCATGACTTAGATTATGTATTGGTAAAATTTGATGATGTGCGTTATGTGCTGGCAAAAGGGTTGTTAGATCAGTTTATGCAAGCCAGTGGTTTGGAAAATCCGATTATCGAAAAAGAATTTAAAGGCGTAGAACTGGACGGGGTTGTTTGCCGACATCCGTTTATTGATCGTGAATCACCAATTATTTTTGGTGAACATGTTACCCTTGAGGCTGGTACCGGTTGTGTACATACCGCACCGGGTCATGGTCATGATGACTATCTGGTTGGGAAAAAATACAATCTTCCGGTGCTTTCACCGGTGGATGGCAAAGGGCTGTTTACCGAAGAAGCAGATGAATTTTCCGGAGAAAACCTTAATGACGGTGGTATTAAGGTTATGGAAAAATTATCAATGTCCGGGGATTTACTGGGTCGGCATACCATAAAACATCAATATCCCCATTGCTGGCGCTGTCATCAACCGGTTTTTTTCAGGGCTACCGAGCAATGGTTTGCTTCTATCGATGGTTTTCGCCAGCTGACTCTGGAAGCAATTAAAAAAGTGAGATGGATTCCTTCATGGGGCCAGGATCGTATTCATAATATGGTGGCCAACCGAGGTGACTGGTGTATTTCCCGTCAGAGAACCTGGGGAGTTCCCATTCCGATTTTTTACTGCCGGGACTGCGGTAAAGAGATTATCAATGATCAGTCAATATCTCATCTGCAGAAACTTGTCCGAAAGCAAGGAGCCGATATTTGGTTTGCACGGGAAGCAAAGGATTTGATGCCGCCAGGGATAAAATGCACGGAATGCAGTTGTACAGAATTTACAAAAGAAACTGATATTATGGATGTTTGGTTCGACAGCGGCACCAGCCACTTTGGTGTTCTGCAGCAGCGGGAAACATGGCCGGAACTTCAATGGCCTGCTGATCTATACCTGGAAGGAAGCGATCAGCACAGGGGATGGTTTAACAGCTCCATCTCTACTTCGGTAGCTGTAACCGGTGAAGCTCCTTATAAAGCAGTTTTAACCCATGGATTTGTGGTGGATGAAAAGGGTCGTAAAATGAGTAAATCTTTGGGCAATGTTGTGGACCCTCTGAAAGTAATTAACCAAATGGGTGCAGATATCCTAAGATTGTGGGTTAGCAGTGCTGACTATCGTGGTGACTTGGCCGCTTCTCAGGCAATATTAAAACAGATGACGGAATCATACCGTAAAATAAGGAACACTTGTCGTTTTCTGCTGGGCAATATTTATGATTTTGATCCTTCTGCTCACAAGGTTAAGGTTCATGAAATGCCTGAAATAGATCGCTGGGCGTTAAGCAGTTTGCAAAAATTAATTCAGAAAGTGATTGCTGGGTATAAAAATTATGAGTACCATACGGTATATCATGCCATTCACAACTTCTGCACGGTGGAAATGAGCTCATTATATTTAGACATCACTAAAGATCGTTTGTATGCATCTGCCCCGGACAGCAGGGAAAGGCGCTCTGCACAAACAGTATTATATGAAGTGCTAGATGTTTTGGTGCGTCTACTGGTACCGGTATTGGCTTTTACCAGTGAAGAAATTTGGCGTTATGTGCCAAAGTCAAAAGGTGATCCTGTCAGTGTGCAGCTATGTGATATGCCTGAATTAAATGAAGATTATATTGATTATGAGTTGGAAAAAAAGTGGGGTCGTCTGTTGGCCATTAGGGCTTTGGCCACCAGAGCTTTGGAGGTTTCAAGACAGGATAAATTGATTGGTAATTCTTTGGAGGCAAGGGTAGAATTGTATGTTAATCAAGACACTTATTCATTCCTGGAACCTATGATAAGTGAGCTTCCCACTTTGTTTATTGTTTCTGATGTCAAGGTGTTCACTGAGGGGCCACCTTCCACAGCTCTTATTGATGAAGAAGAAATCCCCGGAGTAGCAGTGGTGGTGAAGAAAACTCTGGGAAGCAAGTGTGAGAGGTGCTGGAATTTTAGTCCAAAAGTCGGGGAGGATTCCCAGCATCCCTCGCTATGTCCTAGGTGTGCCGAAGTATACAGCAAAATATACGGCAGAAATTAAGTATACTGCTGTTTAGTTTATCTGTGATAGGACATGACATACTGCTATGTCCTATCACAGATGCAGGCAGTATCCTAATAATTTTGAAACCACCAGTTATTTCTTAAGTCTTTTTGAGAGAATTCCCCCTATTTTTCCGGATTCAACAGCATTTAATTCTCCCCAACCCCCGTTCTTTATTTTCTCCAGCAACCCCAGTTCCTGTGCAATTTCTTGTTTCATTTTTTCGATGTGCAACCTTTCTTCTTTAGTTCTTTTTCTGCCGGCCAATAAATCACCTGCTTGTTTTAAGGATGAATTTAGTATGCTCGGTTTTATTTGGGGTTATTTATGGGCAGCGGTTAATTTTCTGTCTGTAAAGTTGTATAATGATAAAAATGATAAAAGGTTAGGTATGCTGTTATGAGCTTGATTAAGTTTAATAAACTGGTGGACTATATAAGTAAGCTGGATAGTGTTTTGGTAGCTGTTTCCGGAGGTGTCGACAGTGCCCTTCTTCTGGCCGCCTCGACAAAGGCATTAGGTAAAGAAAGGGTTATGGCGGTGACTGCTTCTTCGCCCGTTGATCCCCCGGGGGACTTGGATACGGCCCAAGAATTAGCGGCCTTTCTTGGGGTTGAATGGAAGATGTTGGAATCTCAAGAACTGATGGATGCTGATTTTATTGCCAATACCAGGGAAAGATGTTATCACTGTAAAAAGGGGCTGCTTAAAGAATTGTTGCTGTTGGCACGAAGGCAAGGGCTTGCCAGAGTTTTGGAAGGAAGCAACTATGACGATTTAAAAGATTACAGACCGGGCTATAAGGCGGTTAGAGAAGCTGGAGTATTAAGTCCCCTGACCGAGGTTGAGATGACCAAGGGTGAAATAAGGGAAGCTTCCAGGAAACTAGGGCTGTCTTGTTGGAACAGACCTTCTGGTGCATGTCTCGCCACCAGGATACCTTATGGGGAAGTGATAACAGAGAGTCGCTTGAAAAGAATAGCTTTAGCAGAAAGTATACTGCATGATTTGGGGCAGTCAGTGGTTAGGGTTAGAGATCATGGGGAAATTGCCCGGTTGGAAGTGGCAAAGGAGAGCATCGCCCAATTATCTAAAGACGGTGTGCGCCAAAATATTTTAAGCAGATTTAAAGAGCTTGGCTATAAGTATGTAACTATAGATTTGCAGGGTTACCAAACAGGCAGTATGAACTAGTAAGTGTAATTGTTTATAGGGATTCCTTATGAGTGGGAATCCAGGAGCCAGAAGTCAGAATTCAGAATAAGTTGACCTACCCCGAATTGATGGACACACCAAACTAAGATAAAATAAAACTGCTGGAGGTGTCCACAATGGCTTTTACGGGCAAGCAATACAATAAAGAGTTTAAGCTTGAAGCAGTACGAATGGTAGTAGAGAATTGTTCAAATGTTAGTGCTGGATAACAACCTCCGAAGAATGTCCTCTCCCTCAAGTTAAGAGTATCTGCGCGAACAACAAAGGGAAAATTTTACCCTGAATATTTTAAAATTTTTGACTCTGAAATTATTCTATACTATCCTCTTTACTGACTTCTGTATTGTGAATTCCTACTTTATTTTTAGCCGGAACTTTTTCATTTAGATATCGTCTTTGATAATAAATATCAAATTTGAAAGGGGCTTAAAAAAATGAAAAGGTCTGCGTTTTTTAGCATAATCATAGCTTTGTTGCTGAATATTATGGTTATGCCGATGCCGTTAACGGCTGCTGAGCAGGCACCTTCAGCCAACCAAGCTGAGGAATCTACAGATAGTGATCCTTCAAATGCAGCTATTAGCCTGGAGAAAGCTATAATAATTGCTAAGGAGAAAGTACCAATACCGGAGGGTTTGGACCAATTTAGTTCAGATTATCAAGAAGCTGACGGTAAAGGAAGATGGAATCTTAGGTGGAGAAGTATTGATGGTGATGTTGAGTTTACTGTTTCGGTTGATCCGGAATCAGAAGAACTGACCAATATAAATTATTATAAAAATATATACCACGGAGGACAATATAAAGGTCTCCCTGAATATACCAAGGAAGAATGTATAGAAATAGCTAAACAAGAGGGTTTAAGAATCCTGCCTGACAAATTTCCAAAGACAAAACTGGAAAGTCAAAATCAGTTTTTCCAAGATCAATTACTTAGGGCCAGAGACTACCCCATTGTTTATAATTTTAATTTCAGAAAGATGGTTAGTGGTATACCGGTGGTGGATCAGGGTATCGATATCGGTATAAATGCGGAAAACGGTGAGCTGGTCAGATTTAATTGTACCTGGGATGATGAACAGGTACTGCCAAAGTCCTCGACCATGTTAAATCAGGATGAAGCCGTCAGTATTTTTAAGGATAAAAGCGGTTATGAGCTCACATATTATATGACTCCTAATGAAAACCCTGACATACCTGGAGATATAAAATTGGTTTATCGTTTTAAACAGCCGGGTCGTTTTGCAATAAATGCTCTTTCCGGGGAAATTTTTAATGAGGACATATATTTCAGAAGTGAAGATAGGCTTGCCGGTGGCGGAGATGGCAAGATGGCCATGTCTGAGCAAAACTCCCTTACTCCGGAAGAGATCAAAGCTATAGAAGAGACTAAAACCGTTATAAGTGCAGATAAAGCTCAGGCGATAGCCGCTGAAATAATGGACATATCCGGAAGTTATGGAGTCACCCATAGGAGCCTGGAGAGAGATTATAATGTTCCGGGCAGCCGGCTTTGGCATATCCAATTCACCGGTCAGGAGAGCAATGATACCATATCTGTTGCTATAAATGCCGGTAGTGGAGAACTGGTATCTTTCTACAAGGGAAATGAAAGAGAGTTTTATAACCAAAAAGATACCAGACTGAAAAGCGAAGAAGCCCAAAAGATTGCGTTTGATTTGATTAAAAAACTGCAGCCGGTTAAATCCGGTCAAGTGGTGCTTAGGCAGTCTGACCCCGTAATGATTTTTGAACAAGCAGTGGGCAAATATTTATCGCGGTCCTTTAATTTCAATTATGCCAGAAAAATAAATGAAGTGGTTTATCCTGAGAATGGTTTTAATGTCAGTGTTAGTGCATATAACGGTGAGGTAGTGAGTTATCGTATTATATGGCAGGATGCCAAGTTACCCAACGCTGATTCCGTAATTGATGCCACTGAAATTAACAATAAATATTTAGAAGAATATCCACTGAAATTGGAATACAGTAAGGGTTATTCGCCATACCGGCAGGGAAGTCAGCAGGAGTACTTTTTAATATATAGATCTTCATCCGATGGAGAAATAGTGATGTATGATGCTTTAAGCGGTCAACAGATTGACTATCAGGGAAGACCTTTTGTAAAAAATAAGCAGCCTTTCAGCGATATATCCGGACACGCAGCTGAGGCTGATATAACTCTATTGACTAAGGAAGATATTGTTAAGGGTGATGGGGGAAAGTTTCGCCCTGATGACAAAGCTACTGTAGCTGAAGCGCTGGCAATGCTTGATAAAGCTTTTGGAAACAGATACTATTATCCATTGGTTAAGCAGAATGAACCTTGGTATAAGCAGGTACTGGAAAGTGCAAAAGCCAAAGGAATCTTAGAGGAAGATTATGTGATTAACCCTGAAGCTCCTCTAGAAAGGCTTCAACTGATAAGGCTGGGTATCAATGCTCAGGGATGGGGAAAGCTGGTCAGGGTATCCGAAATATTTAAATTGGAGGTTGCAGATGCGGCATCCATTGACATGGGTAACAAAGGCTATGCATCAGCAGCAGTGGGTCTGAACCTTCTACCCCTGAAAGATGGGCTTTTCAACCCCAATGGTCAGGTAACCAGGGCTGAAGTTGCCACTTTTTTGGTGCATCTATTGAAATTATAAAGCAGATCAAAAGCCGCTTCAATCAAAGTAATTTTATCCGGACTGAAATCCGCACACCCAGCGTGCATTTATATGTATTTTTTGATTAAAAAGGAGAGATTGATATACAAAAACATCAATCTCTCTTTCTAATTATTTACTCTCAGGGATCTAACCCACCGATTGAATGAGAGCCACTTTTTAAAATACTGGATTCTGGATTCTGACTTCTGGATTCCTTTGAATTTCTATGTCATTGACAGAGAGCCAAACTTATAATTCGGTTACCCAGCCAAAGTCATCATCTTTATAGCCGTACTGAACGCCGTTGATATAGTCATAAAGCATTTGGGATATTTTACCTACCTTGCCGTCTCCGGGGATGATAATTTTATCATTCCATTTCAATTCACTTACCGGTGATATTACCGCTGCGGTACCGGTGCCGAAAATTTCTTGTAAAGTGCCCTCTTTATAGGCTTGATATACATCATCTATGGAAATGGGTTCTTCTTTTATTTTTAGTCCCCATTTTTTAGCTACCTGTAATACCGAATCTCGGGTCATACCTCCCAAAATACTGCCTTCCAAAGCAGGAGTAATAATCTCTTCGTTTATAACAAAAAATATATTCATGGTTCCTACTTCTTCAATATATTTCTTTTGACATCCGTCTAGCCACAGTACTTGGGTATAGCCGGCTTCTTTTGCTTCTTCGGCAGCCAGCAGGCTGGCAGCATAGTTCGCCGGGGTTTTGACATAGCCCAATCCGCCCTTTACGGCACGAACATACTTGTCAGTGACATAAATGGATACAGGCTTAAAGCCTTCGGGGTAGTAAGCTCCCACCGGGGAAAGTATAATCATGAACTTGTAGGTGTTTGAGGGCCTGACTCCGATATACGGATCAGTAGCTATTATAAAGGGTCTTATATACAGCGAAGTTTCTTTAGAGCCGGGTACCCAGTCCTTTTCAAGGTTGATAAGCTTGATTAAAGCTTGATAAAACAGGTCCTCATCTATCCTGGGTATACATAGTCTGTCGGCAGAACGGTTTAATCTGGAGATATAGTCTTTGGGGCGGTATATACCTATTTTGCCGTTGCTTCTTTTGTAAGCCTTGATACCTTCAAAGATAGCTTGACCATAATGAAATACCATAGTTGAGGGATCTAAAACCAATGGCTGATATGGTTCGATGCGGGGGTTTTTCCAGCCGTCAGGAGCCTCATAGTCCATAGTAAACATATGGTCGGTAAAAACAGTGCCGAAATTTAGTTCACTGTCCAGGGGTTTTTCCTTTAGTCTAGCTGATTTTTCAACAGCAATTTCGTACATAAAAATCCTCCTTAAACAAAAGCACACTAATGTTACTTATTATATAAAAAATCGGGCTTTTTTGTATAGGTATTTATCAACTATTCTTAATTAATTGATTTTTATTGATATAATCTATAAAATTGAAGAGAATTTAAAACAGCAATGAGAGGGAAAAAGTGAAAAAAATAGGAATAATGGGCGGAACCTTTGACCCGATACATTATGGCCATCTTGTAGCTGCTGAGGGAGCAAGAAGCTGTTTTGATTTAGACAGAGTAATATTTGTCCCGGCAGCTATGCCCCCTCACAAAGAGGTTAGGGTTATTACGGATTCAAATCACCGCTATAAAATGACGGCACTGGCTATTGACAGTAATCAACATTTCCATTTATCTGACGTTGAGATAAAACGTCAGGGACCATCCTATACCTATGAAACGGTTCGCTATTTTAAAGAAGCATTTCCAGATACAGAAATATACTTTATTACCGGCGCCGATGCCGTGCTAGAAATATTGACCTGGCACAGAGTGCAGGATCTATTGGATATTTGTTGTTTTATTGCAGCTACTCGGCCGGGTTTTCGCTTAGAAAACCTGGCCGATATATTAAGGGAACTTCCCGACGGTTATATTAATAAAATATCGTTAATGGAAGTGCCCGCTCTATCCATATCATCTACAGACATCCGGGCAAGGGTAAAAAAAGGTTTGACCATAAAATATTTGCTTCCCGAAGATGTAGAAGAGTATATTCATTCTAAAGGATTGTATAGAGACTGATTTTTCCCGGTCAAATTAAGATGTTTTTATCTGGAAAACTGCAAGGTCATTGCAGCTCCCCAGTTATAAAATTTCCAAATGGAAAAATCTTTGTTTTTTACAAGTGAATGAAGGTTATAGTTTGGTAAATAATAAAGTTGATAATAAGTTTAGCTGCAAAGAGAGAGGTGAATTGATGTCCAGGACTTTATATGTGGGGAATCTGCCTTGGTCCACAAAGGCTGAAGACCTTCAGGATGTTTTTTCCAGACATGGAGAAGTAATAAGTACCCGGGTTATAACCGATCGTGAGACCGGACGTTCCCGTGGGTTTGGTTTTGTAGAAGTAATAGATAAAGATGTGGAAAGCATGATTGCAGCTCTGAATGGAACGGAGCTGGAAGGAAGAGTAATCACAGTAAACGAGGCAAGAGAAAAAGATGGACCAGGCTAGAATAAAAAGTCTCTCAATCCATTGTTGGGGTAGACCCATCAATGGAGAGTCAATAGTGCTTAATGGAGATTGACATGGAAATTCAGAGGAATACAGAAGTCAGAATCCAGCATTTTAAATAATGGCTCTCTGTCAATCGGTGGGTAGACACCTGAGAGTAAATAATTAGAAGGAGAGATTGATGTTTTTGTATATCAATCTCTCCTTTTTTAATAGTACACATAATTAGGGTGTTTTTTTGTCTTGAGGTTTTCACGGAATTAAAGGAAGGAAACTGCAATTAAAAAGTAGAACTAGTAGAACATGTAGTATGAGTTAATATAATATTGTTGCACTCCGACACAATGCAAGAATTATAATATACTATTAAGGGAATAATTTTGGGGGAGGGGAAGGTGTTTGAGTATCAGTCAGCAGGATTTAACTGAACTTGTTAAAAAAGCTGCCGAACTTAAAAAAGCCAGAGATATCATTGTTTTGGATATCGGTAAAATATCTGCCATTGCTGATTATTTTGTTATTTGCACCGGCAGTTCTTCAACCAACGTTCAAGCTATTGCCGAGTCCATTGAAGAAACTGTAAAAAATGAGTGGGACTTAAGGCCCCGGCTGGAGGGTTACCGCGAAGGACGATGGGTGCTGTTGGACTATGGGGATGTGATTGTCCACATCTTTCAGGAAGAAGAAAGAGAGTTTTATAATTTGGAGAGGTTATGGGGAGAAGCTCGTTTGGTGGGTGAGACAGTCGAGATGTTCAGACAGTAAAACGGCTGTCTAAAAATATATAGGTTTATAAATAAAAACGCGGCCCTCACCTAAAAGCAGGGTCGCGTTATTTGTTTTATAACTGTTTTTTGCCCTAGCGTTCTCCTGATAGCACTAGTTCATCGCTGGGCACCTCATTTATTACATGGTGCTTTGGAGCATCCCGCTCCTGTGTTTTCAGGCTTATCACCACCATTGTAACTAAACAAATCACGGGGGGTATTAAAGTGTCAAGACCTGCTAAATGAGGGGGGACAACAAAATGTAATACAATTCTTGCAAAGGAGCCAGCCAGTATTGCGGAAATGGCTCCGGTTGAATTGGATTTTTTCCAATAAAGACCTAGGGTTAGTGGTACAAAGCATCCGGCAAACAGAACATCAAATGCCAGAACCAGCATTACACCAGGCTCCGGCTTGAAATATGCCAAGGTAATAGCCATAGCCATTACCGGAATACCCATTAAGCGTGTTGCCTTTAAAAGCCAACCATCGAACTTTTCCCGCTCCTCTTCGCTCATATCTTTCCTCTTTGTACTCAGAACATTTCTCTGCAGAATGTTTCTGGCGAAAACTGCGCATACCGCCAACAATCCTCCGTTTGCTGTTGATAAGCCGGCACCAATTACCCCCGCCATTAAAAATAGGCCTAAGGTAAAGGGTAGGACATCTGTGGCTATTTGAGGTAAAATGTTTCTCGGATCAGCAATTTCGGGTAGTAGGGTTAAAGCCATTAAACCAAGTATTGCCGCTGATGAGGCTATAACTATAGTGAAAAATGCTCCCCAGTAGCAGCCTCTGGCAGCAGTCTCAGGACTGTTTGCGGAAAAAATTCTTTCCATAAAGTCCAAAGCTACAATATCTCCCAAGGCTAATGCCGCCAAGGATGCCCAGAATATTAAAGAACCATGCTCCATCGATGTAATCCCAGCTGTATTAATAAAGTCAGCGGGAATGTTTGCAGCAAAATGATCCCAACCGTATTGATATATTAACCAGAAAACACTGCCTGCAAAGGCAAGAACTGCCGGATATAATTGAATTACATCAGTAGCGGCGCAGGAGAAAATACCCCCTGCGGTTGTATAGATAAAAACGATTGCAGCAACTAGCAGCATTCCTTGGGTTAAGCTCATTGGAAAAACCCAAGATAATATCCAGCCTGAGCCTGCAAGGTTTCCAGCCACTAGAATAATAAAACCGATTGAAGAAATTATGGATACT
>CAZHAJ010000007.1:0-29445 GCA_964530215.1 uncultured Peptococcaceae bacterium | reverse complement strand
CGATTAGAGAAAATTCCGGCTCAACGCATAGCAGGTATAATTGACAAACAGGACCTGCACTCAAAATACGCTGCTCAAAGAATAGGTGACTTTGCCGACAATCTTCAGGGAAAATCGGAAGCTTATACTGCCATAGTGGAGAGAATGCCCAGTAAAGCTTTGCCAAATCTACCCGACAGTACGATGTCTGGAAGTGACATAACAGATCCTCAAAATGATTTAATCATTACCGGAACAGCTGTCTTTAAAGAAGATAAAATGGTGGGAGTGCTAAATACAACTGAAAGCAGAGGACTCCTCTGGATACTGGGGGATGTTAAGGGGGGCGTTATTGAAGTGGAGCATCCCGGGCCAAAAGCACAAGTTTCCTTGGAAATATTGCGCTCCCGAACCTCACAAAAGGCAGAGATAAAAGACGGTAACATCCACATAGCGGTGAAAGTTAAACCCATAAGTAATGTTACTGAATCCACAGGCAATTTGGATTTAATGAATGATAAAACCATAAAAGAATTGGAATCACTGCAAAATCAAAAAATTGAAAATGAAATCAAGGCAGTTTTGGATAAAGCCCAAACCAATTATAACGCCGATATTTTTGATTTCAGTTCGGTTGTACATCGCCAATATCCCCAGCAGTGGAAAAGCATTCAAAAAGACTGGCATGACATGTTCCCCACAATTCAAGTCTCGGTTGAGGTGGAATCCAGCATTAAACGCACAGGCTTAATCACTGAACCATTAAATGCTCAATAGTTTATACCCTAATATACTTTATTGGAGGTGGATTATGATCTTTTTTGTTAGCCTAATCTTTGCTGCCATTATAGCAATAGAAATCCCCCCATTATTTAAACAAAAGAAATGGCGGGATATTACCGTCTTCTCTGTACTCTTACTCATCGGTATGATTTATAGTTATGGTCAGATACTGGATATGCCGCTGCCAAATCCCACTGATGCAATAAATGCGGTCTTCAGACCCATCGGCAATTACGTAAATAGCTTGCTGTCTTAGAAAATTACAAAATATTTTTTATCGAGATAGCCTCTTTTATTGGTATATGTTCTATCATTATTTTCAATGCTTCCAATTCTCCCTTGGATAGAGCGGCATCACCGCTTTTTACATATCCCTTAAGCCTAGCCATGGTAAACTCAATATTATCCATTTCCTGATGGTCCATTATTACAGGCCACCAAGCACCCTGTTTTTCCCAATTGCGTTCTAAGTTAGACAGTTTTATTGTGGCTGATTCCCACTTTCCCCCGGATATATCCCTGGAAATGTTTTCTATATTATCTAACAGTTTTCCGCTGGTATTGTGAAGTTGATTGTTGGTCCAAAAACCTAAAAGCACCACTCCCATCATAATAACTAAAAGCCCAGCCAATAGCTTCACCTAAAAACCCCTTTCATTATTTTTGATTGCTTTTAGGCTGTACGAAAAGTTTCTCTTGGGAATCGATACTGGCAAAAAGCACATTGCTTACTTTATCAACACCCTTTTGCTGCAACTCTTTCATCAGCCAATCTTCACTTAGGTTTAACCTTTCTAAGTTTTTTCTAAATAAAAAGCCATCAATTATTAAAGTTAAAGGCAAACCCTCATAAATAACCTCTAAATTTAGATCTTCAGGAACTATAGGCCTTTTATGGGATTTGGGTATTACACTCACATTACCGCTGGTTTCTAAAATGGCATACTCTACATCAGCAATGTTATGTACATTATTTACCCTTAGTTGTTCCATTAAGTCGTTGAGATTATAACGCTGTCTCGACATTTCAGATTCTATTATTCGCCCCTTTTCAATCAGAATACTGGGGGTGCCGCAAATAACCTGACGAAATCTCTCGCTTTTCAGAGAAATATATGATAATGATACTGCACCGATTAACAAAGTCAGAATTGGTATCAGTCCGCTTAATAGCGGAATTCCCACATTTTGCATCGGTATAGCCGCCAATTCGGATAGCATGATAATAATTACCAATTCATAAGGTTGAAGTTGCCCAATTTGCCTCTTCCCCATAAGTCTTAAGGCAATTATTACTACACAAAAAAGAATAAAAGTCCTTATTAATCCCAAAATCATATTGTGCAATTTCTCCTATAATGACTTGGGTAATATTTTTAACCCTTCTCAGTCCCCTTATTCAAAATAGGCTATTTAAATTACGGCAGACTGTGGTTAATAAACAAACAGAATTCAGAAGTCAGAAGCCAGAAGTCAGAATTTTAGAAAGCATTCCGGGTTAGATATGATGTCTGCAAAAAAGCTTCACCCTATGTTAAGGGGGAGGACATTTCAGGTAGGACTTTACGCAGGTTGTTATCCGGCTTTTAGCGCCGGAACTTACGGACTAGCCTGTAGGACGCAGGGATGCGGTCGGCAGCCGAGTAGCGCATGGATGCACGTACGCAGGCGGTGGCCAGACCGTTAGCGACAAGCCTTAGAGCCGGTTCAACCGTAGTAACTTTGTCCGGACTGAAATCCACACGGCCTAAAATATAAGCAGTGGCTGACCACATAGCCAACCACAGCTGGTATTATTTACAATCCATTTGAGGGGTCTACCCCAACAATTGACAGATAGCCTAAAATTCAGAGCAAGAATTTTCTAGGTGATACAGCGAAAAAAGGTAGCTCTTGCATGAAGGGGGGAGGACATTTCAGGCAGGACTTTACGCAGGTTGTTATCCGGCTTTTAGCGCCGGAGCTTATGGACTAGCCAGCAGGACGCATGGATGCGGCCGCAGCCGAGTAGTGCATGGATGCACGTACGCAGGCGGTGGCTGGTCCGTTAGCGACAAGCCTTAGAGCCGGTTCAACCGTAGTAACTTTGTCCGGACTGAAATCCGCACCCCTACCTGTACGTAGATTCGGCTTAAAATATAAGCAGTGGCTGACCACCTAGTCAACCACCGCTGGCACTATTTACTCTCCATTTGTGAGGCCTACCCCAACAATTGATAAAGAGCCTTTATTTACATATGTGCTACCCGATCATTTAATTCCGATACTTTACTGTCGTTAAAACGGTCCATGGTGCTTAGATAACCGGTAATACGCCTTACTCTGCGAATTTTTAAAGAACCACATGAAGGACATTCTTCCTCATTTATCACCCCAAGCAGATTGCAGTTAACACAAAAATCCACCGGATAATTTATAGCTCCATAGCCCAAATCACTTTGCGCCATATGCCTAAGGATAGATTCCACTGCCTTGGGGTTGTTTACCGGCGGGGAAGACATTTCCACATAGCTGATATGACCCGCATTGCAGAACTTATGGAAAGGACCTTCAATGCTGACTTTATCATAACTGCTAATTGAAAATCCCACCGGAATATGAAACGAGTTGGTATAATATTCCTTATCGGTAACTCCCGGAATAATACCGAATTCTCTGCGATCTAACCTGACAAATCTACCGCTTAATCCCTCAGCGGGGGTTGCCAGCAAAGTATAATTAAGATTGTTTATCTCACAAGCTTCATCAATCTTTTTTTTCATAAAGGATACAATTTGCATCCCCAACTCCCTTGCCTCCTCACTTTGTCCATGGTGTTCCCCGGTTAAAGCCACCAATGCTTCCGCCAAACCAATAAAGCCCAAAGAAAGTGTGCCGTTGATAATCACCGACTCTATAGTATCATCAGGCTTAAGGTCCTGAGATCCTATGTACAGCCCCTGCCCCATAACAAAAGGCATATCCTTTACTTTTAGTTTAGCTTGTACTGAAAAGCGATGTTTAAGCTGCCGAATTGATAAATCCATTGTTTCAGTAAGATATTTATAAAATATATCAATTTTTCTCTCTGCTTTTACAGCCAGTCTGGGCAAATTCAGTGTGGTAAAAGACAAATTCCCACGGCCGTCGGCTACTTCCGGTCCCCTGCGGTTAGCCATAACTCTGGTGCGACAGCCCATGTAGCTAACCTCATTTCCGTATTCTTTATTAAAGGACGAATACATAAAACTAAAGGTACGGTTGAGCCTCCTGGAAGCAACCTTAATAGCTAATTGAAATAAATCATAGTTGGGATCTTCCGGATTTAAATTAATACCTTCCTTAACCCTGAAAATTATATTGGGGAAAATGGGATTTTCACCATTTCCTAGACCGGCATCATAAGCCTTTAACAGATTCCGCACCACCCGACGCCCTGCTTCTGAAGTTTCTGTGCCGATATTCAGAGAGGAAAAAGGCACCTGGGCCCCTGCTCTGCTGTGCATCGAATTAAGATTATAAATAAGTGCTTCCATTGCCTGATATGTTTCAAAATCATCTACATTCTCAACATATGGTGCCATATCCCGGTCAAATAAAGCAAAGGATTGACCCCCATGCATATCATTTTGGGAACTCTGAAGAATTATAGCTGCCAATGCAGTGGCTGAAGTGGGACGTTTGGGAGATCTTATGTGCCCGTGTCCTGTATTAAAGCCTTCACTCAAAAGCCTTCCTAAAGGGATCTGAATGCAGGTTAGGGTTTTTCCGTAAAAATCCAAATCATGAATATGTATGTCACCTCGAATATGAGCCTGAGACATTTCTTCGGGGATTAATCTGGTAAGATAGTATTTTTTACTGGCTGCACTGGCTATCTGAAGCATTTTAGCCGAGGGGGAATTGCTTATATTGGCATTCTCCCTGCTGGTTTCCTTCATTATCTCCTCCACAGCGTCCATTAAATCACCTTTTGCATCCCTTATCCTGGTTCTCTTATCCCGATAAAGAATATACGCTTTAGCAGTACGCGCATGACCGGACTCTATAAGCACTTTCTCCACCATATCCTGAACATCTTCAACCCCATAAGCATTTCCATTCATCTTTTTTTTCAGGCTTTTAAGAACATCAATAGTTAACTCCATTGCGGTTTGGCGATCCTCACCACCCACAGCTTTTGCCGCTTTAAAAATAGCATCAGTAATCTTAGCGTCATCAAAGGGTACCTCTCGACCATCCCTTTTTCTAATGGAAACTAACAATATACATCCTCCTCTACCGTCAGATCAATGTAAATTTATTGGTTTTCTTTCTGTTTATTTGCATTCATCAGTTTTTCAATTTCCCCCAAAAAACTGCAAACATCATGAAACTCACGATACACCGAAGCAAAACGGACATAGGCAACTTCGTCTATTCGTCTTAAATGCTCCATTACATTCTCTCCTACTTCCTGAGCACTTATCTCGGTATCTGCTGTATTTCGCAATTCCCGTTCAATAGTATTTACTGCTGTCTCCAGCCTTTCCATCGACACAGGTCTTTTTTGACACGCCTTGGATAATCCTTGAAGAAGCTTTTTACGGTCGAAGGGTTCACGTCGGCCATCCTTCTTGACAACCATCAGAGGCACCTCATCCACCCTTTCATAAGTTGTAAAACGACGACTGCAGCCACTGCATTCCCGCCGCCTGCGAATGGAATTACCATCCTCTGCAGGCCTGGAATCAAGAACCCTGCTGTCTGCAACTCCGCAATAGTGACATTTCAAATTTAACACCCCAGACTTAACATTATAAATACCCATCATATTGTACTTAAGGCAAAGTTATTATACTATATGTTGGTACGTTTCGCAAAAACGTAAAATGCCATAACAACATAAAAGAGAGAGCTAATTAACCCTCCCTAAGCATAATTTTACAATTTGGAATTTATAAAATTGAATTTGATTTTATTACCATCTATCTCTGTTGGGATAGTAACATTCCGAAGCATTTTCCAATGGTGGACTGAGCTCCACCAGTATTACATCAACCCCTATTTTAATAATTTTTTCCCATGATATCACAATCTCATTTTCTCTTCCCCAAAAACCCATTAACCTGCCTGCTCCATATGCAGGCATAATAAGGGCATTAATGCGTCCATGTTCCAAGTCTATATCTATGTCTTTTATGGGCCCAAGGCGTCTTCCGTCAGCAATATTAATAACTTCCCTCATTCTTAAGTCCGAAATTTTTACCATTTTCTGGGCACCTCCCACTGCTATAATATTTATATGTTTCACTGCATACAAATAGAAGCAATTAATGGAATTATGCTCTCTGCCGGTAACAATCCGTACTAAAAAAGCAACCAAGTCCCAAAAACAAACCCGTATCACTATCAAAGTGTTACGGGTTTGCCGTGTTCTTAATATAGATTTTGACGTCGTCCTCTTGTTGGTTAGAGAAATTTTCTCATATGTGTTAATGCCGCCTTTTCCAAGCGGGATACCTGAGCTTGGGAAATTCCAATTTCTTCAGCTACCTCCATCTGTGTTTTGCCCTCATAAAAGCGAAGAGTTAAAATATGCTTTTCACGTTGACTAAGCTTCCTCATGGCATCCCTGATGGCGATACCTTCAAGCCAGCTTTGATCCAAGTTTTTTTCATCACTTATCTGATCCATTACAAATATGGGATCCCCACCGTCATGAAAAATCGGCTCAAATAATGATACCGGCTCTTGAATTGCGTCCAGGGCAAATACAACCTCTTCCCTAGGCATCTTTAACTCTCCGGCTATTTCGTTAATGGAGGGTTCCCTGGATAACCTATTTACCAATGAGTCCCTGACCTGCAATGCTTTATAGGCAACATCCCGCAGGGAACGACTTACTCTTACAGGATTATTATCCCTTAGATATCTCCTTATTTCACCTATAATCATGGGGACTGCATAGGTAGAAAATTTTACATTCTGGGAAAGATCAAAATTATCTATAGCTTTCATTAAACCAATACAACCAACCTGAAATAAGTCATCTACATATTCACCGCGGTTAGTAAATCGTTGAATAACACTTAAGACAAGTCGTAGATTGCCGTTAATCAGCCGTCCCCTTGCATCTGCATCACCCTTATGCATGGACTCAAACAATGTACGCATCTGTGAACTGGTTAGCACAGGAAGTTTCGAAGTGTTAACACCGCAGATCTCCACCTTGTTGACAAGCATTGGCGGCTTCCACCCCTATTCGATTAGATACAGCAGCTGCTTAAACTAATTATTGCCCCCCCATTTATCCTTTATACATATATAAACAAACCTTTGAACTGCCAATAAAATACATTTTTAATCAATTAGTATTATTCCATCCTATGTATTTCCTTCTTCAATCTTTTTATTATTCTTTTTTCTAATCTGGATATGTACGACTGGGATATTCCCAACATATCCGCAACCTCTTTCTGGGTCTTCTCGGAATCATTATTAAGCCCAAACCTAAGCTCCATAATTTTTCTTTCCCTTCCTGTCAGTCTCTGTAAGGCAAGGTGCAGCAGCTTTTTATCCACTTCTTCTTCAATAAATTTATATATTATGTCATTTTCGGTCCCCATCACATCGGATAGAAGAAGCTCATTACCATCCCAGTCTATATTCAGCGGCTCGTCAAAGGAAACTTCCGTTCTGGTTTTGTTGTTGCGGCGCAGATACATGAGAATCTCATTTTCTATGCAGCGGGAAGCATAAGTGGCCAGTTTTATTTTTTTTCCGGGGTCAAAAGTATTTACTGCTTTTATTAAACCTATGGTACCTATGGACACCAAATCCTCAATTCCCACCCCTGTGTTTTCAAACTTTCTGGCTATATATACCACTAGTCGCAGATTTCTCTCAATAAGTATACTCCTTACCGCATAATCACCTGCTTCCAGCTTTCCTATTAAAAATATCTCTTCATCATTGGTAAGGGGGGGAGGCAGCGCCTCACTGCTTCCCACATAATATACTTCCTGTCTTTCTCCCAACCACCGAATTAACCTCACCAGGGTAAGACGCATAATTAGCCTGATTTTCCAGATTTTAAACAATGATATTCCTCCCTAAGTTAGTTATTCCATGGCTTATCTGTCAATCACCGTTATGCGGTATTCCCGTAATCTAAGACAGCGGGGTTGATAATGGCACTATATTCCCGGCCTGCATCTAGATTCATTCCGTGGATACAAACCACCACTTTCTTTACCTCTACTTTTTTATTGTCTATACTGAATTCCACCTTATCCGGTCTTATACCCAGAAGAAAACCCCGATTGGTTCCTATGGCTTGAAACGGTATTAATCTAAGCCTTTCCGACCAAGATGTTTCCGCCATCATTTCAACCAGTTTAACAGCATCGTCACAGCAATCTTTATCCTTCATGGTTTGGGGCAAAATTTCTTTAATGGCGCTATGCTCCACAACCACCACCGGATCTCCGGAAATGGGATCACATAAACTGCTTCCGGTGTCTACCAAGGCTCGCAATGAGACACCTTTACCCCAAACAAAAATTGTAATATGTAGCTTCATGGATTCAAGTCTGTTCTTTCCCTTAAGGTATCTGGGCAGCAACTCGACAACTCCCCATATTACCAGCATAGAAAATATAAGACCGGGCCACAAATACTGATTAACTGATGCAATAAAAGTATTTCCGTCATTAACTCCTCTGTTTTGACTGACTAACTGGGAAAAACCGATAACAGCACCTCCACACACAAAAGAGATTAAATAAAAAAAACATGCACAACGGATAAATCTTCTAGGTGGCAGCGGAACAAAAGCAATTGACAGCATAATAACGGAAACAACAAGCTTTGCAAAAAGAGTAAAAAGATATTCCCAGTCAGGTAAAAATACCAATAGTGAATATGCCCCGCCAATCCCGGCTCCTATCATTATTCTGGGCATTTTTACTTTTACTTGTCCCAGCCTTCCAGATGCCCAAAGAATGAAACCGTTCACCAGCAGGTTACCCAAAAAAACTTTATCTAAGTACACCACTGAGGTGCTCACAGCAAAACCTCCGAAAACAAGGGCTTTCCACCAATATATGGTCTGTATTCCCTTAATATGACCCACCGCTGAATAAAATACAGCTTTAAAAGCACAGCAAATCCACACTGCAACAATTCACTCTAATGGATATTATACCTCGTTTGGATGGCAATAATTGTAAATGCTTGTAGAGGGGGACACTTTTTTAAAAGCATATATTCGACAAAAAAGAAGCTTCTTATTTGGGGGAGGACATTTTAGGACAGACTGAAATCCGTACACCTATCTATGCGAAGATTCACTAATTTAATATATAAGCGGTGGCTGACCACATAGTCAACCACCGCTGTTACTCTCCCATTATGGGGTCTACCCCACCTATTGACAGAAAGTCACTTCTTAAAATTCTGGATTCTGGATTCTGACTTCTGGATTCTCTATTCTGACTTCTGTATCCTGGCTTCTGACTATCTCCTTCTCAGGAAGGCGGGTATATCCAAATCATCACTGCCGCTAAAGGACTTTAACTCAACATCTTTTTTTATTATTCTTTCTTTTCGGCCCATTTTGGGTTCAAAGCCTGTGGCAATAACGGTTACTCTAACCTCTTCTTCCATTCTTTCATCGATTACAGCACCGAAAATAATATTTGCCTCCGGATCTGCAGCTTGGGCAATAATTTCGGCTGCTTCGTTAACTTCAAAAAGACCCAAGGATGAGCCCCCTGTAATGTTAAGAAGTACTCCCCTTGCTCCCTCAATCGAGGTTTCCAGTAAAGGACTGGATATAGCCATACTGGCTGCTTCAGCAGCTCTGTTTTCACCGCCGGCAATTCCTATTCCCATCAGTGCCGAGCCTGTATCCCTCATAATTGTTTTAACATCGGCAAAATCCAAATTAATAAGCCCAGGAACGGCTATAAGGTCTGAAATACCCTGAACCCCTTGACGCAGAACATCATCAGCAATACGGAATGCTTCTACAATAGAAGTATGCTTGTCAATCACCTGCAACAGCCGATCATTGGGTATGGTAATCAATGTATCCACTTTGTCCTTAAGGTTTTGAATACCGGTCTCCGCCTGGGACAGACGCTTTCTCCCTTCAAAGGTAAAGGGCTTTGTAACCACACCAACTGTTAATGCACCTAACTCCTTGGCAACCTCAGCCACCAAAGGAGCTGCACCGGTGCCGGTACCGCCGCCCATACCGGCGGTGACAAAAACCATGTCTGCTCCCTTAAGTCCCTGTATTATCTCTTCTCTGCTTTCCTCTGCGGCTTTTTGACCTATTTCAGGATTAGCTCCGGCCCCAAGGCCTTTTGTAAGTTTTTCTCCAATTTGTATTTTTATATCTGAGTGAGATAATTGGAGTGCCTGGTAATCAGTGTTTACAGTAATAAATTCAACACCTTTAAGACCCGCACTGATCATTCTATTTACAGCATTATTGCCTCCGCCACCTACTCCGATAACCTTTATCGTTGCCAATTGTTCTCCAGCAAAATCAGACATTCAATTATCCTCCCTCATAGTAGTTGAAAACCTATCAATGAAAATACCCCTTGTTAACGTGTTATTTTCAGCTGTGTACTTTTTTATGTATCATCCAATAACGATTTGAAGTTGTAGATAACATACTTGTTTAAACTGTAAAATTCAACATAAGGAACGATTTCCCTTTAACTTAGCTGGAATTATTTTTTTAATAAATTTCTGCGAATGATAGCCAGGTTTTGGAAAAGCCTTACACCAAAAGCCACCACAGCTGCCAGATATAAATCTATTCCCAGACGCTCCCCAATAAAAGCCAGGCCAGCGGCCAATAAAGCATTACTGAAAAAGCCTGTTAAAAAAACTTGATTGTCGTAATGTTCTTCCATAGCCGACCGAATTCCGCCAAAAACCGAATCCAAAGCCGCCAAAACTGCCACCGACATATACTTGGCATAAGCCTGGGGAATGGTAAAGGGCAGTTTAAGTCCGATTATAATACCCAAGACAAGACCGGCAACTGCTAACCAGATTCCCTTCCACATAGTTAATCATCCTTTCTAACGGCCTCAGCGAAATTATAATTTAGATCTTTATTGTACGCAGGAACTGTCACCTTATCCGGCGTATGAATTTCAACAGCCATTCCTAAATCCCTGAAATAGTCCAATAAACCGCCGCTAATCTCCAGTGCACTTTTCAGTTTTTCTGGATTTCCGATTGCTACTATCTTAAAAGGAGGATTTATCCTCTCTAAATTAATATTTATAAAAGACCCTGATAATCTTATCTCACTAATGGAAATAAGTCTTTGGTTATTTATCGCAATAGCTTCGGCACCCGCTCCTTTGAGCTCATTAGCTAACCTAAGCAGATCCTCATCCCTGATAATTGAAATAAAGTTTCGACTGGGAACCACAGGATTATCTAGAGTTATTTCAGCCCCCGGTCCCGTCAGGGAGACCAACCCTGCACCGATACGCCTTTTTGTCAACTCATCTAGAATAGCCTGCTTTGCTCCCAGTTGACCTTTGTTTGCCTGTTCCAATTTAGCTTCCAGATCCGCAATCTCCTCATCCAGTTTAAGGCTGTCCCTTTCAAGTTTACTTACCTCCAACTGAATCTCCTGGACACGATCCGAGGAAATTCCTTGATCTCTGGTGCTGTTTGTTTTAAATTGCATTGCCAGCATCATACCGAGAACAAGTGTGATTATTCCGAAAGAAATATAAAACCGCTTCATATCACTGCACCTCCCCAACGGGCTCAGCCAATTCAAAGCTGACACCGCTGACATTGTGCGGAATAGTGATTTCAGGGACTTTTTTTACACTTATCTGAATTCCCCAAAACTTTAGGGATTCCACAACCCCTCCTCGCATTTCCAGTGCACTTAGCATGGTGTCCGGTTCCCCAATGGCACTAACTATAAATGGTGGAGTCAGTCGTTTGCTTTTATTAATGAGTATGGTGGGACCGGCGCAGCGAATTTCACTGGTTGACAATATTCTTTCATCATTAATAGCCAGCGCCTCCGCCCCGGCAGCCCTTAGTTCGTTTAACACCTTAAGGATATCCTCATCATGAAGCACATAAAGGTTGGGGTTCTCCCCTTGCTTAGCCACAGCATTGCTGTCATTTAATACAACCTGTACCCCAGGTCCTTTTATCTCTAAAAGTCCCGCCTCAATTTGAGCCGAATAGAGACTTTCTTTCAGGGTATTTATATCTGGACCCTTTGCCAATTTATCAAGCTGTGACCTCATCTCAATAAGCTGCTGGTTTTTTTCCTCATTTGTAACCCTTAACTGAGCAGCTCGATAGGACAAGGTTTCAACTCTTTGTATCTGTGGATTTTTATTTGCCTCGCTGGTTGATTTAAATTGGATGGAAAGTAAAGTTCCCAGCACCAAACCCACCAGCATCAAAGCAAAATGGTAGGATTTAATTTGCATACCGGCACATCCCCTAATTTATGCTTGAAAATATCCACTGTCTTCGGATACTAAACTTTTTGTAATTCATAAAGTCTCTTATTATACACTTTAAACATAAATCACTTCTATTATTCTGCGTATTTTACCACCGGCGATTCAGCCAATGATAGATCGATATAATTTATTCTTTTACCCTTGTCCTTTAATTCCTCCAACACCTTCATAAATACTTCCCCCTTGCGCTGCACATCTCCCAAAATCCCCAATCGACATTGGATTCCGTCCAATGTATACATAATAACCTGATCTCCGTTGACGTTAATTTCTGATATCATGGGCAGAAGACCCGCTGGCAGACCCTTAGCTACTGTCAAACCAGTTTCTAATAAATGGGATTCTATCTTCTCCCCCGGTGAAGGAGTCTCAAATTCTACTCCCGTTACCACCGGAACCTGACTGGATAATAGATCGGAGTTTTGCAGGCAAACCCCATCCTCATCGACCTGTATAAATCCGTCTTGTATAGGTAGCAATGCCAAAGGCTGTCTTTCTTCAATTTTAATTTCCACAGCAGCCGGCAAAACCCTCACTATTTCTACATTTTTGATTACAGGGATTATTTCTATTCTTTGGGTGCTGGACTTAAGGTCCAACTGGAAAATATTTTCTCCAAGATTTATTCCGGAGGCAGCAACCAGCTTTTCCTCTGACAGTACATTATTTCCCACTACCCGTATCTCCTTAACCTCGAATATTGATGAACGGGCAAGGACATACACTGCTGTTGCCATCATTATAATAAAAAATAATCTCTTGATTATATTGAACTTGGAAGGCCTTTTTTTCAAAACACCACTTCCTGTCAAACTTTATGGCCGTTCCAACTCTCTCAGCCTTTATCATTTATTATATCAACCCATTGTTACTTGTCCATTAGAAAACTAAAAAAGAGCCACATCAACTGTGCACTCTAATAATTCTTGCTCCCAAAGAGCTGTATTTGTTTTCTAGTCTCTCGTAACCCCGATCAATATGTTCTATATTTTCAATAACCGTTCCATTATCCGCCACCAACGCCGCCAGTATAAGTGCTGCTCCTGCCCTCAAATCCGAGGCCTCCACCACCGCTCCGCTCAGCTTAGGAACTCCCTTTATTATGGTGGTCTGCCCCTCTACTTTTATATCCGCTCCCAGTCTCCTCAATTCACTTACATGTTTAAATCTGTTTTCAAAAACCGTTTCGGTTATGATACTGGTACCCTGGGCCAGTGTCATAAGTGCCATGAACTGGGGCTGCATATCTGTCGGAAAACCAGGGTATGGAAGAGTTCGCAAGTCGACACCTTTGTATATGGGATTACCCCTTACCCTTATCTGATTATCCTCCACCAGCACTGCGGCACCTGTTTCTGTAAGCTTTGCCGTCACTGCCTCCAAGTGTTCCGGTATTACGTTGGTAATTATAACATCCCCGCCGGTTATTGCTGAAGCCACCATCAACGTGCCCGCCTCAATACGATCCGGAATTACATTATGCTCTGCGGCACCCAGGGATTTTACTCCCTTAATTTTAATTGCATCGGTGCCTGCTCCGCTGACACTTGCCCCCATGCGGTTTAGAAAATTCTGCAAATCTACGATCTCAGGCTCCCTTGCCGCATTTTTAATTACTGTGGTGCCCTCTGCCAGTACTGACGCCATTATCAGGTTTTCGGTGGCACCCACACTGGGCATATCAAGATAAATCTCCGCTCCTGTTAATTTATCGGTTTCTGCAATAATAAATCCATGTCTTTCAGAAATTACCACTCCCATTTTCTGAAGGCCCTTTAGATGTAAATCCATAGGCCTGGAGCCAATTTCACAACCCCCCGGGTGACTTACATTAGCTTTATTAAACTTGGCCAGCATGGGACCCAAAATTAAATTTGATGCCCTCATTCTTCTGGCCAGTTCCTCACTGACTTCGTCGGCTTTCACATTTTTGGCATCCACCCTAACGGTGTATCCGTCTCTACTTACTTTCGCCCCCAGGTATTGCAGCAGTTCAATCATTACTGAAATGTCTTTTAAGTTTGGGACATCGTGGATTACACTTTCTCCTGTTCCCAGCAAAGAGGCTGCCAGTAAAGGCAGAGCAGCATTTTTACTGCCACTTACCCTAACCTTTCCCTGCAGGCGGTTTCCTCCAACAATCATATACTTTTGCATAATCATACCTCCGCCTCAGTAACGCCCCAAGACTTTTATTTCCACTTCCAAACTGACATCAAATCTTTCCTTCACCCTCCCTTTCACCATCTCGATAAGGCTTAAGACATCAGATGCTGTAGCCATACCAAGATTAACAATAAAGTTGGCATGCTTATCAGATATTCTGGCACCACCAACCTGCAAACCCTGACAGTGTGATTCCTGAATAAGTTTTCCTGCGTAATTGCCGGGTGGGTTCTTAAAAACACTGCCTGCACTGGGATACTCCAATGGTTGTTTAGATTTTCGGCTATTTATTATTGTTTCGATATCGTGAGCGATCAAAGATTTCTCCCGCGAAATACCCTTTAGGACTATTTCGGTAATAATAAACTCCTTATCCTGAAATATGCTTTGCCTATAGCCCCAACTCATTTCACTGCCTTCAAACTGATATTCATTACCCTGGAAATCCAGGCAGGTTACTTTAACAATTCTGTCGCTTATGGACAACCCATAAGCCCCGGCATTCATAACCACTGCACCGCCCACTGTTCCGGGAATACCGGCAACAAACTCAAAACCTCCCAGGTTAGAATCCCTTACAAAGTGAGCCAACCGGTTAAGCTTAACCCCGGCACCCGCAACAACAAGTTCATTGTCAAACCTCAAATCCGCAAAGCCACCCGCAATTTTTATAACAATTCCTTCAATGCCTCCGTCTCTAACCAGTAGGTTAGAGCCCGCACCCATTACTGTGACCGGCATATTTTTCTCCTTGGCAAACCCCAAGACTGTTCTAAGTTCTTTTACTCCCCTAGGCTCCACCAAAATATCCGCCGGGCCGCCAATCCTCCAACTGGTATGCAGTGACATAGGCTCTTCCGTCATCACCGAGCTGTCAATGAGTTTCTTGAGTTCTAAAGAATCATCAGGAACAGACATCCAGAACCCTCCCAGAGGATCTTAACCTCTCAATTAACTGTATACCTGTTGTCCAGATATTACCTGCACCTATAGTCATCACTAAATCTCCCGATCTTACAAAACCCTCTAGGTAATTCACAATTTTTTCGCCGGTACCCAAATACAAAACATTTTTATGCCCGTTTCTTTTTATTGCTTCAACAAGAGATATTGAGTTCACACCCTCAAGGGGTTGTTCTCCAGCCGCATAAATATCATCAACAATTACAATATCCGCATTATGAAAAGCTTTGCCGAAATCATCCTTTAGCAATGAGGTTCTGGAATAACGATGAGGTTGAAATACCGCAATTACCCGTTTTGCTTCCACCTGTTTGGCTGCTTGCAGAGCAGCCAAAATTTCGGTGGGATGGTGAGCATAATCATCCACCACCCTTACCCCGAACAATTCACCGGTAAGCTGAAAACGACGCCCAGCACCGATAAAATTTTTCAAACTGTCAGCTACCGATTTAAAATCCATTCCTATATGTATTCCCACTGCTACCACAGCCAGAGCATTTAGCATATTATGCCGGCCAGGCACCGTAAGTGCCAAGGTACCCAAATATTTTCCCCCAAAGTAGACCTCACCCTTTGAATTCATACCCTTGTAATGCAAATCTCTCAGCACAAAATCAGCATCGCTGCTGGCAATTCCATAGGTAAGCAAAGGCCCTTCATACTGCTCCAATATAATCCGATTACCGGGATCATCTTTACATATTACAGCCATTCCGTTTTTGGGTACTTTAGATAAAAAATCCCTAAATGCATCATTTATTTTCTCAACCGATCCGTAATAATCTAAATGATCATTTTCGATATTTGTAACAATAACAATCTCAGGAGATAATTTTAAAAAAGAACCATCACTTTCATCTGCTTCCGCTACCAAATACTGGCCTCTGCCAAACTTGGCATTTCCTCCTATATCCCTCAACTCACCTCCGATTACAATGGTGGGATCATATCCGTTTTTTTCCATAACCCTGGCCATCATTGCGGTTGTGGTGGTTTTCCCGTGTGCCCCGGCCACTGCAATCCCTTTTTGCCTGTTCATTAACAATGCCAATAAGTCACCGCGATGTATAATTCCCTTACCCTGCTCCACCGCTCTGATAAGTTCAGGATTATCATTCTTAATCGCTGTAGAAACCACCACTAAGCCAGCTCCGTCAACATTTTCGGCTATATGGCCTATACTACAGACAGCTCCCATTTCTTCTAAACGGTCAGTAACTTTAGTTTTATTCAGGTCGGACCCGCTGACTTTATATCCTAATTCCAACAAAATAGTGGCCAGACCACTCATACCAGCCCCACCTATACCAATAAAATGAATCCTCTCAGGGATTTGCTGCAATCTAATGCCAACTCCTTCCTAAAGTAAAAAACCTTCTATAAACAAACATTGCTTTATCCCCAGGATAAAATTATAGTATGCTTGTGCCGCAAAAGGTGTTACCCGGCCGATAAAGCTTGTCCATATAAGTAAACTAAAAAATTATGTTTACATCTTTTTCATTTACTATTATCTAAAACATTTCCGATACAATCAAGGATATCCTCCAATGCATCAGGCTTTCCCATGTTTTTACTGGCCTTGGCCATGTCAGCCAGCAATCCTTTTCCCCCCAATAACTTCTCTAACTTTAAATAAAGCAATTCTCCGCTTAAGTCCTTATTGTTTATTACTATCGCTGCCTTGGCCTTTTGTAATGCCAAAGCATTGTGCCTCTGATGGTCGCCTGAGGCATAAGGATAAGGAATCAGGATTGATGGCAATCCCCTAGCGGTTATTTCAGCTAAGGTAGCTGCCCCAGCCCTTGATATCACTAGATCTGCGGCTGCATATGCAGCCGGCATATCATGCATATAAGATGTAATGGTAATATTTCCAATATCAGCCAAGTTCATACTGTCAAATTGATTCATAAACTCTTCGTAATTCCCGGGACCGGTCACGTGTAAAAAATAAACCCCCTGTTTCCCTGCAAACCTTTCTAAAACCGAGAGAATGGCATCGTTAATACTCTTGGCCCCCTGACTGCCTCCAAAGGAAAGCACCAAAACATCTTTCTCAGGCATGTCCAAGCGCTCCCGTGCTCCTTCTCTGTTACAACTTAATATTTCTCTGCGAACAGGCAATCCGGTCAGCCGAAAATCGGCCCCGGAAGGAAAAAAGCTCTTGGCTTCTTCAAAGGTAAGAAAAACACAGCGTACAAACCGAGATAACATCCTATTGGTAATACCCGGGTAAGCATTTTGCTCATGAATCATTGTGGGAACCCTTGCTAAAGCAGCAGCCATTACCACAGGGCCGCACACATAACCCCCTGTTCCGATAACTGCAGCGGGACCAATTTCCTTTATTAACCGGCTTGCCTCCTTTATACCTCTGACAGCCTTCCATAAAACCATTATATTGCCCGGTGATAAACTGCGTTTAAAACCAGCCAAATCAATGGATCGAAAAGGAATCCCCTCTTTGGGAATTATATCCCTTTCCAACCCCCGAGTGCCTCCAATATAAACAACCTCTGCATTAAACCTTTCCTTAAGACCTTTGGCAATGGCTACAGCAGGATATATATGTCCCCCGGTTCCACCACCGGTGACAATGAACTTCATTGGACACCTCCGTGCGGCTTTTTCTGTAGTGTTATTTGGCAGAAACATATCGGGATATATTTAATAATACACCTACACCCATAAGTGTAAATACCAAAGAAGTACCCCCGAAACTGACAAAAGGAAGAGTAATACCGGTAACCGGAAGAGAACTGGTAACAACACCAATATTTATAATAGTCTGAATCGCTATCCCGGACACAATACCTGCCGCTAAAAGGCTGGAAAAAGAATCCGGTGCTGTTATCGCAATTTTGAAACCTCTCCATATAAATAGGGCAAATAATAAAATCACCAAAGAGGCCCCAATGAAACCCAGTTCTTCCCCTATCACAGCAAAAATAAAATCTGTCTGCCTTTCCGGCAAATACAAAAATTTTGAGTGCCGCCCCTGTCCCAAACCGGTTCCCAAGAGTCCCCCGGAACCCAAAGACATTAAAGAATTCAATATATGCCAACCTGATCCGCTGGGGTCGCTTTCGGGATTTAAAAAAGCCAAAAATCGATTTCTCCTGTATTCTTCTGTAAATATGGCTGCACCCACTGCTCCGATACCCAGTAAACTCATCAGGCTCAGAACTCCTATTCCTGCTCCGGCACAAAACAGCATAGTAAAAACAATGCCTGCCAATGTTATTGCAGTACCCAAATCGTGTTCGGCAAGAATGAGTCCCGAATAAAAAATCATCAGAAAAAGATAGGGAAGTACGCCCTCCTTAAATTTTTTTATTTTCACTCCAAGTCTTGATAGCCCTGCAGCAACAAATACCACTACACCAAACTTGGCAAATTCAGAGGGCTGGAAACTAAAGAACCCCAGATTAATCCAGCGTTGAGCCCCCAATCTTTCTTCTCCCAGGGGGGTTAAAACTAAAACCAGTAGAATGGTGACAATTCCCAATATTATCGGTGACCATCGTTTCAGCTTCCAATAATCATACCTCATCATAGCGATCATAACCACAGTGCCTATAAGTGCATTAATTAACTGCCTACTCAGAAACCAATAAGGATTATTGAATGGAGGAAACATTGCATAATAGCTGCTGGAGCTAAAAACCATTACGATACCGATACTAACCAGCATCATAACAGTTATGAAAAGTATAAAATCCGGGGCCTTTTTTTTAGCACGCATCGATATCACCTCCGCAGCTAATAGCAACTTGCCTAATTATCAGTAGAGAACACCTTATAATTCTACGTGGCTGTCAGATAATAGCTTTTTACCGTCAGATATTTCCCTCACTATTTCCTTAAACATATCCCCTCGTTCTTCAAAACTGCTAAACATGTCCCAACTAGCACAAGCAGGTGAAAGCAGAACCGTGTCCCCTCTGGAAGAAACAGATTCGGCTGTCAACACAGCTTCCCTAAAGGTGTCTGCCTTTATTATCTTGTTTATACCGACCTCACTGGCAGCCCTAACCATTTCCTGGGCACATTCACCTAAAACCACTAAAGCCTTGGTTTTTGGAGAAGCAGTACGGAAAAACTGCTTAAAATCATTACCCTTGTTTCTTCCTCCCGTTATCAGGATCAATGGACCTGAGAAAGCATCCACCGCTTTGATGCTGGCATCAGGATTAGTACCCTTAGAGTCATTTATATATTTAACTCCCCCAATTTCAGCTACGAACTCCAAGCGATGAGCCACCCCGGCAAACCTTTTAAGGGTGTTTGCAATATTTCCATGGGGAACACCCATTACCAATGCCACAGCAGCAGCGGCCATAGCATTTTCAAGATTGTGAACTCCCGGCATTTGAAGTTCCTTGGCATCAAGTACTTTTGTGTCTTCATTTTTGACTGTAGATTTAATAAGACCTTGCTGCAAAAATACGCCTTTTTCTAAAATATTCCGTCGGCTGAAATATATGACATTTTCTTTTGTTCCACTCTTCATCTCCCTAACCGTGGGATCATCATAATTAAGAATCAGATAATCACCAAGGCTCTGATTCATTGATATCCTGCTTTTTGCAGCACCATAGCCCTGCATATCCCCATGCCTGTCCAAATGATCCGGTGTCAGGTTCAATATAACTCCCACTTTTGGGCGGAAATCCGTCACTGTCTCCAATTGAAAGCTAGAAACCTCTGCCACAATAATATCCTTAGGTCCGTACGACTCCACCTGCTCCACCAAAGGCAAACCTATATTTCCCGCCACCAGTACTTTATAACCGGCGTCTTTGAATATCTCTCCCACTAAAGTTGTGGTGGTGGTCTTTCCGTTGGTACCGGTAATTGCTATTATGGGAGACTTGGCAAATCTATAAGCCAACTCCAGTTCCCCCATCAACGGCACCCCCAACAAATCCGCCTCAGTAACCGGTGCTATATCCAGGGGAATCCCAGGACTTATTACCAGTAAATCATAGCTTCCGTCCAGCTTTGGATATCCACCCAAGCTTAACTGAACCTCTGCTTGACTCAGCTCGGTTAAAACATCTCCCAACTGCTCTTTCTCTCTGGTATCAGCTAAAACAACTTCTGACCCTTTAGACAGCAAAAAACGGGCTACTGCTAAACCGCTTTTTCCAGCCCCCAACACCAATACTTTTTTTCCCTTCAAATCCACAAGTTCATCTCCTGTATAGCTGTTATCTAAAAATAAACCCCATTATACCTAACCCTGAGAATATTATAGTTACCGTCAAAGCAGTCAATACAATTCTGTTTTCATTCCAGCCGCTTAATTCAAAATGATGGTGCAATGGACTCATCTTAAATACTCTGCGTCCAAATACCTGAAAAGAAAAAACCTGAATTATAACCGAAAGGGTCTCCACGACATAAACAATGCCGATAATTAATAAAAATAACTCACTTCGGGTTAATACTGCCGCTGCCCCCAAAGCTCCTCCCAAAGCAAGTGAGCCTGTATCCCCCATAAAAACTTTAGCAGGATGGCGATTGAAAACAAGAAAGCCCAGACATCCCCCAGCAACTGCAGCCATAATTAAAGCTATGCCCGACATGTTTGCGACAAGAGCAATTATTACATATGCAAGGGATGTAAAAACAGTAATACCGGATGCCAAACCGTCCAAGCCATCTGTAAGATTAACCGCATTGGCAGCTCCCACTACAACTATAATGCAAAAAATGATGTATAAAGGTATACCCATTTCAAAAGTTGCGGAACTGAAGGGTACGGCTAAATGGGTGCCCCTCCCTAAAGTATAAACTGCCAGAAATGCTAGGATAACAGCCATAAGTACTTGTCCTGTCAGTTTTTCCCTAGCACGAAGTCCCAATGGCCTATGTAAAGCAATCTTTAAAAAATCATCAATATAACCTATTAAACCAAATCCCAGCATAATTGCTAAAATCAAAATGCCCTCGGGATACCTATGGGTGACAGCTAAACCCACAAAAGTAATACCCAACAGAAATATTATCCCGCCCATGGTGGGAGTACCTGCTTTGGAAAGATGGCTGGCAGGACCGTCATTACGAACATTCTGCCCAAATTTTAATCTTTTCAACACCGGTATCACTATGGGACCGATAATTACAGTGGCTAAAAAAGAAAATACTATGGCTTTTATTATTGAAAACCAAATATTATCCATCTCTCCTCCTCGGTATCATTCCTTGTACCGTTATTTCATGCCCTCAATAAAACCCTCCATTTTCATGCCCCGGGATCCCTTAACCAAAACCACATCTCCAGGCTTGAGGGTGCTGGCAAAAGAAAGGGCAGCTTCGGCAGCAGAATTATAATAATGAATATTAGTGGCTAAAAACCCTGCTTCCTGAGCCCCGATACCAATAAAAGAGCCCAGCTTCCCCACTGATACCAGTAAATCTATACCGGCTTCACAAACAGCTTTTCCCACTTTCCTGTGAGCTTCTTCAGACATATCACCTAGTTCCAGCATATCGCCCAGCACCGCTATCTTTCTCATGCCCGGCGTATCTGTCAGTACTTTTATTGCTGCCTTAGTGGAATCCGGATTTGCATTATAAGCATCATTTATTATCTTAATACCTTTATATTCGGTGACTTCCAATCTCATAGCCGTTAAACTTGCTTTAGCCAAGCCTTCCTTAATTTCCTGACAACTCATACCCAACTCATAGCCCACAGCAATGGCAGCTAAACTATTTATAACATTATGTTGTCCGGGCAAAGGAAGAAAAAACTCCTGGGTGCAACCATGAAATAATACTGTAAAACGATTACCACCGTTTTCAGCTATTATTTCCTTTAAATACAGCTGGAAATTTGGCTTCTCTCCATACATGACAACTTTACCCTGACAGCGTTTTGCCTCCCTTTCTATAAATGGGCTGTCACCATGCAACACAGCAAAGCCCTGTTGTGGGATATGATCTAACAATTCCCCTTTAGCCCCGGCTATATTTTCCACCGAGCCCAAGAGTTCCATATGTGCTTGGCCGATATTGGTAATAACAGCACCGTTAGGCTGAGCTATCTTACTTAATAGATTAATTTCCCCCAAACCCCTCATACCCATTTCCACTACCGCCACCTGATGTTCTTCATCCAAAAGCAGCAAAGTAAGGGGTAAACCCACTTCGTTATTTAAATTACCCTTGGTCTTATGGGTTCGATATTTGGCAGATAAGACACTATATAGTATATCCTTTGTGCTGGTTTTTCCTGAACTGCCGGTAACAGCCACCACCATTGCACCGGAAAGGCGGCGATTATATGTCGCCAAACTCTGTAATGCCTTTAAGGTATCCTCTACAATAAAAGCAGTTATATGCACCGGCAAATCTTTCGGCAGTTGGGACAGCACCAAACCCCTTGCACCATTTTTCACAGCTTTTGCAACAAACTGATGTCCGTCAAAATTTTCTCCATGAAGCGCAAAAAACAGATCTCCTTTTTTCACGGTACGGGAGTCTGTACTCACCGAATTAAACATTCTGTCATCACCAGATATGACTTCAAGAGCTGAAACAGCTTCCGTTATCTGTTCAATTGTTAAAGAAAGCACGGTAAACCTCCAATATTATCTGCAATATTAAAAATAACCGTCAATATTTAATGCTTTAATAGCCAGCTTAGCTTCTTCTCCATCGTCAAAGCGAATTTTTTTGTCACCTATTATTTGATAATTTTCATGTCCTTTACCAGCAATAACCACAAAGTCTCCTTTTCGTGCCTCCCTTAAGGCAACCTGGATGGCATCACGACGATCGGGAATTATTCTGTACTGAGCTTGCTTTACGGTATTAATAATTCCTGCTTCTATATCACTTATAACCTGGATAGGATCTTCACTTCTAGGATTATCTGAAGTTATTATAGAAAGATCGCTATATTTCCCCGCTATTTTTCCCATTAACGGCCTTTTTGATCGATCCCGATCACCACCGCAGCCAAATACCGTTATTAATCTTCCGGAAGAAATACCCCTGGCCGCCTTTAACAAATTCTCCAAGCCGTCCGGTGTGTGAGCGTAATCCACCACCACCGTAAAGTTTTGACCACAGTCGATTCTTTCAAATCTTCCGGGCACACCATCTATTCCTTCCAGAGAAATGATTATTTTTTCCTGGCTAATGCCACAACCGAGCCCCACAGCACAGGCCGCCAAAGCGTTGTATATGTTGAAAAATCCTCCCAGCTTAAGATTTAACCAAAAATCACCTAGCTCACTAATCACCTGAAAACTGTTACCGTTGTCTTTTGTATTTATATTGGCAGCCCTAATTTGAGCATTCTCTGACAGTCCATAGGTAATAAACGGAACACTGCACCCTTTAATAATCCTTTCTGAATACGGGTCATCCCTGTTAATAACCGCAAACTTGGGAAATTTTTTAACTCCCTGACCTATATTGCTGAACAGCTGCATTTTTGCCTGAAAATAATCCTCCATATCCTGATGAAAATCCAGATGATCCTGAGTCAGGTTAGTAAAGACTGCCACATCAAATTCACATCCGGTTACCCTGTTTAGAGCAAGGGCATGTGAACTCACTTCCATGACCGCAGTCTGCACACCCTCGTCAGCCATTTCTCTAAAAAGCTTTTGCAACTGATGAGCCTCAGGAGTTGTATGCTGCACCTGAAGCTTCCTGTCTCCTATAAAATTGGCAATGGTACCCACCAAGCCAACCTTATTACCTGTTGTGCGAAATATTGAATTAATAAGATATGATGTAGTGGTTTTCCCGTTAGTGCCTGTGACCCCCACCAACAGCAACTCCTGAGACGGATTGCGGTAAAAGGCGGCTGATAAAAGAGCTAAAGCTTGTCTGGTATCCTCCACTCTTATCACACATACTCCGGGGGGGGCCTCAACCGGCTCCATCACAAGAACAGCCGGGGAACCTGACTTTACAGCATCTTTGATATATAAGTGGCCGTCGGTATTGAACCCCTTTACAGCAACAAACAAATATCCGTTGCCGATATCATTGGAATTGTGAGAAATTCCTCTGATCTCCACCCGGTCGTCTCCGGCAAACTCCAAGGTTTTTATATTTTTCAGCAATTCCCTCAGCTGCATAACCCGCCCCCTATAAGCTGATTATTTTCCAACGGGCTCTACATTTAAGCCTGCCCTCACAACTGATTGCGGCGGCAGGCTTTTACTTCATACTTTTGTTGTACCTGCAAATAATGCTACCATAACGCCGAACCAACAAAATTATGCATAATTAATCCATGATAATAATACCACTATACGCCATTCCAGGCAAAACCTCCTGCGAATTACCCCTGTCATTTCCTGGAGGCACTAACTCTACCTTGACGACACTACCCTTATTAAGCTTTTGTCCAGGCTGAGGTTCTTGAGAAGATACCAACCCCACACCCACCGTTTCCACTCTAAGGCCCAACTCCTCCATTAGCCCTTTGGCTTCCAGCTCCGTTAAACCTTTGAGATTGGGAACAGTTATGCCTCCCGATTCAGGCTGGTTTAAATCCAAAATAACCGTTACGTCACTCATTGCTGCAGCACCACCCTGGGGAATCTGACTGTATACCACTGCCCCCTGCCCTCTGGTTTGGAAAGAGAGTCCTTGTGCTCTCAGTCTTCTTATCGCCTCATTTATGGGATAGTTAACTACATTGGGAACCTTTATTTCTGTTCTGGGGACTTCATACCAAGCACTTGGAGCCGGGGGTTTAATTAAGCCGGGGTCATCAGGCAAATTAAGGTACTGCAATGTATCCTGCATAATTGCCTGAAATACCGGTGCCGCTATTACCCCGCCGAAATATATACCGCCTTGGGGCTCGGCTATCATCACTGTAATTGCTACCCTTGGATTGTCTGCGGGTGCAAAACCGGTAAAGGAAGCAACATATTTTCCCGCAACATAGCCTCCACTATCTCCAACCACTTGAGCGGTACCTGTTTTACCGGCAACTCTATAGCCTTCCACAAATGCATTTCTTCCCGTTCCATTAGAAACAACGTTTTCCAGCAGCTTTTTAACCTGATTAGCAGTTTCATTATCTAAAACCGTTCTTATCGCTTCAGGTTTAAAAGTTTGTACAGTTTCACCGTTAGCATTTCGTATCTCCTTTACCAGCATTGGCTTCATTAAGGTTCCGCCATTAGCCACTGCACAGGTTGCCGATAGCAGCTGTATAGGGGTAACGGCTATTGACTGTCCGATAGACATGGTGGCAACATTTAAATTAGTTGCATTTTTTTTATCTATTATTATACCTTTGGCCTCACCAGATAAATCAATA
Organism: uncultured Peptococcaceae bacterium; assembly: GCA_964530215.1. Taxonomy (GTDB): domain Bacteria; phylum Bacillota; class Desulfotomaculia; order Desulfotomaculales; family Desulfocucumaceae; genus JAAXTT01. The sequence continues at coordinate 3,750 of CAZHAJ010000007.1, read as the reverse complement.
CCTGTCCGCTGCCCGAAACCAAAATCAGTAATATACTTATAAAATCTTTCTTTTCCTAATCGAAGTCCTATTTCTACAAAACCCGGGTTGCAGGAATTCATCACCACTTCTTCAAAACTCTGACTCCCATGTCCCCCTGCTTTCCAGCAGCGGATATTTCTATCCGCAACTTTTATGTATCCGGGATCAAAGAAGCTCTCAGTCTCACTTATAACCCTTTCACTTACCGCACCTGAAGCGGTAACTATTTTAAAAGTAGAACCGGGCTCATAATTATACCAAATAGCAGGATTTCGATCCCACACACTTCTTGGAACATCAGCCCAATTATTTGAGTTAAAGGTGGGTCTGTTCCCCATAGCCATAATCTCCCCGGTCTGTGGATCCATAACAATGACCACAGCCAGTTTGGGACGATAAGCTGCTGCTACCTTATCCAACTCCCGCTCCACAAAATATTGGATATTTTCATCCAAAGCCAATACAAGACTATTCCCCTGTTCTGGCGGCAAGTATTTATTAAGGGGGTTTGGTATATTCCTGCCTGCGGCATCATGCTCCACCATAATACGACCGGGCTTTCCCTTAAGCATATCATCAAAAGACTTTTCAATACCCATCAGGCCCTGATTATCTACACCGGTAAATCCCAGCAGATGAGGAGCTAAGGTTTCGTGCTGATAAAATCTACGACTCTCCTCTACCAAGTGAACACCCTTTAGGTTCAACTCTTTTACAGCCTTTGACACTTCAGGTGCAACTTTTCTCTTAAGCCATTCATAATTGGAACTGCGGGAAATAATTCGATATATTTTTGGGGCATCAATCTCCAATATTGGAGCCAAAGCGTTTGCTGCGTACTGAGGATTTTGAATCTGAAAAGGAATCACATAAATAGAATCGCTGCTGACACTGGTAACCAGTTCATTTCCGTTTCGATCATAGATAGTACCCCTCTTGGCTTCAACAGGAATATCCTGCATTCTTACCTCCAAAGCTTTTTGCTGGAGGTAATCACCCTTTACAAATTGAATCCATGCCAATCTAAAAACAAGCACCACACAGGCTACACTGCAAAATAAAAAAACCCAGGTAAGCCTCTTGCGGATTAGTATGCCTGCAGTTCGCATACCTTTCTCCTCCTGACAAGCCTACCCGGTTAGTTCAGTCCCTTAACTGCCTTTCATCCCAATTAGATTGACAAAAGCTTGTACCACCTTACTGTTACCGGTTTCTCTTTTTTCCTGGGCAGTTTGCATGGTTCCATCCTCGGGCTCATCGATTCCAGATGCCGCAATATCTTCCCGGTTATTATCTGCCGCCAAATCTGCCCTAACCACCACAATATCTTTGCTATCCGGCTTAACCATATTAAGCTTGTTAATAGCAACATATTCTACTCTGCCCAGAGTATTAAAACTGTCAACCTCCTCAGCAAGGGAGTCTGTCTCTTGCTGAAGTGTGGCTATTTGTTTGCTTAAATTGGCTATCTCATAACCTGAAATAACCACCTGGGAATAATAGTAGGAAATCAGCATACCGGTAGCAAAAACCATTAACACCAGAAAAGTAAGACTATGCTTTGTTTTATTGGGGATAAAATTTCGTTTAGGACGCCGGCTTACCCGGCTTTTTTCTTTGGGTAGACTATAATGTTCATATCGTTCTTGAGCTACTACCACAGCTTATTCAACCTCCAAACTGTTTAGAACAAATCAATGCCCACTTTTAAAATCCTAAACGAAGCTTTCTTTGGACAGACTAAAGGCGCTCTGCAATCCTGAGCCTAGCACTTCTTGCCCTGGGATTACTCTCTATCTCCAAATCAGAGGGGGTTATCCCCCCCGGTTTAAGTAGCTTTATCAAAGGATTTTTATTGCAAATACAAATCGGAAACTCTTTGGGACATTTACAATGTGCAGCTTTGTCCCTAAAAAAATCCTTAACAATACGGTCCTCCAGAGAGTGATAAGTAATTACACAAACCTTGCCCCCCGGTTTCAAACAGTTCAACATACTTTCCAAAGCTTCAACCAGCACATCAAGCTCTTTATTCACTTCTATGCGTAAAGCTTGGAAGGTTCTTTTAGCGGGATGAGGCCCCTCTCTCCTAAATCTGGCAGGCATAGCTTGTTTTATAATATCTACCAGTTGTCCGGTGGTCATAATAGCAGATTTTTCCCTCTGCCTTACAATGAACGCCGCTATTCTTCTGGCAAAACGTTCTTCACCATATTTATAAATTAAATTAGCCAGCTGTTCTTCCGGCAACTTGTTTACCAAGTCTCCGGCAGTAATCCCCTTACTTCTATCCATGCGCATATCCAGTGGCGCATCTTTTTGATAACTGAATCCTCTTTCGGAATTATCCAGTTGATAAGAACTTACTCCCAAATCGTACAGTATACCATCCACATGGCTAATTCCCAATTCACCCAGAATGGCCGGCAAGTCGGTGAAATTACCCTGAACCAAGACAGCCCTGTCACCAAACTCTTCCAGCCTTGCCTTTGCGGCTCTGATGGCATCCATATCTTGATCAATCCCGATAAGCTTTCCGCAGGGAGAGGAGGCAAAAAGCAGGTGATAGCTATGTCCTGCCCCACCCAATGTACAATCAACATAACAGCCGCCATTTACGGGATTAATCATTTTCAGTACTTCATCAACCATGACCGGAAGGTGCCAGTATTTATAATTGCTGCTATTTGGCATTTATTGGCTCCTATTTCATATAAGTTTAATCTTCATTAAACGCAACTTTAGGAGTCACATCAAATACCCAAATCAAAGTCTGCCATTTTTTCGGCAATCTCATCAGCTGAAGCTGATGCCGCCAAACTATATTCATCCCAACGCTGCCGGGCCCATATTTCTGCCCTTGAAGATACCCCTATAATCATGGTTTCCTTTTCCAGCCCGGCATATTCCCTAAGATTTGAAGGAATTAAAATCCTTCCCTGTTTGTCCACATCACATTCAGTGGCTCCCGAGAAAAAAAACCGCATGAAGGCCCGGGCATCTGACTTAGTAAAGGGCAAGGACCTCATTTTTTGCTCCAATGCTGTCCAATCCTTGGGGGGGTATACGAACAGACATCCGTCCAATCCTTTTGTTATAACAAACTTCTCCCCCAGGCCTTCGCGAAATTTAACAGGAATAAAAAGTCTACCTTTGGAGTCGATGGTGTGTTGATATTCACCTATAAACATAAGTTTTCACCCCAGTCAAACCATCGTCTCCCCACTTTGATCCACTTTACATCACTTTCCACCACTTATTATATAATCTAATAGCTTTTTTGTTTTTTGTAAATACTTTTTTGCAAAACAAACCCCTAAATTAAGCACTTATTTTATAATCTCGAAACTAAATCAATATATTGACTTAGTTTGCAAAAAAACATCAATATATAGTTAGTAACATTTCTACAATATTTGCATTACTGCTTTAAGGAAAAATTTCTAGAGTTTGCTGATGTAACCAGCTTTGAGGAAGCCAAGCAGAAGCTTCACGCATGATATCTCTATGTTGCTAGCAGTAAACTTTCGGAATTTGATAATTGCTTTCAAACTATTGTTCGTTGGCAGGACAATATTCTTAACTCATTTAAAGTCCCTTGCACCAATGGCTATACTGAAGGTGTCAACAATAAATTTAATTTTTTAAAAAGAAATGCTTTTGGGGCCAAGAACTTTGAGAGGTTCAGAGCAAGAATTTTATATATGATGTCCGCGTAGAAAGGTAACT
>CAZHAJ010000006.1:16689-33448 GCA_964530215.1 uncultured Peptococcaceae bacterium | reverse complement strand
GAATCTCCCAAACCTAATGAACTTCTTACCAATGTGCTGATGTTAGGTAAAGAAAGTAAACACACAATGGTAACCCAAAAATTTTCACTACCTAAGAAATGTATAAAAAAAGACAACCCCACAGCCAAACCAGCCGGCATAAAAACGTAAGATGAAAATTCTTTCACCCATACTATCAATGCATTTCTTCGCCCCGGGAAAATTGCGTTTATTAATGCTATTGGCAATATACCCACCAATATTGCGACAAATAATTTCCTTACTGTAAATTGAAAATTAATTATACCGATTGATATACATCCAATTAAAGCCATAAATGCTGCCCCAATGGAACGTGTGTCTCTATTGTAAATGGTATGTAAAAAAGATTGGTTAATATCCTCGGCTACAAGGCTATGGCAAAGCAATATTATTGCTTTATTTACATCGAAAAAGAAACTAAGCAAGTAAGGGGCAGTTTTAATTAAAAATGCACTTGCTAAAATACCCAGCAATAACCCTCTAGTACTAACAAGAGCGGAACTTCCAACTGAGCCAAACAATAAAACTGCACCAGCTATCACCACGCCCACCGCCATAAAAATTGGCATAACTTGCACAGCATTACTATAAAAATTGTCTATTACTTTAAATTCATCTGTATTATACATACTCCAAGTAAGATCTTTCCTGCTTTCACTCACATGATCTAAACTATAAGTGTCCTTTAAATCCACTTCAAATACCAACTCCAGCGGATCATAAAGTCCCACCACCTCAATAAGCCAATTGGGAAGGGCCATAATCAAGTTAGCAGCCAACCTCTCTGGGTAATCTGCTGTTTTTTCATATTGCTGCTGCCTTTCACTGTGTGCACTGAAATATCCGTCGCTTAATCCAAAATCAGCCTGCTCATTAGTTTGGCGAGCGGCAATTTGCCCTTTTTGTTCTGTACTCAGGGCTACAACATCTCTCTTCCTAGTTTCTTTGGCACTTATAATTCCCCCGTTAACACGATATAAGTAAGTGTAACCGGGCTTTACATTCTCATCATAAAACTCAACATTTTTTCCGATATTTGCCTTGTAAATAAAGGTTTCTGCCTCCAGTATATGATCACCTATTTTTATTAATTTATCATTAGCACTATGTTTATCGTTAATATTGTATGTCCAGTAATCTGTACCTGCCACCGACCATTTTTCAACGTTATACTGACTAATCCCGGGTTGTTGTTGCCAAGAGACCTTTAAAATATTGTTCTCTTCCAGTAAAGTGACAGGTAAGTACATTACAGGCAAGCCTATTTTCCCAAAGACAGGTGAACTAATAACAAAAAACATAACCATAAGTGTAATGCAGATGAAAAATCTACGCATTTCCCGCTGCTCCCCTTTTTATAATCTCTACCACATCATTAGGATCACTGGTAAACATCATATATTCTCTGGAAGTATGAATTATATTTAATAATGCTGAATCATTATCAACCTTAATAATCCCCTGTCCTTTTTTAAACAATAAAGTGCAAGCAGCTTCACCCTCACTAAGATTGAATTTTTCCTGTACCGCATCAATGTCAATACTGTCTTGTTTCAATAAGATTTTCGTAGTGGAGTTTTTCAAAACACCAAGACCCTGCTCCACCCTTAAAAAGACTTCAAATCCTTGAGTGGCGCTACACATAGAAATGTTTTTCTTTCTGGAGCGACGAAAAGCATTTTCCAACCAGCTTGATAATTCGGGCACACTCTTGTCCATAATCAACTGTGTTTCGTCTGTCACAATCATCTTAAGAACTGAGTGATCGCTCCCAAACACCTCCCATGTCCATTTTGTTGCAATAAAAAGCCCCAAGGGTCTTAATATTTCTTCGTCCAAGTCTGATACACATATTGTGAAGGCCTGACATTCCGAGATATCTATATTGGAGTGACAGTCAAATATAGAATTAGATTGTGAACCCCCATGCCTAGTAAAAGTTTTTAGTATTTCAGCGGCTTTCCCCAGTTCCGGATCCGACGACATTTGCTCATACAAGTCAGATAATACAGGGATGCTCTTTTTCTGCCTTTCTAAGCAAAATTCAGAATTATTGTCCCGAACGGATTCATACAGATCATTGGGGTCTTCGGTTATACCTCTTTTTATATAAAGATTTTTAATTAGATTCTCTATTTTTATCTTAGTATTACCTGTTAATATTTCATCTTTGTTGTCGTAAGCTCTGATCATTCTAAAAACAACTGCCCTTACAGCTTTAACGGTTTCTTCAACATTGACCCTGGCCTTTCCATCCTCATCTTCATGAACATAAAGATCAAACATATTGATTCTGTACTCACTGTATGGGGAAAGCTCAATATGAGGAAAGCCTAAAGATAACATTAAATTACAATATTCTTTTTCAGGTGCCGGGTCGATTATTGCAACCCGTACATCCTTTAATCCGGACTGAGTTTGAATGGGAGTAACCAAAAGTCTTGATACTATCATTTTAATTAAGAAACTTTTTCCAAATCCTGAGCGCCCAAAAATTACAATGTTGTAATTACCGTTTCCATGATGCCAGGGATTAAAAAAAACCAGTTTACCATGATTATCTTCACCAATAACAATTCCGTCTTTATGTCTGATCCCGCCGGACCCAAAGGGAAACCAGTCCGCCAAATTTGAAGCTTCAGCATTTCGGAAGGGGTAGTATATCTTACCTTGATCCAATGGAGTCATATTAAGCAAAGCTTGCAATTGATTGCCGTCAGCAGGTCTTAATACAATTCCCCTTCCTGCAAAACTTTTTGTCAGCATACTGCAAAATCTTTTAAAAACTTCAAATTCTGTCGCTGAAGCTAAAACCTGAATTGCTGTGTTCATTATGGCTTCGTCTCCTGAAACCAGATTTGCATGCTGCCTTTGCAAGTCCTGAATTTCTCTAAATATTCTTTGCTTTTTTGCAGGGTTTGGCTCATCTTTGTAGGCCACTTCTTTTTGAGCAATTTTTTGTTCAATATTCCATAATATTCTCTCACTATCACTGGGATTTACATGGATCGATACATCGCAATCTGCCTCACCAAAATCCCCTGCAAAAAGTCCGTTTAACATGCCCGCATGAGTATAACCGGTGGTAAGAGCTGCGTAGAAACTTCTGAAATATCTAATCATTTCACTGGCCCCACCGATTTCCACATAATAACCATTGCTTATCTGTCCCAATCCACTTTTATCACCGGGAATCAATTCCTGAATAATGGATGGAGCTATGAAATCCTTTATATTTGCAGCACCCATAACAATGTCAGGCTGATCCTTGCCGGGCATCTTACTATCAACAGCTTTTTTCTTCCACTTCCGAAACATAGTCAATACCCTCCATAAACAACTCAGGTGTATTTGAAGCCATAAAAAGTGAAAACATGTGTCCACTATCAGCATCCGATATCTGACAATACGGAGCTAAGTCCCGATTAAAAGTCGTATAAATCATATCCAGCACTTCTTCCTTATTGAGCTGCTTGGAAACCATATCCATGCTTTCCAGTGAAGATATAACTAAATTTGCCATTACCTTTAGCTCATCTACAGCCATCTTTCGCAAATCAGACTCTGGAACACTGTTTTTCTGCAGCCTTGTAAATAAAGATAAAATGCTATTTACCAAAGGATTTCCTGTTCTCACTCCGCTTTCTACGCCTTTTGATAGTGAATCAATTTTTAGGATTATATAACATCTGCGATCTCTGTTCTGTCTGTTTTCCGTCTTTTTTTCTAACCACTGGGATAGCTCTAAACCGTAATCCATTAAAAGTTTACCCTTTTGTGTCGAACAAATTTTTATACTATTTACATATTCTCTTAAATCAAGAAAACGAGTCTCAATCTTAAAGGTAAACGGAATATTTATGCTTTGAACCAAATTTCTGAAGCCAAGCCATAGACTTTGCCTCTCTCGCAGAGATTTAAGACTTTCATTTACAGGCTCCACCTCAATGACCAATCTAAATTTTAAATCAGCCATTTCAATGATTCCATTAAAATAGACCTCCCGATAATCAAGGAGATCCTGACAGCTTTCAATCTTTTTTTGCCTTTTTATTTTAAATAGAATAATATATGTTCCTGATATTAATAGGGAAAAAAACAGCAAGTCCAGCAGATTTAGGCCTCCTCTCTTTTATATAAAAAACATCTCCTTCTAAATCTTGCACGAATCTTATCAAAAAGACTAAAGAGCAGAGTTCTTCCCACCACATTGTCCTGAAAACAAACTAAAATTAACACCATAATTAAAGGTAAACCTTGATGGATATGCTTAAAAAATATATTCTCTATCGGCAGATTGGGTACCACTTGTGACAGCTCATAGCTCAATTTCCCTCCCACCAGAATTGCAATTAACTGAAATAAGCTTAATCCCCATATAAATTTCTCTGGTCCCGTTTCTATGCTAAATGGATGTTTCTCACCGTACACCGGCACCCACTCCTCCGATTTCAATATATACATATACATATAAAACCAAGTTTAATTAGATTACTTTAGCAGGCTACTGACGTCTACACCCACCAAGTTTAAAACAAAAGCAACAATAGCCTCTGCTTTATATACTAAAAAAGCAGCAATAGAAGCACTAATACCTCCCCCCTTGATCAACTCAACCTTCCTGGGATCCTTAAGTCCCCCTCCCGCTGCCTGCAACCCCATAAAAAGCACTGCTATTGCAAAAAAAGTAATAAAGATGGTCCTAACAGCATTCACTAAACTCCCACCGATTTGGCTTATTTCACTTTTGAGTGCATCCTTATTCTGATTGGCAACAGCTTTGGAAAGATCATTATCACTGATTTTTCCTGTTTGCCTGATATCTGTTGTGTCTTCAGCAAAGCAAGGGGATATAGGTGTCAAGAATACTACTATCACTATTATCAGTAACATATAATTTTTTCGTTTTACCAAAATTAATCACCTTAACTTTCATGGTTTTTTAAAGTTCTTTTTATTTCGTTAAAGTGGTCTTGGCCAATGATATAAATGGATTTACCATCCTCCAAGGCCGCACTTTCTTTCAGAAAAACAAGCTCTCTTTTATACTTATCAACTAATTCTGACCTCTCTTCATTAAGCAGCTTTTTTTCCAGCAGCTTAATGTCCCTGGTTAATCCTCGGCATTTATATGTATATACCGGTCTAAGCATGAATTTCTTAAGTAACCAGCCGCATTTTGCTTGTTGCTGCTTTGTCAGTACCAAGGGAAATAAACCATTCCTTCCATTTTCAAGATATGGCTGTTCAAGATTGTTATTTTTATGCCGCAAGCAAGAGGTTCCATAGTACATTACACTATTTCTGTATTTCATTTTTTCTTTAATTAACTTGGACCTTATACTTTTATAACTTGATCTTTCCTCCTTTTCTGCATTCCTTATACTGGAGATTAAGTTTGGGTCACTTAAAATCTCAGTTAGTTCCTCTTTTTCAGATGGGCCGTAGGGATTAAACTTAATATAATCCATTAATAAAAAAAGGTTATGATAGGAAGTAAGACCCTTTTCCATCATATCCTTTAGAGATTCATTCGTAATGCCTGTCATCTTAATAACATCTTGGTGAGTTAAACACGTTCGCTGTAATGCTTTATGAAAATTATCTTTGTCAATCTTAACCATTGTTTTTGATGTATCAATTTTTTTAATTGATCTGTTTTGAGAAATCAATGGTACAACCAGTTTTTTATTTAATCTCTGTTTCATTTTTCTAATGGAATGTTCGCTCTTACCCATTACCTTAGATATTTCTTTTATAGTAAAGTCTTTTCTTAAGTACTTAAGTACTAACAGTTCCATGTTGCTGAGTTTGTAAGTGCTATCCTTTACGCTATACTTTTCTTCGCAATTGCAGTTTAAATGATTTTCATCACTACATAAAAAAAGAGCACAATTCGGCCCTTGAGATTTTGAGACATATTCGTTGGCGTATTTTTTAAACTTTTTCCTGATAACCGAGAACACCTGCCTTACCTGCTTCTCTGAAATTTCTGTGATTTTAGATATTTCTCTGGTGCTGTAGAATTCAGATAATTCATAAATGATTCGTTGCTGTCGACTCAATAAACTTTTCGGCAAATTGGGCAATAATATTCTTTGTTTTCCCAAAATATCCCTCCCTTGTAAAGTAATATCTATTAATTAACAAATATTTTAATGTTATTACCATTATTCGTCAACATAATGAAGTCGTTTTATAAGCGCTTATTTTCCTTTTTTAGACAATTGATTTGCACAAAAAAACAGATCAAAGCTAGTAATAGCAAGGCTTTAATCTGTTTTTTTAGTCGACAGCAAAATTTGTGCTTCTGAAGCATTTAAACTATCTAAGTTTAAATGTCTTAATAATCTCCTTGAACTTTTCCTGAAATTCTAAGTACCTCTCATGCAATTCTTCCTGACTGCCTGGGGGGATTTGAACATCTGTGGCAAGGGCCCAGCCGAAATAATAGTTTTCATTTTCTCCCAAATATTTAAGATTGTAGATCTCCTCAAGTTCTTTCAAATTTTCTTTTGTAAACTCTTTCTTATCATAGATTTCGATTCTTGCCACAACTCCCATAATTACATCGGTATATTTATCCTGTGTTTCTTTATCTACAAAATATAAAACATTTCCCTCTTCTTTTATCCGGACAGCCTCCGCAAAATCTCCGGGTATGTTTATAGAAAAACCGTATTTATGATTATCATATATGGTTTCTGGGCTGTCGCTACATGCCCCTAACAATACAGAAAAACTAAGTATAAAAAGCAATGAAATGATTTTCTTCATCGATATCAGCTCTCTTTAAATATAATAAGCAGACAAGCCACAGGATGATACCCCTTTTGGTTTGGTAAACAAAACATCTCCGTGGCTTGTCTTTTAGTTTTAGTTATCTATCATTGTTTCATTAGGAGAAATGGGCTGGGTCAGGTCAAAATGACCTGCTAAGCTCTCCATTTTTTCACCTTCCAGCATAAACTGCACTTCTTCTATCCCCTCTAACTCAGCTAATGAATTGACTATGGAATATATAGTCATGCTCTCTCCGGCCGAACCACCCCAATGGTTTTCTTTTATATCTTTGGAGAAATCAACTTGAGCCAATCCGTCCTGAACATCAAGGGATAACAAAACAGTTCCGTCCGGGATTGTCTTTAATAAACCCGAGCCCTGTGGTCCTTTGATTAATTCATTAATTACCACCTCAGGCAAAGGCTTACCTTCAGTCTTCACTTCTCTCTTTTCCGGAACAAGCTTTTCAGCCTGATTGTCTGAGAAATAAAGAGTGATTTCGGTGACATCCTCTTGCTGATTCTGATTTGTGGGATCCTGCCCACTGTCAACACTGTTGACACAACCCGATCCCAAAGCCACCATAGCTAACATTAAAATGAACATTACTAAATACAGTTTCCTTTTTCGTCTAATTAGTTTCATTGTGGCATTACCTCCTCATATTTCTTTTTAGACATCTAAATAATTGATATGGATACAAAAACCATTTATACCAATATTACCATTTTAATTATTTAACTTATTAATTACACTGTCAAACATGGCTGCACTCTCTGCTCTGGTGGCATTTTCCTTAGGTCGGAAACTTTTATCATTGTCACCTTTCATGACACCCGCAGCCAATGCTGCACTGACTTGACTCTGCGCCCAGTGGGATATCTTACTGCCGTCTACAAAAACCTGAGCAGCCTTAATATTGTCTGACGCCGGCAAAGACATTGCACTGCAAATCATCACTGCCATTTCTTCTCTGGTAATATTTTTATCTGGACGGAAAGTATTATCTTCATAACCCGATACTACCCCTCTTTCAAATGCTGACAATACATATCCAATGGACCAGCCGGGTATATTTTTACTGTCTTTAAAGTTTCCTGCTCCCTCTATAGGCTGCCAACCCATAACTTTACTTAGCAAAACTATAAACTCAGACCTCTTAATTTTCCCGTCTGGTTCAAATCTATTGCCGGGATAACCGCTTACTATTCCCGCAGCAGCCAGCCTTGAAACTGGAGCGGCAGACCAATGACCTTTCATGTCTACAAAATTAATCCCAGACTCCATGTCTTCAATCAATGCTATGGGAGTGATTTCTGTTATATCTGCTGTTACGATACCCTTTTGCTCATTATATACTGACGAAATCTGCTTCCACTCACTATCCAGCAACTGATATACCTTTAATTTGCCGGACAGATCTTTGTTTACCTTCCAGCTTAATTCAGCTGTCTCCCGAAGCTTTGCGGCAACAACAGAGGCTTCCAGGTCCACAATATATATCATTTTACCCTTACTGGGCAGCTTCTCTAAATATTCACCGGATCTTGCCGTTATTTTAACAGAATCGCCAAAAGCATTGGCAGGCAGTTTCAGAGTCATTTCATCAAAAATCAAATTCACTGCATTGCCGGGGCTGTAATCTACAAAGGACTCACCCGAAACACTTACTCTAACCGGCACAGATACCGAATAATCTCCCAAAGAAAAGGTTATTTTCCCCGCACCGGGAGTTTGGGATGCTTCAAAGATTTCACCCTTTATACTTCCCAGTCCCGGAATCATTGTGTATGAATAGTTATTTGGACTAAGCAGATATTCGGTATTATTATTATCCACTGCAATAACCTTAAATTCTGCTGATTGTCCGGGTTCTATATTTATGGACGATGGATTTACCTGAATTCTTTTTAGGTCACCTGCACCCAAAGTTCTTATGGTTTTTGTTGCCCTGAAACCGTCAAGATATGCTGAAATGGTTGTCATACCAGGGCTTGATGCAACAAAGGAGCCGTCTGTAACAGAGCCTGGCCCTGCTTCCACAGTTATCACTGATTTACCCGCTGTTATTGGGTAAGGGTTATAATGGGAATCATATCCCTTTACTTTAACGCTAACATTATCACCCGGAAACACCTGACCGGGACTGCTGATTACTAACCCACTCAATTTGCCTGGGGGAGCAGTGGAAAAGAAACCTAACCCGGTGGGTATTGATCTTTGGGTTCCGGCTGAAGGTCGATTGACTAACACTGCCTTTTCGTCCCCTAAGGGCCTGGCCGCCAATGTAGTGGAGCCACCACCATCTAGATTTAAGGCACGTTCTATACCCATAGCGGCCATATAAGCTGCCAGTTCATTCAAGTTCATACCTCTGCTGACCGAGCTCTTTTCAACCACTACAACATAAAATGTTCCTTTGTTTCCCGAGTAGCCCACAGCTGTCCTTGCATTTATACCATTTATATCACTGGGAAATGAAGTAAGGGGCTGACCGTTGTCAACCATCAAGGACCAACCGCCTGTACCTGTCTTTATGTTGTCGCCCTCTGGTGTTACACTATAATTTAAGCTTAACGGGTCTCCTACCCGAATATTTTCTTTTATGTATACTGCACCGCTGCCCCTACCCGCCAGCACATAACCATTTGTAGGTATTTGTCTTCCCGGACTGTCCCACACAACATCGGTAACAATGCCGTTAGATACAAAGACCTCCACAACATCATCTTTATCATTTATCTTTCCTCTGCTTACTTTGCCCCAAAAGTGATTGTACATCAGAATGGTATTCTCATGAGAGGTTTTCCCCCCTGCCTGAAAATAAGAGGGTTTATTGACTCCAGATATGGGAAATATCATACCGTTAGGAGATTTTACACTGCCCTGAAAATTAAAAATTTGAATTAACGGTACACCGTCTTTAGTGATAGCCCATCCCAACATATCACTGCGCATGGGAGGACTGGTCACCATTTGTCCGTCTTTATAAGCCATGCCGATGGGTCTGCCGCTTTCAGACATCTGAAAGAAATCCGCATTTACTGCTGCCACCGCACCGCTGTTTATTGCCATATTGGTTACCGAGGTATTTTTATCCAAACTGTTTCCGGAGCCAAGAAGGGTATCTATTTTTAAGTAGTTGTTTTTTAAGTCTGCCTTTAAAATGTAAACTAAAACCTTTTTCCCGTCGATGACAACTTCCCTTTTCTCCATGACAAGTCCGTCTGTTACAGGCTGTATTTCCAATACTTTTTCATTGGCAATACTTGCCTGGACCTGTCTTGGCGATAGTATCGTCAATGCCGAAAGTAGCATTAAAAAAACTAAAATCCTTACCGACAAGCTATTTTTGCACAGAATATTCACTATCATTTTGAATCTCCTTTGATGTTATTCTCTCTATGATTTAGACGTCTTGTCAATTTATAAGTTCCCGTTTTTATGAAAATAAATAAAAAAGCAGCGCCATTTATTGACGCTGCCCGGGAATTTTTAGATTGTTATCATTCCAATGAAGTAATTGAAATACCCCTGGAATGAACTGTATGAGCCCACTCGGTCTGATTGCCATGTTTAAACAGTCCTACTAAAGTAACCGGGAACCATGTTAAACCGTAAATGGGATAAGTAATGTAGTAGAAGTAAGCTTTCTTAGGAGCTCCTTCCAATATCAGTCCTAACATTGGATAACTGTACCCCAGCACTCCAAATAATACCCAGAACCAACCGGGCATCAAAGAAGTTATAGGTGATGCATATATTGGATCAGGGAACAATGCCGCCACTACAGAAATTAAGATATTAAAAAGCATAGTCATAATCAAAAAAGGTTGGAAAAGATAGATTGCACCGTCTATCGGGTACCATTTCTTTTCCTTAATTCCTTTTTTAATCAAAGGAATCATATAGCGCAAGGCAACATCCCAGTGACCCTGCAACCAACGGGTGCGCTGTCTCCAGGTTTGAGAAAAATACACCGGCTTCTCATCATATACCTTACAATCATGAGCCCAAGCGGTCTTAACTCCACTAAGTAGCAGTTTCATGGTAAACTCCAAGTCTTCTGTCAGGCAGGTAGCACCCCAACCGTACTTTTTCAAAAGCTGGAAATCGAGACACATACCGGTTCCACCCAAAGCATTGGATATACCCAGATTGTACCGTGCCAACTGCCACATTCTATTCATGGACCAATAGGCTGTGGCATAACTGGCTGTCACCCAAGAATCATTTGGATTTTTGGTATCCAAATAACCTTGGATAGCCTTGTGTCCTTGTTTTAATTTTGAGTTCATCTCCAGCAAAAAGTTTGAAGAAATCACATTGTCGGCATCAAACACACAAACGGCATCATATTGTTTGTCTTTCATATTAAACAGCTCATTGAGCATCCACTCAAGGGCAAATCCCTTACCACGCTTTTTGGAAAATCTCTGAAATACGTTTACATCTCCCTCTTGTCGGGCAACCTTGGCGGTATTATCTGTACAGTTATCAGCGATTACGTAAATATCATACATTTCTTTTGGATAGTTTAATTTTTTTAGACTCTCAAGATGATAAGTAATGACCGCTTCTTCATTATGTGCTGCTGTTATCAGTGCAAATCGTTTGGTGGGATTGTAGTCCTTTTCTTCCGGATGTTTTCTCCAACCAAAGGATGACACAAAATAATAGTACATCAATACTGTAAGGATTACCGCTTCGGATATCGTTACAAGGGCGGTTAATGAATAAAATACTATATTGTCCAAAGCATAACCCCTTTCTATAGATTTTTTATATAAATAGTTTCTGCTCTACTAACGCATGGTATTTTAACAATATGACCGTCAGTTCCTTGTTATGCTAAATATGGCAATAAAACCTGAAACAAGCTATTTACCTATAAAGATAACCCCTTTCAGTCAGTTCTTTTCCCATATAAAATACCCCTAGCATAGTAAAACTACCAGAACCACATTTTACTGGTGTTTTCTGGGAGTATTTTAATCAAGCTTAATATTACCACTTACCTTGAACACAGTCCAGTTTAATTTTGGTTAAATTTTTTACAATAAACTTTTTATTCCCTTGGAATTATTGATGTTGTAGCAAATTTCTTAGCTTTATAAAGATAACTTGAGAAATTTGGCCGATTTTATATTATATGATAGCATATGTTATTAATTACTTTTTCAGGGAGACAGATGTTCAATGATTTTTCCCGTTTCAGGTGTTGAGATTAATCCCATAATACCACCGCTAATTGCCTTTATAATTTCGGCCACCACTTCTCCCGCCGGCATCTCAGGTTCTTTCCTGCTATTGCCTTACCAGGTAAGTTTTCTTAATTTTACCAGTCCTGCAGTAAGTCCTACAAACTTAATCTTTAATATTGTTGCCATCCCGGGAGGATTATACTCTTTTATTAAAGATGGACTTATGGCTTGGCCCATTGCCTGGGTAATGTCGGCAGGAACCCTTCCAGGCATACTACTGGGTTCTTGGTTAAGAATAAACTACCTTCACGAACCCAAGATTTTCAAGCTGTTTCTCGGATTCATGTTGTTGCTTCTGGGAACCATGCTGCTTCTAGATTTGTCAGGACTGTTGCTAAAAACTACCTTTAAGAACAAGGACGACAGTGATTATAAAAAGTTCCCATATAATAAAAAAATAATAACAAAAAGTTTCTCTGCAGCCAGAATAGAGTACTATTTTATGGGGGTACTCTATTCCTGCAAAACCATGCATGTTTACTTTATAGCATTATTTATCGGATTGATTGGCGGAATATACGGACTGGGGGGAGGGGCATTAATTACCCCCTTATTGGTTTCTATTTTGTCCCTCCCTATATATAGCGTTGCCGGTTCAGCCCTGTTTTTCAATTTTCTAAATTCGATCACCGGGGTGCTTGTTTATTAGTTGTTTGCACTACACCCATCGGCAGCCTCAATAAATGTAACTCCTGACTGGACCTTGGGGCTACTCTTTGGGGTTGGGGGGTTGATGGGAACTTACGTCGGGGCGCGGGCGCAAAAATATATCAAAGAAAAGATAATCAAATCGCTAATGACCGTCATGGTAGTTTCGCTAGCCATAAATTATATTGTACAGTATTACAAATAACTAAATGTCGAATTCCGCTGCAATAAAAGTATGATCCGAAGGCCTTGGTTTGTAACGGGGCTCCATGTCAATCCAGGCTCTTTCTGAGCGTTGGGACAAAGGTTTTGTGGCCCAGATATGATCGATCCGCCAGCCCTTGTTGTATTTTAGTAGTGACGGGATTCGATAGTCCCAAAAAGTATAATGTCCCGGTTCATTCACGTGAAGGCGAAAAACATCGGTAAATCCCCAATCCTTTACATGCTGCAACGCTTCTTGCTCTTCGGGGTGGAATCCTGTATGTCCGAATAGTTTTTTAGGATCGTATACATCCATCGGATCAGGGGCAACATTAAAATCTCCGGTCCAAACAACTAACTCATCAGTTGTATAGTGGTTTTCAAAAAATTCCCGTAGCTTATATATCCAATCAAGCTTATTAGCAAAGCGTTCACTGCCGGGCTCCTGCCCTTGGGGGATGTATGTATTAACCACGTGAACATCCTTTACCGTTACCGCCAACAGCCTGGCTTCGTTTCCGGCAAAACCGAATGTTTTTTCATAGCCGGTTTCTTCGATGGGGTGTGGACTTACCACTGCAACACCGTTATATGTTTTCTGTCCTTTAAAAGCCACATTGTAGCCGGCCTTGTTAAATTCTTCAATGGGAAAATCCTTATCTTCCACCTTAGTCTCTTGAAGACACAAAACATCGGGCTTCTCTTGCTCCAACCAATCCATAACAATGTTCATTCTCACCCTTATGGAATTGACATTAAAACTTGCCAATTTAAACACTATCTCACCTCACGTCAATCAATCTGCTGATCTTTCTTCATGAAAAGCAGTCTCAATCCCTCTAAAGTTAGATTGGGAACTACTTTTTTAATGTATTTAGAGTCCTGGGACAAAGTATCTGAAAAACCGCCGGTTGCAAGAACCAATGCTTCCTCCCCAACCTCACCCAAAAACCTCTCAATAAGACCGTCCACCATTCCCACATATCCATAATAGATACCGGCTTGCAGACTTTTAACCGTGTTTGTTCCTATTACCCTGGACGGACGCACCACTTCTACCCTGGGCAACTTGGATGCTGATCTAAAAAGGGCTTCCGTTGAAATGCCTATTCCGGGCAGGATAACTCCACCCAGGAAACATCCACCTGCTGAGACTGCACAGCAAGTGGTGGACGTTCCCATATCAGCAATAATAACCGGCCCCCCATATAAATAATAAGCAAAAGCAGCATTGACCAATCTGTCGGTACCAATCTCTGCAGGATAATCCACAGATAAACTGAGGCCGAAATCGGTTTCCCAGTCAACAATAAAAGGTTTTTGTTCTAGATATTCTTTGCAAACCTGCCTTAATGTACCATTGATGGGAGGGACCACTGAAGAAATGATAATCCCCTTCAATTCCCTCCATTGGGGTATTAGTTTTCTAAAAAGCACACCATATTCATGTGGGGTTTTCATGGAATTTGTGGATGCACGGTACACACCTTTCAAATCACTATCCTTGAATAAACCCATAACAATATTAGTATTTCCCACATCCACTGCAAGCAGCAAAAGTCCTTACCTCCAATTTACTGCAGTTCTTTTAAAACATCTGCACTTATATCAAAAGAATGCTCGGGCCCCGGGAATTCACCGTTTTTTACTTCCTGGGCATACTGCTCAAAAGCATTGGCAACTTGGGTACCCAGGTCTAAATACTGTTTAACAAATTTTGGAGTAAACCGCTTATACAAGCCCACCAAATCATGGAACACCAACACTTGACCATCACATTGCGGACCTGCACCGATACCGATGGTGGGAATACTCAGCCTCTCTGTAATGAGATCGGCCAAAGCCGAAGGAACACATTCCATCACAATACAAAAAGCTCCAGCTTTTTCGATGGCCAATGCATCCTCAAGCAGCTTTTTAGCTGAAGTAGCATCTTTTCCCTGAACCTTAAAGCCACCCAATTGAGAAGCGGTTTGGGGAGTCAGCCCTATATGCCCCATTACCGGAATCCCGCCATCCACCATGGCTCGCACTGTAGGAGCTATGCCTACTCCTCCCTCCACTTTAACGCAGTCGGCTCCTCCCTCTTTCATAATCCGATTACCGTTATATATTGCCTGACTGATGCTCTCATTGTAAGATCCAAAAGGCATGTCTACTGAGATGAAGGTATTGCCGGCCCCCCTCAATACAGCTTTGGAATGATGAATCATATCCTCTACGGTTACCGGGACTGTGGAATCGTAGCCTAACATGGTCATACCTAATGAGTCACCTACTAAAATCATTTCAATGGGACTCTGATCCACTAATACCGCAGTGGGATAGTCATAAGCAGTTATCATGGAAAACTTTTGTCCTTTTTCCTTCATAGCTTGAAAGCCTTGCATAGAAATCTTTTTCTTGTTCAAAATATTTACCCTCCTTTTTAAATCTAAAAAAAAACAAAAGCCTCCCGGCATGAACCAAGAGACTTGATAATCATCAGTCCTGCCGTCTCGGTCCAACGGGATCCAAGCGGAATATAAAAACATACGGAAAAAATCGGTACAGTTCCCTTGGGATACTGTCTGCTTCTTACAAATCACAGGCTACAAATAGTATAGCCTAGTTGGATTAATAATACAACGAATTGCAGAACTCTTTGTCAGCAATAAAGGAAAGATGCCCTCTGAACCAGAATATAGGTAACACCATTTATAGATTTATCAATATCAATTGGGGGAACCATGAGTATAATTGATCTAAGTCATCCTATATCAAAATCCATGCCCTATTACCCGGGAACCGAACCACCGGACATTACATCGTCAGCCACCGTTTCAGAAAATGGCTACGCCGAAAAAAGAATATGTTTACTGACCCATAATGGTACTCATGTTGACGCACCGGCTCATATTATACAAGGAAAGACCACTATTGATAATATAAAACCGGATAATTTCATTGGATCGGCTATTATGCTGGATTTCAGCAAATCTGTTAAAAAAACCATCGAACTAAAGGATCTACTTAAACATAAAGAAGCTATTGAAAAAAATGATTTTGTCTTATTAAACACAGGATGGTGTCATAATTGGGGCAAGGAAAAATACTTTAAAAATTTCCCAACTCTCTCAGAGGAGGCAGCCCAATGGCTATGTGGTTTCAAACTTAAAGGGGTTGGGGTGGACACTATTTCGGTTGATGCTGTGGATTCTATAGGTTATCCGATACATAAATTACTTCTCAGTCACGGAATTAACATCATTGAAAACCTAAGCAGTTTAGACCACCTTCCTAGGGGAAGGTTCTTATTTTGTTGTTTTCCTCTGCGAATAAAAAATGGTGACGGTTCACCGGTTAGGGCTGTAGCCTTTACAGACACTGACTTACAGAAAGGCATGGCATGAAAGCGAAGGCTCACTTAAAAGGATTTTTATTTATACTGACAGCAGATATTTTATGGGGATTATCTGCTACAATGGCAAAATACCTTTTTAATAAACAGTTTAGTCCTTTTGACCTGTTTCAAATCAGGATTACCCTTGCTTTTATCATTTTAGCAGGCTACCTTTTAGTAACCAACCCAAAAATGATGAAAATAGAACGGAAAGATATTCTCTACGTGATAAACCTTGGGGTATTCGGCTTGTCTGCGGTACAATTCTTTTATTATTGCACCATCAGTGAAACCAATGTTGCCACAGCTGTGTTTTTAGAATACCTAGCACCCATCTTTATACTTTTATATGGATTGTTGTCTCACAAGGAGACGATAACCACCGTTAAGCTGTTATCTGTTATAGGTGCTGCTGCAGGGGGACTGCTTATAGTGAAGGGCACCACAGGTGCCGGCA
>CAZHAJ010000006.1:0-16679 GCA_964530215.1 uncultured Peptococcaceae bacterium | reverse complement strand
CGTTACCGGACTTATTACCGGATTAGCCTCGGCCATAACCTTTGCCTTTTATACCGTTTACGGCAAATACGGTCTTACCAAATACTCATCATGGACCCTTTTGGCTTGGGGAATGGGTGCCGGTGCAGTAATTTGGTCAGTTTTTAACCCCCCTTGGATTACCTTTGCCCATCACAGTACCGGTGACTGGTTTTTCTTCATGTATATTGCTGTATTTGCCACCATTATTCCTTACGGATTATTTCTAATGGGTCTAAGATATCTGCCACCTTTGGTTGCCGGAATAACCAGCAATATGGAACCGGTTATTGCCGGTATTGTATCATATCTGATTCTGGGAGAGGTGCTTACCCCAATACAGATTATAGGCTGCACCCTGATAGTTTTTTCAATAATACTATTGCAGTTTAAAAACCAAAAAACCTTTACTAAATTGACGGCTTTATCTAAAAACTGTAATATATGCTTACAGTTTCTTAAGCAATATGCATTTAGGAGGTAAGACTATGAATACATCCGAAATGACTTCATCCGACAAGTTTAAATCCAGCCAAGAGCTTTTGGTGCAAAAGGAAATGCTTGTCAGGTTGAAAAAAATTGAAGGGCAGGTTCGAGGGGTTCAGAAAATGATTCAAGAGTGCCGTAAATGCGGTGACATAGTAACCCAACTGGCTGCCATTAAATCCGCCGTAAACCGTGTAAGCATTACCGTACTTGCCTGTCACTTGGCTGATCAGATAAAAAATGACCTAGAAGAAGACAGAGATCTTTCAGACTCACTTTCTGATTTCATGCAGGTCTTTAAAAAATTCTCCTGAAGCCGCTTTAAATATCAAAGCTTCAACAGCTGTTCAATTTCTTTATCGCTATAAGGCCCCAGCTTTGTCTGAATCAGTTGCCCCTCTTCGTCAAATATAAAGCTCGCAGGTATGCTTCTGATTCTATAAAGAGCGGCAACCTCACCGTTCAGATCCAAAAGAACGGGAAAGGTATAATTGTTTTCTAGCATATAACTTTCCACCGCTTCTTTTCCTGCTTCAGAGGCGGTTAAATTAACAGTAAGCAGATGCCAGCCATTTGTTTCTGATTTTTGATGAAAACTCTCCAGTAACGGCATTTCCTCTCTGCAATAAAAGCACCAGGTTGCCCAGAAATTAAGCATTACCTTTTTACCCTTAAAATCGCTTAGTTGCACCTTGTTACCGGTTAAATCCTGCAATGTAAAATCAGGCATTCCCATAGTTTCGTTGCCCGCACCATCGGGCCGAGTTTTGCTCTGCCCCGTTTGACAGGCAGCAGCTGATACGATAATAAGCAAAATGAAAAGGGATATTAAAAGTCTGTTCCCCATGCAAATAACTCCTCCCTCTTAAAAAGTTAAAGCCCCCGCAAGAACCTGGAACTTATCAAAATACAATAAAATTCCCAGAATAACCAATAACAGTCCACTAAAGATCATGCTGTACCGAGAGTATTTTCTGAGGAAATTAGCCAACCAATCAACCCGATCGAGGGTTAAAGCCATCGTCATAAAAGGTACTGCCAAACCAATGGAGTAAAATGCCAATAGCTTTGCTCCCATTTTTGCCGAACCGGAAGTGGCTGCCAATGTCATTATGGCCGCCAATATCGGACCTATACAAGGTGTCCAGCCAAAAGCAAAAGCTACCCCCAAAAAAAAGGAACGGAAAGTACTTTGATTGTTATAGCTGTTTAAAGGAGACCACTGTCTCATAAGTATGCTAAATCTAAAGATACCCATAAGATTTAGGCCAAACAACACCACAACAACACCCATTATCTTTAAAATCAACTGACGGTTAATATTTAAGAACTGCCCTATGAAGCTTGAAACCATCCCCAAAGTGATGAAAACCAATGAAAAACCTAAAATAAATATTAATGCCTGAAAAGATATTTTCCGGTTCATACCTTCACCACCTGATATTTTCATACCCGATGATGAAAGCTGAGTTATGTATACAGGTATCAAAGGCAATATACAGGGTGAAAAAAAAGATAGAATTCCTGCCAGAAAGGCAGCACCAACAGTTACGTCTACCGTTCCCAAGACATCACACCCACTTTATAAGATTAAGGGGAAAATTGCCTGCAGTCCCTCGGTTCCTAAAAAAAATAACAACCCAATGTAGAGCAGTGACAAAGTAACCAGAACATACCCTAAAATAATTAAGAAGCCATCCTTTTCCAGGTTGCCTGCAGCCAAAAACAGTACTCCATATGCGGGCAATGCATTGGACAAAGGAAGAGGCAGAGGGGACATCAATAATATTGCTCCCAAAATCATGACAAGACCGTTTATTATAGACGGCAACCGTCCCTGAGTAAGCATTAATAGACGAGGATGAGCAAGCTTCTCAATACGAGTAAAAATTTTTATAGCTTTTTTCAAAATTGGCAACAAATATTGCTTCGCTATAATGCGGCCGGCAAAGCGTCGGGGTATCCTAAGTGGCTTATCTGTCACAACGCCCCAACCTATAATAATTATCACCAGCCCGAAGGGAAGGCTGCTACCCGGAATAGATATCGGCAATAAAAAAGGTACCGTCAGCAACATGCACAAAGCCAATCGACCTCGAGACCCCAGCAGTCCCATGAGATTGCGCAGAGATATCCCTTTTGCCGGCAATGACATCGATATCTCTAAAAGTATCAGTGAAAAAGGTTTTTGCTTGTTTTGTTTATGCTTAATTTGTTATGCACAACCTTTCTACCTTGGCCTTATCAACAGTGCCGGGTGGCTTAATTTAGAGTTTCCTTGACGGCGGATAATCCCGCCAGCATACCGGTTGAAAATGCGATATGCATATTGTAGCCTCCGGTGTAAGCATCCACATCCAGTAGCTCTCCGGCAAAATATAGTCCCGTGATAAATCTAGAGGCCATGCTTTTAGGGTCAATTTCCCCAGTGCAAACCCCTCCCACTGTTACCATAGCCTCTGCTAACGGCCTGGTCCCGGACAACTTTACAGGAAAGTTTTTCAACAAAGAAGCGGCTTCTCTCCAAAAGCTTTTTCCTGTCTCAGCGGATTTTTTTTGCATATCCATTCCAAGAGTTTGTAGTACCAGCGTAGCCAGTCGTGGTGCAACTACCTGTTTGACGGTATTAAGAACTGTTTTTTTAGGCTGCTGCTTTGATATCGCAAGAAACCGATCCAGCAAATCACGTTCATTGGTTTTGGGCACGGTATCAACTGAAATAACTAATCCATTCTCACCTTTGGATTTTTGAACAGATACTGTTCTGCTGATTTTTAAGGCAGCAGGACCGGATAACCCAAAGTGGGTAAATATTATATCTCCCCTTTGGATTTCAAGCTTTTTCTCCCTCGCAAACAACGTGATTTGAGTATCTTTTATTGATAAGCCCTGTAGAGCTTTGGCAATATCCTTATCTTCAAAACAAAGAGATACCAGCCCGGGCAATGGTGTTTTTATGTTGTGCCCCCCTTGTCGTGCCAGCTGATAACCGTCACCGGAGGAGCCGGTACCAGGATAAGACGCGCCACCTGTGGACAGTATCACGGCTTTGCTTTTTATCACTCCACCTTCCTCGGTGGCAACGCCCATGCAAATGTCATTTTTAATAATTAAACGGGATACCTTAACCTTACCTAATATATTAACCCCAACCCCAATCAGATACTGATGCATAAACTTCACCAGATCAGTTCCCAGATCGTTTTTGGGAAAAACCTTTCCTTCCTGTTCAACCTTAGTGGCAACCCCCATGTTATGAAAAAATTCAATACAGTCAGCACCTGAAAAATGGCTCAAAGCCCTGATGAGGAACTTTCCCCCACCAGGAACATTGTCTAAAAATTGCTCCCGAGAAGCTATATTGGTAAAATTACATCGACCTCCGCCGGCAATCTTCATTTTGCGTCCCAGTTCACTGTTTTTTTCCAATAAAGCTACCCTTAAATGGCCTCCGCAAGCGGCAGCCGCAGCCGCAGCCATCATTCCTGCGGGCCCTCCACCCACCACCACCACATCCCAGGTATTATCATATAAATCTTTCATCTTTAGACCCCTCGGTTAAATATCTAGGTCTTAGTATAAACCATAATATGTAAAAATAAAATTTAAAAATCCATAAACACTGCTTAGTTTAAACTGTCATAGTATAAACAAACCGTCAGCGGCAAAACTATCTCTCAATGCACCGTATTAATTTGCATTGACTAAACAAATTCATGGTGATAACTTTTAATTATTTTATAGTGTATAATTTTGCCAATAGCAGTCATTTGCTGACATATTGAGTCAGTAAATTTTTGGAGGTCAAATTAATGTCAGAAAAAAAATGGCACTCTACTCCTTTGGAAAATACTTACCAACAGCTAAACACTGATCCAAAACAGGGATTAAGCAGCTCAGAAGTAGAGTCCAGATTTAAAAAATACGGTCCCAATATTTTAAATGCAAAACCTCCCCGCAGTATTTTTTCTATGCTTATAGATCAGTTGAAAGAACCCTTGGTTTTTATCCTAATAATAGCGGCTTTTATCTCAGGTATGTTGGGAGAAATTGAAGATACCATTGTAATTCTGTTTATTGTTGTCCTTAACGCAATAATTGGAGTTTTTCAGGAAAATAAAGCTGAAAACGCCATTAAAGCTTTAAAAGATATGACAAAACCCTCAGCCAAAATAATTCGGGAAGGCAAAACCCTTCAAATCAATGCTGAGGAACTGGTTCCCGGCGATATAGTTTTGTTGGATGCCGGAGATTCTGTACCGGCAGATTTAAGAATTATTGAGGCTGTGTCATTGAACTCCGATGAATCCGCCCTAACCGGTGAATCACTGCCGGTGGAGAAAAATACTGAAACCCTGTCCCAGCAAGAGGTAAGCTTAGGGGATCGAAAAAATATGCTGTTTATGGGTACCACCATTACCGGCGGGCGCGCCAAAGCTATAGCAGTGGAAACCGGTATGCATACACAGTTGGGGAAAATCGCTCAATTAATTGATAGTTCTGCTCCGGAAAGCACCCCGCTGCAAAAACGTCTGGCCAAGCTGGGTAAAACTTTGGGCATTGCCGCACTGCTAATTGTTTTTATTGTTTTTTTGCTGGGAATATGGCGCGGAGAAAATCTAGTTGAAATGCTGTTAATCGCCATAAGCCTCGCTGTAGCCGCAGTTCCCGAGGGTTTGCCCGCAGTGGTTACCATTGTATTGGCCCTTGGAGTAACCAGGATGAGTCACCGAAAGGCAATTATCAGGAAACTTCCTGCCGTTGAAACTCTCGGTACTTCCACTGTGATATGCTCAGACAAAACCGGTACTCTGACAAAAAATGAGATGACGGTAACCAAGATATTTATTAATAATGAAATAATAAATGTCTCCGGTACCGGCTATAATCCCAAAGGAGATTTTATAGATCAATCCAATCAACCCATAACCAATAACCAAAGCCTAGAACAATTTTTGCTGGGTGGCATGCTAAATAATGATGCCGCATTGGAAAAAGCCGATTCGGAATTTCGAGTCATTGGCGACCCCACTGAGGGAGCACTTGTGGTTGCCGCAGTCAAGTACGGCCTTAATATTGATGAGACAAAACAAACCTATCCCCGATTGGCTGAAATAGTTTTTGATTCCAATCGCAAAATGATGACCACCTTCCACAATATCGAAAGTTCCATTGTTTCCTTTACAAAGGGTGCCCCGGATGTAATACTTAGCCGCTGCTCCAGTGTGATAAACGGTCAAAACACTGTAGGGATAACCGACGAAATTTTAGAAGATCTTTTACAGATTAACTATGAATTTGCCTCAAAAGGACAGCGGGTTTTAGCTCTTTCCTGCCGTCAGTGGCCAAAATTACCGTCCGAAATAACATCTGAACAATCAGAAAAAGATTTAAGTTTTCTGGGATTCTTTGTGATTCAGGATCCACCTAGACCGGAAGCAAAAAAAGCTGTGGAATTATGCCACAGTGCCGGAATCAGAACAATAATGATTACCGGGGATCACCTGTATACAGCGGAGGCCATCGCAGCAGAGTTAAACATACATAAAGCGGAAGATAAAAGTATGACCGGGGAACAATTGGAAAAAATCAGTGACGATGAGCTTGTTAAGGTGGTCAATCAAATTACAGTCTTTGCCAGGGTTTCCCCGGAACACAAATTGAGAATTGTGTCTGCCCTGAAACATCACGGACATATTGTGGCCATGACAGGAGATGGCGTCAATGATGCTCCCGCCCTAAAGAAGGCTGATATAGGGGCAGCCATGGGAATCAGCGGAACCGAAGTAGCCAAAGAAGCTTCAGATATGATTCTCCAGGATGATAATTTTGCTACTATTGTTAAAGCAGTTGAAGAAGGTAGGACCATATACAATAACATCCGAGGTTCAATTCAATATCTGCTGTCCTGTAATACAGGTGAAATAACCGCAATATTTTTCTCACTATTAATGGGGTTAGGAAGTCCCCTTAATCCCATAATGATACTCTGGATGAATCTGGTTACAGACGGGCCTCCTGCTTTAGCTCTGGGTCTGGAGCCGCCACAAAAAGGCATTATGCAAAAACCCCCCAGAGATCCAAAAGAAGGTCTTTTTTCCAACGGAGTAGGGATTAGAATTATATTACAAGGTCTCCTAATAGGGCTAATCTCATTATTTGGATATTGGCTGGCCCTGCAGTGGGGAAGAACAATGGAGGAGGCCCGCACAATAGCCTTCATCACCATGGCTCTGTCCCAACTGGTTCACTCCCTTAATGTTCGAAGTGTAGAGCTTTCTCTGTTCAAAGTGGGGCTTTGGACTAACCGCTCCTTAATTATTGCCATATTGATCTCTGCCGCTGCCCTATCTTTGGCTGTCTTTACTCCCTTTATGAGAGATGTGTTTAATACCGCCATACTGCGCCCGTCAGATTGGGGATTAGTATTGGGGCTCAGCATAATCCCGCTTTTGGCAGTGGAAATAAGTAAATTTATAGCAAACCGGAACTAAATACTTATTAAAGATCTACCCTTCTGATAGTTTTCTTTTCAATATCTTACCACTGGGACCTCTGGGTAGATCGGCGGTAAACACATATTCTTCCGGGATTTTATAGTTAGCCAACTTATCTTTTAAAAAGAAAGACAGTTCCTTTTTGTCCGGAACCTGTTCTTCTTCCCTGGGAACAACAAAAGCTTTAACCACTTCACCTTTCAAGGTGTGGTGAATTCCAACAACAGCAGCTTCAGCCACTTTTGGATGCTGCTCCAAGGCCTCTTCTATTTCCCTGGGATACACGTTAAATCCGGTAGTTATTATCAGCTCTTTTTTGCGCCCCGCTATAAAAATATACCCGTCATCGTCTTTGTAAGCCAAATCCCCCGTATAAAGCCAACCATCCTTAATAACCTGGCGGGTCTCTTCCTCGTGCTTATAATAACCCTTCATCACGTTGCCACCTTTAACCAGCAACTCACCTATTTCACCGGCGGGTACTGTCTGTCCGCTGTCATTAACAATTACAACTTCCACTCCGGGCAAGGGTAATCCGATGGACATAATCTTTCTGACACCATAGAGGGGATTTATTGTAACTACCGGAGAGGCCTCAGACAGCCCGTACCCTTCACAAATGGGAAAACCAAAATTTTCTTCAAAGGCTTCCATAACCTCTTTAGATATGGAGTCCCCGCCGGAAATGGCAAATTTCAGCTTGGGAAAAACCACTTTCTGACTGGTCTTAAGCAGCACCGAAAACATACTGGGCACACCACAGAATACCGTAATTCCTTCTGTTAACAAAAGATTGAGCGTTTCTTTTGGCTTTAAACCGTCTAAAATAGTTATGGTACAACCTAAAAATAGTGGAAAAAGAACACATACCGTCCAACCGAAACTATGGAACATTGGGAGTACAGTTAGAAAATTTTCCCTGCTGTCCAGCTTGGCAACCTCATCAATACTTTTTACATTGCTTAAGAAGTTATCATGAGTCAGCATTGCCGCTTTGGGTCGGCCGGTGGTTCCCGAAGTATATAAAAAAGTGCAGATGTCATTGGCATCCGGCTCTTTGAAGACAGCCTGGGAGGCTACCATAATCTCTTCCATGCTCTCTTCATTTAATATTATAAGTCCGGAAGAAAACTCTGACGCATTGCTAATTTGAGCTCCGATAATTTCATTGGTAATAATAAATTTTGATTCTGAATCAATCATGATATAAAAAAGTTCAGCGGGAGCTTGCAGCATATTTATGGGCACCGCTACACCCCCGGCTCTGACCACTCCCATATATGCATAAATGAACTCAGGACAATTGGGGAGGGCGATGGCTACCCGCTCCCCTGCTTTTAAACCCTTATGACATAGATACCTGGCAAACTGTTCAATATAGTTTTCCAAATTAACATATGAAATTTTACTGCCCTGGAAACTCAAGGCTATACTGTCCGGATCCCACATGTATTTTTCTTTATGTAAATCGGATATAAGCATTTCTTCTTCCCTCCCATCGCCTTATTAATCTGTCATCAGATATCTTCAATGGTAACATTTTTCATTTTGTCGCCCGCTTCAATCCCCTCAACCACGTCCATACCCTCGATCACTTTACCAAAAACCGTATGTACGCCATCCAGATGCGGAAAATCTCCTAAACATATATAGAACTGACTGCCTCCCGTATCTTTCCCAGCATGGGCCATGGCAAGGGCTCCCCGAACATTTTTATTGGGGTTAATCTCACAGGGAATGGCATATCCCGGACCACCGGTACCATTACCTGCGGGGCAACCACCTTGTACAACAAAACCGGGAATCACCCTGTGGAAAGTAAGTCCATTATAAAATCCTTTACTGATCAATGACTCAAAATTTCCCACGGTATTGGGAGCTTCTTGATCAAACATTTCCAGCACAATATTACCCTTATCAGTTTCAATAGTAACTTTTTTCAAAATATTCCCTCCCCATTAATATATTAACTTTTTCATTATATCCTATAAAGCTGCTGCATCAAAAAACAAATTCGCCCTTTGGCGACCATCCTGCAAATTGCCGACCCATAATTCACAGGTCGGCAATTTAATTTCTAAATTACATCTTAGAAGCAAATTCCTCACCAAAGGCTACACACTGAATCAACTCATCCTGACTGGGTTCATACTGAACCTTTATACCTTCCATAATAATATTTAAACCGGCTTCTCTGAGCCTGTCCTCCACCATCTTCACGGACTCTCCGCTCCAACCATAAGAACCAAAGGCAGCGGCCGCTTTATTTTTAAACTGCAGCCCCCTTATTACTTCCAAAAGTGAAGCGGTATCACTTAAGACACCCCTGTTTTCAGTTGAACAACCCATAATAACACCTTTGGATTTAAAAACTTCGGTTATAACGTCATTTTTATCAATTTTGCCAATATTGAACAGCTTAACTCCTACTCCCTGCTTTTCTAAACCTTGAGCAATGGCTGAAGCCATGTTTTTAGTAGCTCCCCACATGGTATTATAGAGTACGCTGACAGTCTGTTCTTGATAGTCAGAAGCCCATAAGTCATACTTATCTACAATTTGCATAGGGTTTTCTCTCCAAATTACTCCATGACTTGGGGCAATCATGTCTATAGGAAGATTGAGGCCCTTAATCTCGTTGATCTTAGACTTAACCAGTTTACTGAAGGGTGTAAGAATATTTGCATAATACTTCATAGCTTCCTGAAACAGCTCACACTGGTCCACCTGATCATTGTACATAAAGGGAGAAGCATAATGCTGACCGAAAGCATCGTTTGACAGAAGTACATTTGACCCGGAAACATAGGTTGCCATGGAGTCCGGCCAGTGAAGCATGGGCATTTCAACAAAGATCAATTTGCTTTCACCGATTTCTAAAGCATCGCCGGTTTTCACCACCTTGAAATTCCAATCCTTATGGAAATGCCTCCTTATCATCATGGCTCCGTTTTTACTGCAGTAAATGGGGGTGTCAGGTATCTTTTCCATTAGAGCGCCTAGGCTTCCGCCGTGGTCCTGTTCAACGTGGTTAATTACTATTGCACTTATATTTTCTATACCTATTTCATTTTCAAGCTTTGCAAGAAAAACGTCCTTAAAGGGAGTCCAGACGGTATCCACCAAAACGTTTTTTTGATCTTTAATCAAATATGAATTATAAGTGGATCCCCGGTGTGTAGACAATTCTTCACCATGAAATTTTTTTAATTCCCAATCCTTAATGCCCACCCAATATATGTTGTCTTTAATTTTTATCATTTTTTTCCTCCTTACATTTTTATATTATGCTACTGTGGTCAGCCCTGATTATTATTAAAACAATACCATATAGGAAGGAAAGATGTAAGCTATTTTGGTAAATGTATATTCAATACCATTATGTTAAATCTTCTTTATAAGTAATTTTTACCCTAATGACAGCCATATAATTACCAAAGGAGGTGTTATTATGGAAGCTGTCATTTCAATTTTATGTGCTGTGGCAGGACTGGTAGTTTTATTGGCATTTATATGGGATTTTTGTAATATCGCCTGTTCCGGCACAGCAAAAAACAAAGGTCTGCTGAAAACAGGTATCAAACTGGTACTGGCTCTTTTACTGCTGCACTTTCATTTTGAGATGGACATCTTTAATTAATAACAGCCAGTTTTTCTAACGGTATGCATAAATATAGGGTGCTCTTAATCCAGAGCACCCCAGTCAAAAACTTTACTGACTTATGAACTTTTACATCATACCGCCCATCATACCACCCATATCCATGCCACCCATATCCATGCCGCCCATGCCACCCATACCACCCATGCCGCCGCCGGCACCTTGAGGAGGCATTTGTTGTTTACGTGCACCAGGCTTCTCAACCACTATGGTTTCTGTTGTTATTACCAAAGAAGCGATACTGGCAGCATTTTGAAGTGCAGAACGGGTAACTTTTGCAGGATCAATAATTCCGCTTTCAATCATATCAACAAGTTCACCGCTAACTGCATTAAATCCTATTCCTGCCGCACTTGCTCTGACTTTTTCAACCACCAAAGAACCCTCTAATCCCGCATTAACAGTAATCTGACGAAGAGGCTCTTCCAGTGCTCTGCGAATAATATCTATACCTACCTTTTCATCGGAATTGTCCGGAACCACATCATCCAAACAATCTATCGCCTGTACATAAGCAGTACCGCCTCCGGGAAGAATACCCTCCTCCACTGCTGCCCTGGTGGCATTGATGGCATCCTCCATCCTAAGCTTGGTTTCATTCATTTCCACCTCAGTAGTACCACCTACATGTATTACAGCAATGCCGCCGGCTATTTTAGCCAGTCTTTCCCTAAGCTTTCTTACATCATAGTCGGAGGCTGCATCTTCAATTTCACTCTTTATTGTCTCAACACGCTTATTGATCTTATCCTGATCTCCCAGACCATCCACAATTAAAGTAGTATCTTTTTTAATTATTACTTTTTTTGCTCTGCCGCACATATCTATAGTGGCATTTTCCAGTTTAAATCCTGCATCCTCTGTTAATACTTTCCCGCCGGTAACTACAGCAATATCCTCCAGCATGGCTTTTCGCCTGTCACCGTAAGCCGGTGAACGCACCGCAGCACATTTCAACATTCCCCGGACTTTGTTCAATATTAATGTGGACATTGCTTCCCCTTCCACATCTTCGGCAATAAGCAAAAATGATTTTCCTTCTTTGGATACCTGCTCCATGATGGGTAAAATATCGTTTACTACAGAAACCTTCTTATCCGTAATAAAAATATACGGTTCTTCCAATACTGCTTCAGAAGTTTCATAATTGGTTATCATCTGGGCAGATAAATAGCCACGATGGTCCAGACTCATACCGTCCACTACATTAACGGTGGTTTTTAGACCCTTAGAGTCCTCTAAAGTTATAACGCCATCCTTCCCCACTTTTTCCATAGCCTCAGCGATCATCTCGCCTATTTCCTCACTGCTGGAAGAAATGGTAGCAACTTGAAAAATTGCTTCTCTGTTTTGAACCGGTTTAGCGTCAGCCTTTAATTTCTCCACCACTTTATTTACCGACTTCTCGATACCACGCTTAACCAAAATAGGATTGGCTCCCGCCGCAACATTTTTCATCCCCTCACGAACCATTGCCTGAGCCAAAACAGTAGCTGTGGTGGTACCGTCTCCGGCAACATCATTAGTCTTGGATGCCACTTCATGGGTTAACTGAGCACCCATATTCTCGAAGGGATTAGACAGAATAACTTCCCTGGCTATTGAAATGCCATCATTTACTATCTGCATTTCACCATACATCCGGTAAACCACATTCCGACCTTTTGGCCCCAGTGTTACTTTAATGGAATCAGCCATGGCGTTAACACCTTTTTCAAGGGCTTTTCGTGCCTCTTCACCGAAAATGATCATCTTTTCCGTCATTATCCGAACCTCCTTGTAAAAATGTAAAAACAGTTCAAAGTATGTAACCCGTAAATTACGGACTAATAGAGCTTTAAACAGTAAAAGGAAAAACTATTATGTTAGCACTCATTGCCTATGAGTGCTAACAGTGAAATAATACAAAAATATCCTGCCTAGAGCAAAGCTGAATATATCTAATTAAAGATAAAAACAGGCATTACACTAAAATTATTGCCGGATTCCTTTGATTTTAACCCAAATTCACCTTTATAGGAAGAAAAATATATTCCGGCAAATCCTATGCCCTGCAAAACACTACTATTTAGCATTAAATCAACTATAGAAACATATTTTAATGTATGATGCAAAGCCTGCAAATTTCTCCGGGAGGTGGTTAAAATATTAAGAAAACGTTGGATGCTGCGCCCGGTGGCGCATTGCAAAGGTGGTTGCAGCATTGAGTCCTGGGCATGACGTTAAACTGCCTTTTTCTTTTGCCTATAGCCCACTAAGATTCCCCTTGTTGCTTCATCTCCGAAGGTGTACAATTTAGTTAAATATTATATTAGGGGGTATGTTCTGTATGTATAAACGCATTTTAATCCCCACTGACGGTTCTCACCGCTCTGAAGATGCAATAGAAAAGGGAATCCAGTTGGCAGAATCAGTTGGTGCCAAGGTAACTGTACTCTACGTTGTACCCAAAACCCCTATTTACGCTCAATATGATTATGCCGGAGCTTCCTACAAGGCTTTTCTTAAGGAAGTTGAACGATTTGGAGTTGTTATGCTCACCATGGTGGAGGAAAAATTCGCAGACTCCGGAATAGAAATAGAAACCAAATTGCGCAAAGGCAATCCCAGCCATGAGATTTGCAAGGAAGCAAAAGAAGGTGTCTATGACTTAATTGTACTGGCTAACAGAGGACTTGGAGAAATCCAAGGATTTTTAATGGGCAGTGTCAGCAGCAAAGTGGTTAAATACTGCGACTGCTCTGTACTTATCATAAAATAGCTGGATTTTGGCAAATTCACGTTTTTTGTAAATTATTTATCAATGGAGCAGTTTTAAGTGAAGGAAAAAATACAGGAAATCGAGATACTACGGGGGCTAAGCTTTATCGCTGTAGTAATTCAGCATGTGCTGGGCTATATAAATCTGCTGCCCTCTTTGAGTTACCACAATGTTTTATTTTTAACCTTTACGTTAACAATAAACCGATTTGCAATACCAACTTTTATTTTTATAACTGGATTTGTATTGTTTTATAATCACTACCACCATCTGGACATAGCTAAGTACACCGTTAAGAGATTAAAAGATACCCTTATCCCCTATCTATGTTGGACACTTATTTTCACCGTCAGTTCCGCAGTAACCATAAATAAAGCCTTGAACTTGCATGATTTCGTAGAAATCACGGGAATAAACTTACTAAAAGGGACAGCAATGTACCACCTATGGTATATAGTAATGATCCTGCAGATGTATTTTATGTTCCCGTTAATCAGAAAAGTTTTCATCCTTATGAAAAATAAAGTTATCTATTTAGTGGTGGCTGTTGCTCTTTTGGATATTCTGATATCCTATACGGCGGGTCACCTTATCCCGTTGCACCTAAAAAATAACAATCCCAACTGGATTACTGCCTTTTTTACAGATTATCGTCATATCATTTTTATTTCATGGCTATTTTACTTCTGTCTTGGCGGATACATAGCCCTTAATTATCAAAATTTCAAGCATTGGCTAACTGACAACAAAGGCAATTGTTTTATTTTTTTTGGGCTTTCTGCCCTTTATATAGGAATAAAAACATCCTCCTCAGCCACACTAAGCCAGCACGGATACACTGTAAACTTCAATGTATCCGCTCCATTAAATTTAAATATGTATATATATTCTTTTTTTGCAATTATGTTTTTTTATTTTTTGTCACTTTATCTGATGAAAAATAAAGCCCGGATAAGCAGGCTTTTAAGCAATGCAAGCAAGTATACCTACGGGGCTTATTTAATACACCCCTTTTTTATTTCACTAATCTGCAAATCCACCTCAAACTGGAATCTTAATATATACGTTCAGTTTATTAGCGATGTTATCCTCTGCTGCAGCCTGTCTTTGACAGCTTCCTATATAATGGGCCGGATGCCGTTTATAAATACTATCCTAGTGGGCTCCAAAGGTTTTACGAAAAGTGTAAAATCAAGCTACATTTTTCAACATAGACAGTTTTAAAATGCAAAAAGCTTACCCACGCTTGCTTCTCTTTACTCCCCTGACATCCTTTGTGTTTCCCTTTCTCTTTTGTATAGCCCCATGGGGGCGAATCAGCGCCTTCTTGTGAAATCCAATTAAATCTTGGCGACCCGCCTTTTGCAAAGCACTATAAACCAGCTCATAGTTTTCCGGCTTGCGGAATTGAAGCAGTGCCCGCTGCATTGCCTTTTCCTTGGAGGTTCTTGGTATATATACTCTGTTCATCGTACCGGGGTCCAGACCTGTATAATACATACAGGTGGACCTGCTGCCCGGTGTCGGGATAAAATCCTGTACCTGTTCAGGAGTATAGTTCCAATCCCTGATTGTTTCTGCCATTTCAATAGCCTCTTCAAGGGAAGCACCCGGGTGACTGGACATTAAATACGGAACAAGATATTGCTCCTTACCAATTTGCTTGTTTACTCTGTCAAAAGCTCGTTTAAATTCCTGGTACACCAAATTAGAGGGCTTACCCATCAAATTCAAAACCTTATCTGAGACATGTTCCGGAGCCACCTTCAACTGTCCGCTTACGTGATGCTCACATAATTCCCTGAGAAATTGCTTGGCGCCGGGACTTTTATCTGCTATCAGATAATCATATCTAATACCCGATCTAATGAATACTTTTTTGACACCCGGCAGATTTCTCAATTCTCGAAGGAGTTTAAGGTAATCGCCATGGTCAATTTCAATGTTTTCACAAGGCTTTGGATGCAGACATTGACGATGACTGCATGCACCTGATTTCTCCTGTTTGGAGCAAGCCCTGATTCTAAAGTTAGCGGTGGGACCGCCCACATCATGGATATAGCCCTTAAAACCACTGCTCTTAATTATTTTTTCGGCTTCCCTAAGCAGTGATTCTTTGGAGCGAGGCTGTATTATCCTGCCCTGATGAAAATTCAGAGCACAAAAGGAACAGCCCCCAAAACAACCTCGCTGAGCCGACAAACTAAAAGATACTTCCTCCAACGCAGGAACAGCCTGCTGATATTGGGGATGACTTGTCCTGCTGAAAGGCAACTCATATATATAATCCAATTCATCAGTGGTTAGAGGGTAGGCAGGTGGGTTTTGCACTAAATACTGTTCTCCATGGGGTTGAACCAATATTTTTCCAAGATAAGGATTCTGTTCCCTTTCCTCAATAGTAAAGGCTTTGGCAAAATCTTCTTTGCTTGCCAGCACAGCTTCATAAGACGGTATTTCAATATAGTCTCTGTCCCGCAAATAATCAATACTGTTCAATACATAGCAACAACCCTTAATATTATAGCCCAAAGGCATATCTGATTTCTTTTCATCAGGGGTTTTAGTGTCCCTCCTTCTGCCCAACTCGTCCCCCAGTGCACGGATGGCCCTTTCTCCCATACCGTAAACCAAAACATCAGCTTTGGCATCAATAAGAAAGGAACGCCTTACAGAATCTTCCCAAAAATCGTAGTGAGCAAAACGTCTTAACGAAGCTTCTATCCCTCCGATTATAATGGGCGGCTCTTTATAAGCCTGCCGACAGCGCTGTGCATACACTAAAGTAGCCCTGTCCGGCCTTAAACCCGGCTTCCCGCCGGGAGAATAGGCATCTTTGGATCGAGGTTTTTTAGATGCGGTATAGTGGTTAACCATTGAATCAAGATTGCCTGCCGTAATTAACCAGCCTAACCTTGGTCTGCCTAGTTTTTTAAATTCCTTAATGTTCCGCCAATCCGGCTGACTAATAATACCTACCTTATATCCTTGGTCTTCCAATACTCTACCGATTATTGCGGCACCGAAACTGGGATGATCTACATATGCATCTCCGGTTACAATAATAAAATCAGCCTGTTCCCACCCCAGTGCTTTCATTTCCTGAATACTCATCGGCAAAAAATCCGCTTTATTCAAAACAAAAAACCTCCAAAAGTACCGCACATATAGCATTAGAATATCATAGTTAGCCACCAGCTGCCAGCTATCAGCTATCAGCTATCAGCTATCAGCTATCAGCTATCAGCTATCAGCT
>CAZHAJ010000005.1:6130-33905 GCA_964530215.1 uncultured Peptococcaceae bacterium | reverse complement strand
GTTGGGCTAAATTTTTATGCAGCGGAGGATGTCACGCCAGTGCATTTTTCAGCAGCGGTAGCTTAAATAAACCATATGAGCCGGGTTGTGTGTTGGCAAAAAAAAGGCTGGAGTGTGCTTTGTATCTTTCTTTATTCAAGAATCAGGGAAATTAAATACCGGCAACTTATAAATTTTTGTTATATGTCTGTGAAAACATGGATAATATTAAGTATTAAAGCTCAATCGGGTTGATTCCCGAGATATTTTATTGTAGAAGGCATTTTTAACTAATTGTTACCTATGGTATAATTGTAGGGCTTATTTGTATATAGAGAGAATATTTACCGTTTAATGTCGGAATGGGGGGGTAAGTATCGTTAACGGTAGCAGTTTTTGGTGTGAAAATATCAGTAAAATAAAGCGTTTTATTAAAAGGCCGAAAGAACCGGCAGCCATCATGGGCATAGCTTTTTATACAATATTTGTTATGTTTATCGTAGCGGCAGTCAACGCCACCAGCATGATGTGGGGAGTATTCATAGGAGATAAAATGGTCTCCTTGGTGGCAGATGTTTCAGAAGGTCGGGCGGTTATACGCCAGTTAGTCAATGAGCATACCGACAATGTCGGCAAGAGCAATATGCTGGACAAGGTTTATCTAAAGAAGACCAGACAGGCAGGTCCCACATTGGGGGGCAATGAACTTAAAATAGCCATTGGTCAGGCGGCTTTTATTGGTGAAAGGTCTACAGCTGTCGTGGTTAACGGCAAAACATTGTTGGTAATGAAGGATAGGGATGAGGCGGAAAAGCTTCTAGATGAGTTAAAGAAGCCATACATAGTGGAAAATGGGACAACTGGTATTGTAGAAAATGTGCAGCTAGTTGATACCCTTTCAAACAAAGAAAATATTGTCAGTGTTCCACGGGCATTGGATATAGTTAAAAGCGGGTTTCAAAAGATTGCGCCCTATCAGGTTAAAGATGGAGATAATCTATGGAACATCGCATCAAACTCAGGTTTGTCTGTAGACAGTCTTTTGGCCTTGAATCCGGGGTTGAATCCAGGGAGTCTGAAGCCCGGAGATAGTATTCAGTTGGCCAGAACCGAAAGTTTGATAAATGTGGAAACGGTACTGTCTAAAGTTGTTACTGAATCTGTAGGATACCAAGTGGTAGAAAAACAGGACTCTTCCTTACTTAGGGGACAGACAAAAATTGTTAACCAAGGTAAGGAAGGACAGAAGGAAGTAACATACCAGATTACCCAGAGAAACGGGGCTGAAGTAGATCGTAAGCAGATTGCCGAAGCTGTTACTGCGCACCCGCAGAATAAGATTGTTGCAAAAGGTACTCGCACCCTATTGGCATCCCGTGGAGGAGGTCGTCTTGTCTGGCCTGCTTCAGGGTCTGTATCGTCGGGTTTTGGGACCAGAGGAGGCAGGGATCATACCGGTATTGACATCGTAGGGCGTGTAGGCAGTCCGGTAGTCGCGGCGGAGGCAGGAACTGTAATAAGAGCAGGTTGGTATTCCGGCTACGGGAAATGTATTGATATTTCCCACGGAAGCGGAGTTGTAACCAGATATGCCCACTTGTCCAGTATAAATGTTAGCAACGGTCAGGTTGTTTCCCGGGGTGAATATATCGGAGGAGTTGGGAATACCGGCAGATCCACCGGACCTCATCTGCACTTTGAAGTAATTATTAATGGTACACCTCATAATCCTTTAAATTTCCTATAAATAAGGCTCGATTCAGCTTTATACATTGAGCGGTAAAAGTATAAAAAGAGATTGATATATTTAGTAAATATCAATCTCTTTTTATACTTCCGTATTCCCAGCAATCCATATTTAGGTGGTGCAAGTGGACTTTCCCTTTTATTTAAAATATAATGAAGATTGTTTAGATCAATAATGGGGGTTATAATAAATGGCTAGACAGAATAATGAAATGGGAGAACCTAAGAAGAGACATAAATTAAGTAAAACATTTTATAGAAGAATGCTTTTTGGATTGGTGGCAGTGGTGCTGAGTTTAGGTTTGCTGGGCTCTTCACTGGCCGGCCTTACCAATATCTTTAGTGATAACACGGATGATTATGTTCAGCAGCAGCAACAACAAACGTCCGCAGAAATTGAAGCCAGCTTGGAGTCGAATCCCAATGACATAAGCCTGCTGGAGCAGTTGGGTCAGGCATATATGAGGGAAGGGAACGCATCAAAGGCAGTGGAAACATTTCAAAGAGCAGTGGATTTTGCCCCGGGAAGGGAAGATCTTAAAAATCGACTGGCGGAAAGCTATCTGATGCTGGGGAATTATGATGAGGCTGTTAATTTGTTGGAAAAAGTGTTGACTGATAACCCCAACAATATTGATGCTCATTATAATTATGGTCATGCTCTTGTGGGGCTTGGGGAGTATAAGAAGGCCCAAAAAGAGTTTGAGCAGTATATAGCCCTTAACGGTGAGAACAGTCTGGGCACTGAGGAAGCAAAGAGACTAGTGGAAACCCTGAAGGGACTGCAATAAGGCACACCTAAAAGGACAAAATTCCTGTTGGCGGTCATTTAATGACTGCCATTTTTATTGCTGTAAAGCTTTTTGTGGTAAGGCCACTTGCAGAATATACCGCTATCATGGCAGCAGGTATACGTTTATAATATATTCAGTCAATTAATAAGATCATTAGGGGAAGTTATGTACACTATACAAAAAACCAAAAAACGAATATGGTTTCGACTCTTATTTAGAGTCTTAATTTTTATCCTGGCGCTGTTAGTTCTGACTACGATAAAAAAATCAGGGCCGGTCAGGGGGTTTTTTTATGAGCTTTATCGGGAATCCTCCAGGGTTATCTTTGAATTTAAGACAAGGGAAGTACCGGCCATAGAAAGTGCCCACTTTAGAGTTTTTTACTCACGGAATGATGAGCAATATGCTAAAATGGTGCTGGGGGCTGCAGAAAGATTTTATCCGCCGGTGGCAAAAAAATATTTTTTTGAGAAGAATCATAAAATACCTATTATGATTTATTCTTCCAGGGAAGAGCTTAATGCCAGTTTTGGGTGGCAGTCCAATGAAAGTGCTATCGGAGTGTACTATACCGGAGTTATTAGGGTATTGTCCCCGGCTATCTGGATAGAAGGAAACAGTCCGGAGGAAATACAGCAGACATTTGTTCATGCCGGCCCCATGGCTCACGAGTTGACTCATTTGGTGGTGGACTATGCCACTAGGGGCAATTGTCCCCGATGGCTTACCGAGGGGTTAGCCCAAATGGAAGAATATCGCCTTACCGGATTTCGCTTTGTTGGATCCCCAGGGGATAAAGAGTATTATAGCCTTAAAGAAATGGATGAAAGGTTTGATGCTTTAGAGAACCAAGCGTTGGCATATCAAGGAAGCTTATCTGTAGTAGAGTATATTGAGGTTCAATATGGAGGGGATATTTTGCAGGATATAATAAATCACTTGAGCAAAGGTAAAGATATCCGCCAAGCTATAAAAGACTCCATTGGAATAGAAATGTCTGAGCTGGAACAAAATTGGCGGGAAAGGTCGGGTTTTTAGAAAAGCAGGAAGGATTTACTTGAAAAAAAGAGAACTTTATGAAATGCTGCTAAATGGATGACAGCACCTTATGGAATACGGAATGGAGAAGGACAGAGTGCAAAAAATGATCATTTCTGGAGGAATACCTCTTATAGGAAAAGTTAGGGTAAGCGGAGCAAAAAATGCCGCTTTAGCAATATTATGTGCCGCATTGCTGGCAGAAGAAGAAGTTATTATAGATAACATTCCCAATATTAATGACGTCAGAGTTATGTTGGAGTTGATAAACTCGGTAGGTGCGGATGCAAAATGGCTGGAGAAGGAAACAGTTCTAATTGTTCCTCCGTTGACCAAAGGCCCTACGCCTCCCTATCGTCTTTCCAAACAGTTAAGGGCTTCCAATCTAATGTTGGGTCCTATTTTAGCTAAATTCGGTGAAGCAGAAATTCCTTTGCCCGGAGGCTGTAACATTGGTATCAGGCCCATGGACCTGCACTTTAAAGGACTTATCGAGATGGGCGCTATTATCAGCATGGAGAAAGGGTGTGTGCGGGCAACCTGTAAAAAACTGAAGGGAACCAGGGTATATCTTGATTTCCCCAGTGTCGGAGCCACCGAGAATATAATGATAGCAGCATGCCTGGCAGACGGTAAAACAATTCTTGAAAATGTAGCCAAGGAACCGGAAGTGGTGGATTTGGCTAATTTTTTGAATTGTCTGGGGGCCAAGGTGCGGGGAGCGGGAACCGACATCATTCATATTGAAGGGGTTTCCCGATTGGGAGGATGCCAGAGATACTCCGTAATTCCTGATCGAATTGAAGCAGGAACCTTTATGGTGGCTGCTGCTGCCACCAGAGGGGATGTGGAGCTGGAGAATGTTATTTTAAGGCATCTTGAACCTTTAAGGGCAAAACTTCAGGAGGCTGGAGCAGAAGTTATTGAATATGAAGATAGCGTGAGGGTGATTGCTTCCGGCGGTTTGAAGCCCATTGATATAAAAACTCTTCCATATCCGGGATTTCCCACAGATATGCAGTCTCAAATGATGGCAATGCTGGCCACGGTGCCGGGAACAAGCTTGATTACCGAAAATATTTTTGAAAACCGCTATCAAGTGGTGGACGAGTTAAAACGTATGGGTGCAAAAATTAAAGTTGAGGGAAGAATGGCCATTATTCAGGGGACCGAATGTCTTCACGGAACCCAGGTAAAAGCTACCGATCTTAGGGCAGGTGCTGCTTTGGTGGTGGCGGGATTGATGGCTAAGGGTACTACCGAAATATCTAACACGGAATATATTTACCGTGGTTATCATCAGTTGGAAAATAAACTTGCGGCCCTGGGAGCCAAGGTTGCAACTAAATAGTTTTTTTAAAATAAGCAGTTAATATTAAATAATATTTATACTTTCGATGCGGCAAGACTTTTTGTCGCGTTTTATTTTCTTCTTGCGTAGGGGGGTGACATAGCGGTGGATTCCAACAGCAGAGAATATCTGTTGAAGGCATATAAAAACCATCGTAGGCTATCTGTCATAGTGCTGGCTTTGTTTTCTTCATGGCTGTTATCCTTTGCCTTTGAGGGACAGGTTCTATATGCCCTTTCCCAGCGATACGGCAGTGAACCCCTGGCCTTGGTTTTTGAATCAATTGCCGCTCATTTTGCAGGTTTAGTGCTGTCCGGCTTTATAGTTAAAAGTATTAAAGCTGCCAAAAAGCTGATGTTTTTTACCATTGCCTTTTGTTTTGTTGCAAGCAGTGTATTCTTTTATGCTCCCTCTTTTTTATGGAGTGTTGCATTAGTATTGTGTGCGTTTTTGGCAGGCGCCTGCGTGGCAGCTTGGGGGTATTATTTTAAAGAATTTACTCTTGCCGAGGAGCGTATTATAACTGCCGGGGAGTTATTAATTTACTCCAGTGTTTTCATGATAATTATAAATACGGTAGCAATACACCTGTCGCCATATTTAGGTTTAGGGCTGTCAATGCTGTTTCTTGGTTGCTCTCTGTTTTTTTCTGCACATTTGCCGGAAAAATCAGAGCATTTAAATAATGCGCCGCTGGAGAAAGGGGAAAAGAATATAAGTATTGTTAAACCCCTTAGCTCATTGTGGCTGTTTATCATGATTATTACCATCAATTCAGGGCTAATGTACCAGGTTGTTAATCCTGCTTTTGAACATCACCAATGGTTAATCAGTTGGTATTGGACGGTGCCTTATATTGTAGCTATATTTGTTGTGAAAAATTTGCCCAAGGAAACAAATAGAACCTATATATTATACGTTGCCATTGCCATGATGGGGTTATCTTTCCTTGCTTTTATGGTTTTTGACCGATCGGTGTATAGCTATTTATTGATTAATACTTTGATGCTGGGAGCCTGTGGGGTTTTTGACCTGTTTTGGTGGAGCATTCTGGGCGAAATGCTTGATTTGGACAATAATCCCGCCAAGATTTTGGGCATAGGACTTTCCGCCAATGTCTTGGGTGTACTGACCGGGGGGTTCATCGGGAGCAAATTCATTGCCGGAAATTTTTCAAATCAGAATCCTGCAATCTTGGCTTTGACCATAACTTTTATAATACTGATCATTTTGCCTCTTCTTCACAAACAGCTTTCAGAATTACTAAAAAACCATGTCTTTTTAACTATACTGGGCGGCATGCTGAAGACTCACCAGAACGATGAAAAAGATACGGTGCTAAAGGGACTTCTAACAGAGCGTGAAAGTGAAATCGCCCTTTTGCTCTTTAAAGGCAAAACTTATAAAATGATTGCCCAAGAGTTGTATTTAAGTGAAAACACCATAAAAACCCATATTAAAAATATTTACTCTAAGCTAAACATAAAAAGCAGAATGGAATTGGTTAATTT
This sequence comes from uncultured Peptococcaceae bacterium, assembly GCA_964530215.1. Classification (GTDB taxonomy): domain Bacteria; phylum Bacillota; class Desulfotomaculia; order Desulfotomaculales; family Desulfocucumaceae; genus JAAXTT01. The sequence goes on along the minus strand of CAZHAJ010000005.1, from coordinate 27,486 downwards.
CATGATTGAAAAGGAAGAACAACCCAAAACCCATTAATTCATAGGCTTGGAGCAGGAATTCAAGAGCCCCTCACCCGTTCAGGTGAGGGGCTCTTTTTGCATACCACCCTGAGGGGTGATTTTTTTAGCTGTCAAAAAATACTATTATATTTCTAATATCGGCAAAAAGGGGACATTTATTTGAAGGCAATCAGACAAAGGATATTTTTTCTGGGTCTAGCAATGGGTGCAATTACAGTGACGTCTGGTTACTTTATACTTGGCTACACCGGGACATCTCAGGTTAATAAAAAAGGGATTTTTGTGTTTTCTGTTCTGATTGTTTTTGTTTTGACGGGCTTACTTATTGCTGAATATCGAAAATTGAAAGCTGCGGGCTTGATAATGGAAAATAGTATACTCCATATACAAAGCGTCAGGATCAATACAGAAACTGGAGGTGACAGCAGTTCCGCATCGCCCCAGGAAGGTATAGAGATTTATGTTTCTTGCTTCGGTATATTGTTTGATTCCAAAATAATCAGGTTTAATCAGGATGGTATTCTTTTAAAGGGGGTGGAAATTAATCAGGAGTATATTTGTTTCACCTATGGGACCGATAGGAAGACACAGAAAACCCGGATTCTACATGGATCATTTGGTAATAGTGAATTGCAGAGCATTATAGATAGATTCCGCTATGAAACCGGAGTAATACCCGTTGTCTATCCCAGTTGATTTTTAAAAAATAGACAAGCTTTTGAAGGGAGGATTTTTTTAACTAACAAATTGAACGCATAAAAATCAAGGTTTAAAGAAAGGAGATACTATGTTTCGAAAATATTTATTAGTTGTTACTATGATGGTTTTTTTCTTAGGATTCTCAATCCAGCCTCTTTTTGCACAACCGGTTGATCTTGAAAACCATTGGGCAAAGGAACAGATCACCCAGTGGGTAAATAGTGGACTGGCCAAGGGTTATCCCGACGGCACCTTTAAGCCTGACGCCACGATAACCAGGGCAGAGTTTATAACTTTAGTAAATAAGTCCTTTGATATCAATGAAAAGGGACAGAATAATTTTATTGATGTTCAGGCAACTGATTGGTTCGCAGGTGAGGTTGCAAAAGCAAGTTCCTATCTGTCCGGGTATCAGGACGGAAGCTTTAAGCCAAACAACCAAATAAGCAGACAAGAAGCAGCTGTCATCATAGCTAATATTTTAAACTTAAGCCCATCAAATAATGATGCGGAGGGATTTTTAGATGCAGGCAGCATACCGCAGTGGAGCAAAGGATCAATAGGTGCGGTGGCAGCCAAAGGCTTAATGAGGGGATATCCTGATCAAACCTTTGGTCCCGAGAAAGCTATTTCTAGGGCAGAGGCTGTTTCCAGTCTGGATCGTGCCATGAAAGGCGGCATGGAGGAAGAAGTCAAGGATGTGACATATAACCAGGCCGGAACCTATGGGCCTGCCAGCGGAACAAAAACAATTAACGGAAATGTAACCATCAGTGCGGAGAACGTGATTCTCCAAAACACAACAATTACCGGAGATCTGCTATTGACAGAGGAAGTTGGTGAAGGTGATGTAACCTTAAAGAATGTTACAGTCTTAGGAGACACCATCATCAAAGGTGGCGGACCCAACTCTGTTGTCTTGGAAAATTGTAATCTGGCAGATGTTACCATAAGCAAAGAAGGGGTGCGGGTAGTAGCTACCGGCAACACCACAGTAACCTTGGTAACTCTGGAATCCGGAGCAACCTTGGTGGAAGTGTCAGTTACCGGAGAAGGATTTGAAAAAGTAACTCTTTCAGAAACAATTCCCGCGGGTGCCAAAGTAACCTTGGAAGGTGATTTCTCACAGGTTACCGTGGATGCAGGGGTTGAGATTGAAATAGTAGAAGGTACTGTGGAAAAACTGACCATAAATGAAGCAGCCAAAATAACCGGTGAAGGTAAAATAACCCAAGCCGATATTAATGTTTCCGGTGCATCCATCAGCCAAAAACCGGCAAGCTATACCGTTGCACCCCAGGTAAGCACCAGTGTAGCCGGAAGCAGCATCACCAATAATACTTCCCAGCCCAGTACAACCACTACCAGCAGTTCCTCGGGGGGAGGCGGCGGTAGTGGCGGTAGTGGCGGAGGCAGTCCTGCAACAGGGCCACCGGAAAGTTTTGAGTTTGAAATAAGGCCGGGTTCTGTGGAATTTGAGCTGATGAACATTCAAGACGGCTCCGGAAACCCAATCAATTTAGATTTGCTGACTTTAGATGGCAATTCCATTGTAGAGTTTAAATATACCGACCAGATTTTTGAGGAATTGCATACCATGAGCACATTCAATTTCAGTTTCTTGGGCATTGATGCAAGCACCTTGCAGAGTTCGTTGGATTTTTCCGACATATATGATTATTGGATGGGTCAAGCCTTTATCGAAGGCTTTGATGAAATCCACAGCTTTGATGTTACCCTAAGTGGAACGTATGATGGACAGGTTTTTTCAGAAGTTAAAATTGAAGCCATTGAATTTACAAACAAAGCTGCCATCGGAGCCTTTATATCAAACTCTTTAAGGGGAGCATTAGATAGCCTTATTGTCCAAGCAAATGATTTAAAGAGTGCAACACCGGAAGGAGTCTTGCCGGGTCAAGCACCAGCTTCCGCTCACAGCGATTTTGAAACGGAGATTGCATCAGCAGTTACACTATCCGAAAACATGGGAGCTTCAATTCAGCAGCTATTTGGAGGCATTCAGGATTTGGAGCAGGCAATGCAATCATTTAGCAATGAAATTGTTTCGGAAACAATATCAGTATTTAGTGTTAATCCTAATCACGTTACAGCAGGAGCCGAAACACCGGTAACGGTAGTGGTGATTTCAACATTTATTGCAAATGATTCTGAAGTAACTGTTACTTTGCATTCAGGCACTCCGGCTGGAGATTCGGTTGGAACGGCAACAGGGACAATTAACGATAATACCGCAACGGTCAACTTTACTGTTCAGGATACTGTAGCGGTGGGACAGTATTACTTTGTGGCCAATGTCGGTTCAACAATATCTGACGGGGTATTGCTTTCAGTGGGTCCGAGCAGTGTCAATTCCTCTGTATCGGCTGCAACATCACCTGTAAGTCCGTTGGTTAACGGAACCTTTACCTTTGAAGTTAGCTTAAGGGATGCACAGAACCAACCGATAAGTGGGTTGGGGATAGATGAATTCAATTACCCTGGAATGATAACTCATTCAGGAAGCGGATTCCTTAATATCGTTGCAGTCAATGAAGATGGGGATACAGGCGATTATACCGTTTCCGCAGCATATGATACAGCTGAGACAATCGATATTGACATTGCTGTTCTATATACCAATATCGGAACAATTGAAAATGTGGTTGTTTCAACAGGTTTTTAGCAGTGAAAAAGAAATAACCGCCACAGTAATTGAGTACTGAAATATATTTCGCTATTTAGACAAGGTTTTAAAACTTGTCCCAGGGATTAATTAATCCCTGGGATTTTTTTATGCAATGCTAGGAATTATAAGCGTCCGTTAAAAATTAAAATAAAGAAGGAAGTATGTAAAAAAATGTTGAAACAAAAATCAATAACTTTATTTGCCGAAGGCAACATGATATTATCAGTTATTCTAGGGGTTGTATATTATGTTATGAAGTATCAAGCAGAGAAACCCCTGATACAATTAACAAATGCTGCGGAAGCCATTGGAAGGGGAGAATATAAGTCGGTGGCTCAGCAAACGATAGAACCACCACTTAAATAATATTCTTATGTAAATTTTTAAAAGCGAGGGAGTTATGCACCTAAATAATTTTTTTAATTACTGGATGATGCAATACGGCATGAATGAAAAGCTATCAATATATTTATCCAATATATTGACAGTATTAAGTATTGTCATTATAGCCATTGCAGCTGGCTTAATTGCAAAAAAACTACTGTTGAAGATTTTATCGGTATATGTTTCAAAGAGCAAAAACAAATGGGATGATATCCTTTTAGAGCGAAAAGTGCTTGATCCCATTGCTTATATTGCGCCAGTGCTTGTTATTCAAGCTTTTGCCCCCATATTCCCGGCATATCAAGAGTGGATTCAACGTATTGCCATGTCCGGGATTATTTTTATTGTTATTATAACAGCCAACAGGCTTATGGATGCTGTGGAGGATATCTACAGGGGATTTGAAATATCGAAAATAAGGCCCATCAAAGGGTATGTCCAGGTTGTTCAGATGGTGGCAACCATTGTCGGGGTTATTATTATTATCGGGATTTTAATAAATCGTTCTCCCTTGTTATTGCTAAGTGGCATAGGAGCCGCGACAGCAGTAATCTTATTGATATTTAAGGATTCCTTGCTGGGACTGGTGGCCAGCATACAACTTGCGGGCAACAATATGGTAAATCTGGGGGATTGGATAGAGATGCCCGCATATGGTGCAAATGGTACCGTGCTGGACATTACTTTGCATACAGTAAAGGTAAAGAACTTCAACAACACCATAACTACAATTCCCACTTATGCGTTGATATCGGAACCATTTAATAACTGGCGGGCAATGGAGGAGTCCGGGGGCAGAAGAATAAAAAGATCAGTCTATATTGATATGACCAGTATAAAGTTTTGCACCGAAGAAATGCTGGAAAGATTCGGTCAAATTCGACATATCAATAAGTATATACAAGATAAAAGGCTGGAAATTGATGAATACAACAGGATTAACAATATCGACACATCAATTATTGTTAACGGAAGGCATTTGACCAATATAGGAACATTTAGAGCCTATATTGAGCAGTACTTAAAAAATCATCCGAAAGTGCATAAAAGCATGACCTTGCTGGTAAGGCAGCTTCAGCCCACCGAAAACGGCTTACCAATAGAAGTTTATTTCTTTGCCAAGAACACCGACTGGATTAGTTATGAAGCTATCCAGTCAGATGTGTTTGACCACATTTTAGCTATAATTCCGGAATTTGATCTGCGAATCAGCCAGAGCCCTACGGGTTTTGATTTAAGGAGCATAAAAGTAAGTTCCAGGGAAAAGGAAAGGCCTAAGTTAAAAAGGAGTTTGTCATGAATATAACTATATTGGCGGTGGGTCGTCTAAAGGAAAAATATTGGCAAGATGCACTGGGCGAGTATTTAAAACGGTTGTCAGCCTATGCCAAGGTAAATGTGATTGAAGTAGTTGACGAAAATACTCCGGAAGAAGCTTCTTTGGCTATCCGGGAAAGAATAAAAAATCGAGAAGGTCAACAGCTTCTTAAGCATATAAAACCCGGCACTTTTCTTGTGGCCTTGGATCGCAGGGGAAAAGACATGTCTTCCCGAGGATTTGCCGGCTATCTTGCTGAGCTAAGCCTTCAAGGTAATAGTCACATCACTTTGATTATTGGAGGTTCCTTGGGGTTGGCGGATTCCATTCTAAAATTAGCTCATTTGCAGCTTTCTTTCTCCAGGATGACCTTTCCCCATCAGCTTATGCGAGTGGTGCTGCTGGAGCAGATATACCGAGCCTTTAAAATCAATCGGGGTGAGCCTTACCACAAGTAAGAAGTCGCAAGACTGCGACTTCTTTTTATATATAGACAAAACTTTTTCTTGGCAAAAACAAATCCAGATGCTACAATGTTATTGAGTGAGCATTCAATCAATGGGGTGTCTGCATGGCAAGAAATAAAGATTTAAATAAGAAAATCAGAGATGAGAGAAGGGAGCAGATATTATCAAATTCTCTTGATCTGTTTGCCAAAAAAGGTCTAGCTGCGACTAAAATAATGGATATATCTTCAACCTCAGGGATTTCCCAGGGACTTATATATCATTATTTCAAATCAAAGGAAGAAATCTATATTGAGCTGATCAGAACTGCTTTTACTAGGCTCAATGAGGCATGTCGCTGGCTGAAAAGCCAGCCCTTTACTCCAAAGGAAAAAATCAAATTTGCTGTTGAAGAGCTGCTTAAGCTTATAGAAAAGGATGAAAATGCTGCTAAGTATCATCTGCTTATTGCACAGGCTACTGCCTCAGAAGCAATACCCGATAAAGCAAAAGAAATTATCAAAAAAGAAAATATGTTTCCATATCAGGTAATTGCTGAAATTATAATCGAAGGACAAAGACAGCATTTATTTAAAAATTATGATGCTAAAGAACTGTCCTTGGTCTTTTGGACTTCAATTAACGGTTTGGCGATATACAAAGCGGTACATGGGAAAATTTTTAAAGCTCCTGATGCAAAAATACTTACCGATATGTTTTTTTCGGATTAAAAATAAAATCCTCGAGGAGGAGTTGGCATGACCAGTTTTAGAGGTAAAGCAATTAAGTTTCTATTGCAAAATCGTCATATTATGCAGTTTAAACTAAAAAAAGAAATAATTGATTGGACGCAATATGAATCCATTCTTGATTTTCGTAAGCAAGTGGAAGAAGGTGCAGGGAAGTTTGGCAGATTGCCGGAGGGCATACAGGTGACCCCGGTGGATATTGACGGGCTTTATGCAGAATGGATATTACCTGCCGGGTCATCAGAGGATAAGGTTATTCTGTATTTTCACGGAGGGGGATATGTATCCGGCACATGCAATTCCCATAGAGCCATTGCAGCAAAGTTTGTTGCAGCCAGTGAAACGAAGGCACTTCTTTTTGAGTATCGATTAGCCCCGGAAAACCCTTTTCCGGCAGCCTTGGAGGACTCCATGGCAGCTTACAAGTGGCTGTTGGCTCAAAAAATTGACCCTTTAAAAGTTGTATTTGTGGGAGATTCCTCCGGAGGGGGGTTGTGTTTGGCTGCTTTACTCTTTCTTAGGGATCAGGGCGTTCCCCTTCCGACGGCAGCAGTTGTTTATTCTCCTGTAACAGATTTTAAATGTACCGGTGAGTCCTATCGTACCAAAGCAAAGGTATGCCTGTCACCCGAAGGTATGGCTGCAGCCTTGGCAGATCACTATGCGGGGGGGCAGGATGTCTGCTTGCCATATATATCTCCCCTTTATGGAGAGCTTAAGGGGTTGCCTCCGCTTATGATATTCGCGGGTGAAGATGAAACCCTATGTGATGATGCAGTTCGCTTTGCTGAAAAAGAAAAAAATGCCGGAGTTGAGGTTGCATTGAAGGTAGGCAAAGGTATGTTTCACTGCTATCCTGCCATGTCACCACTTTTCCCCGAGGCAAGACAGGCAATGGATGAGATATCTTTATTTATCAGAAACAACCTGGCTTAAACCAGGTTGTTTCTACTGCACCAACAATCTATAGCCTTGAGCCACAACAAAACAGACGACACAGGCTGTTCCTAAGGGGATTAAGCCCGCTAACAAGGTCCACTTTATGCTGCCGGTTTCTTTTCGTATTGTCCAAAGGGTGGTTCCGCAGGGAAAATGGAGCAGGGAAAAAATCATCATACAAAGTGCAGTCAGCCAGGTCCAGCCTTGCTGTAGTACAAAGAGATTGTATAGATCTCCTATGCTTTTTAGCTCTGTCATGGTACCGGTGGACAGATAGCTCATGATAAGAATAGGCAATACTATCTCATTGGCCGGTAAGCCTAAGATAAAAGCCATTAATATAAAGCCGTCCAGTCCGATAAGATTGGCAAAAGGATTCAGCCATTGAGCACCATACGCCAAAATACTTAGATCCTTAATGTAGATGTTTGCTAAGAGCCAGGTAACGGCACCCGCCGGAGCTGCGACACAAACGGCACGACCTAACACAAACAGGGTTCGATCAAATACAGAGCGGACAATAATTTTTCCTATCCTGGGTTTTCGGTAAGGAGGCAGTTCCAGGGTAAAAGATGAAGGTACTCCCCTTAAAAAAGTTTTAGACAAAACCCAGGATACTGTAAGAGTTACAGCTATACCTAAAAGAACTATGCCCACAACAATGGCTGTGGCCCAGAAAGTGCTCCCAAAGCCGAATACCAATATACCTGCCAAGGCAATAAGTGTGGGAAAGCGGCCGTTGCAGGGAACAAAATTATTAGTCAGCATCGCTATCAGGCGCTCTCTTGGTGAATCGATAATTCTGCAGGCTACTATGCCGGCAGCGTTGCAGCCAAAACCCATACTCATTGTTAATGACTGTTTGCCATGTGCCCCTGCCTTTTTAAAAAGGCGATCAAGATTAAAGGCTACCCTGGGGAGATAGCCAAGATCTTCAAGCAGGGTGAAGCAAGGAAAAAAGATAGCCATGGGGGGTAGCATAACAGAAACAACCCAAGCTGAGCTGCGATAAACACCTTCCACAAACAAGCCATGGAACCAGACGGGTGTATGTAAGTAACTGCACAAATCTGTTAAGCGATCCTGCCCCCAGAAAAGAACATCTGCAAGGATTGCAGAGGGGACATTTGCACCTGCCACTGTAATCCAAAAAATCATACCCAAAAGTAGCAGCATGGTGGGAAAGCTATATAGTTTGGAAGTAAGAATATCATCCAGTTTATTATCCCAGTCTAATCCCTTATTTTCTGAGTGGCTGACCACTTGATGGGATATATTTTCCGCCGCTCGGTAAATGCCGGTAACAACGGTATCATTAATTTTAAGCTTATCAGGGAGGGGTATTTTAGCATTATCTAAAATTTTATTTAATTTAGTATAAAAATCCCGGTGCATGGCCTTGCCTCAGCTCCTCTTTTTTTTCGGCACTCTTTTTTTCATAAAAGAATTTATTAAGGCTTGAAATAACCGCCTCATCACAATCCAGCATCTTTAAGGCAAGCCAACGATTGTTGAAATTATCACCAAAAAGCTGATGGATTTCCGGAATAAGCTGCTCAATGCTTTTTTCCAGCCAGTCATTGTATCGAACAATGTACGGGGTGGTTTTTATATCTCCCTTGATAACGCCGGTGATCGTTTTTACTAATGGGTTTATTCCGATGCCTTCCCGGGCATTTGTTGCCATTACCGGAACTCCCAAGATGTCTGAAAGTTTTTTTAAATCTATTCTGATTTTTTTTCTGTAAGCTTCATCAATTAGGTTTACACAAACTATAACCTTTGGTGTAATCTCCAGTACTTGCAATACAAGGTTTAAATTTCTTTCCAGGCAGGTTGCATCTGCCACTACAACCGTTGCTTGGGGCTTGGCAAAACAGAGATAATCTCTGGCAACCTGTTCTTCAGCGGAGTTGGCCAGCAGCGAATAAGTGCCGGGCAGATCGACCAAATTAAAGGCCAAATCTCCATCAAAGTATTTTCCCTCAGCTCTCAATACTGTTTTACCCGGCCAGTTTCCGGTATGCTGGTTTAATCCCGTCAGTGCGTTAAACAGAGTGCTTTTTCCGGTATTTGGATTGCCAGCCAAGGCAACTGTATAATCTGCTTCAACGGACCATTTTGTATTAAACTTTTCTGAAAGCACACCGGTACCGCAAGACTGATGTGTCAAACCCATATTTGCTAATCCTCCTTACAGTAGTGCACAAAGATCTTTGTGCTTTCTTCTTTTCTGAAGGCGATAACAGCGCCACGAATTTTATATGCTTTGGGATCACCCAAGGGGCTTACTCGTAATACTTCTATTGGGGCGCCCGGAATTACGCCTAAATCCAGCATCCTTCTTCTGGTTGCTCCCAAAGCTTCAATATAGGCGACAATTCCTTTCTTTTTAACAGGTAAGTGGTATAACGAAACAATGGATTTATCACTGCTTTTTGTCTTGCATTGCATGGACTTCCCCCCGTCAACAGATGAACAACACTTAGCACATATTATGTGGCAGGGTATACAATAGCTACTGATAAAATAAATTGGCAAAATTTATATGGTGCAATATTCCCCGGTTGTGGCAGACAAAACTTTTTGTGGCAATAGTAGTTTTTTGCATGGTATATTTGCTTTGTCGGCAACTATTTATTATTGCGGCAGAAGAGGTGATTTTTTCCTTTGAGCAACAGATTGGTTAAACCCTTTTTAAAATGGGCCGGAGGTAAAAGGCAGATAGTTCCGGAAATATTGGAGCATATCCCCGATAAAGGCATTAAAACCTACTATGAGCCGTTTTTGGGCGGAGGGGCAGTGCTTTTTTCTTTGCAGCCTCAAAAAGCAAGAGTCAATGATCTTAATAAAGAGTTGGTAAATGTGTATCTTGTAATTAAAAATCAGGTAGAAGCTCTTATTCAAGATTTAGAAAAACATAAAAACGATAAAGATTATTTTTACAAAATAAGGGAAATGGACAGGGGTGCGGAGTTTAGGAAGATGACTGATGTCCAAAGAGCGTCCAGAATAATTTACTTAAATAAAACCTGTTACAACGGACTTTTTCGGGTAAACTCAAAGGGTCAGTTCAATACTCCCTTTGGAAGATATAAAAAACCCAATATAGTAAATGCTCCTGTCCTGAGGGCGGTAAGTGATTTCTTAAGTAATAATGATATAGAACTAATGAATACCGATTTTGATGTGGCAGTAAAGGGTGCTGACAAAGACAGTTTTGTTTACCTCGACCCACCGTATCACCCTATTTCAGACAGCTCGTTTTTTACAGGATATACCTTTAATGGTTTTAGTCTTGATGATCAAATAAGACTTAAAAAGGTTTGTGATAATCTCAATAAGAGAGGATGTAAATTTCTGCTGTCAAACTCCTCTGCCGAATTCATCTTTGATCTGTATAAAGATTATAAAATTAAGGTTATTGCCGCGGGCAGAAACATCAACAGCATAGCCAAGGCAAGAGGTGATGTTAATGAGGTTCTCATCCGAAACTATTAAGACTTTGCCAATTTTTGAAACTCTTGATTAAAAAATCCCGTGGGTTGGCAGTAGGCAGATTCCATATGACTGTAGACATTGTAATTAGATAGGATAATTACAATGTTTTTTTTATCTTATGCTTTAACTCCACTGACAAATTTACCACATGCTTTAATCCCAAATCTTGTTGGTTTAGAAAAAGAATATTGGTTAATAATAAACAGAAAATTAATGAAATGAGGTTTTGCTTGTAAAATTTCTAAAGAAAAAGGTTATGCAGTTGCAGTAGGACACGTAGGGAAAGGAGGTCAAATAACCGCACTTGCAATTAAAGAAGCAATCCCAAGTATTGAAAAGGAAGGTATTAGATTAGTATATCTTTCAGGGCTATCAAGATAAAGGAAAAAAACAAAAAGGAGGAATAAAATATGAAACTTCAAAGAAATGTTATGTTATTAACAGCATTATTAATGAGTCTTCTGTTTTTTGTTGTAGGTTGTGGTTTAGCAAAAAAGCCAAATATGCAAACCCCTACAAACCCTATGACAAATCAAAATACTAACAATGATAAAAGGGTGGCGGATAAAGTTACCGCTGAAGCAGAAAATGTTAATCATGTTAAAGGGGCAACTGCAATAGTATCCGGAAAAGAAATTTATCTTGGATTAGATCTTGATGCTAATTTAGAAATGAACAAAAGAGCTGAAGTAGAAAATACCGTTCTTAATATGGTCAAAAAATCTGAGCCAAGCTATACTATAACTATAGCTTCAGACGTCGATACTGTAACCAGAATAAAAAAAGTTGCTCAGGGTATTGAGCAAGGAAAACCTTTGTCTGGTTTTGAGAAGGAACTAAAAGAAATAAAAAATAGACTCAAACCAAAAACGGAATAACCCTTGAGAATGTCACAAAATAAAAATGGTCTACATAAAGTCGTTGCTGCTAAAAACATCTTGCCAAAAGCATAGTCAGAATGATAAACTATCCGTAATTTATAAGAAGTTGATTTAGTCCCACATTATGGGATGGAGTATAGAAATATATCTTTGCTTTCATAAAGTTAGTCCCGTTAAATTGTGGGGCAACTGGAGTGGTAACGCAGTGGGCAACCTCTCGTCCCTTGGGATGAGAGTTTTTTATTGCATTGTTCAATAAATAAAAAGGAGCGAAAAAAATGAAGAAAAATTTTTACCGAAAAGTTAAAGGGGTAGTGCTTGGTTTGTTGCTAGTGTCTATGCTGGGGATTTTGGTTGGTTGTGGCGGAGACAGCGGTTCGGGTGAAGGCGAAGTTGTAAAACTGGGAATCATCCAAATTGCTGAGCATCCCGCACTGGATGCTGCCCGGGAAGGTTTTTTGGATACTTTGGCTCAAAACGGTTATGTTGAAGGGGACAACTTGATAGTTGACTATCAAAATGCCCAGGGTGATCAAGCCACTTTGCAGTCAATTGCCAGTAAGTTTGTTCAGGATAAAAAAGACATAATATTGGCGATAGCTACACCTTCAGCCATGACAATGGCCAATGAAACCAAGGATATTCCTATTTTGATCACAGCTGTTACAGATCCGGTTGCGGCAAAACTGGTTGAAAGCCTTGAGAAGCCGGGTACTAACGTTACCGGTACCACAGATATGAATCCGGTGGCCAAGCAGTTGGAATTAATTAAAGATTTTGTGCCCGGTGCCAAAACAGTGGGTGTTATTTATAGTTCCAGTGAAATAAACTCAGAGGTGCAACTGCAGATTGCCAGAGAAGCCGCTCCGGGGCTGGGTTTTGAGCTGGTGGAGGCAACGGTAACTTCCACCAATGAAGTGATGCAGGCAGCCCAGTCTTTAATCGGCAAAGTGGATGCCATTTATCTGCCCACCGATAATATGGTCATATCTTCGATATCAGCAGTTCTGCAAGTAGCTGAAACAGAAAAAATACCGGTGATTGCAGGGGAGACAAATTCCGTTGAGCAGGGCGCTCTGGCAACTTTAGGAATTGATTATGCCAAATTGGGAAGCCAGACAGGGGAAATGGCTTTAAGAATATTAAAGGGTGATAACCCTCAGGATATGGCGATAGAGGAACAGCAGGAAAGCAGTATTGTAATCAACCTGCAAGCTGCTGAGAGAATGGGCGTAACTGTAACTGATGAAATTAAGGCAAAAGCTGCTAGGTTAATTCAGTAGACTTTTTAGTAAAATTATTAAATATAAAAACAACTGGTGGAGGAATAATGTCTGGTAGTGTTTTGGTTGGAGTTCTGGAGCAAGGATTGCTATATGGGGTTATGGTTCTGGGGGTTTACCTAACCTATCGCATACTGGACTTTCCTGACTTAACAGTGGATGGAAGTTTTCCATTGGGGGCGGCGGTTGCCGCCCACATGATAATTATCGGAAATAATCCTTGGTTGGGCACCGTTATGGCTTTGCTTTGTGGTATGGTTGCAGGTCTTGTGACCGGTTTTCTGCACACCCAACTGAGGATTACTCCTCTTTTAGCAGGCATATTGTCCATGATTGCACTATACTCCATAAACCTTCGGATAATGGGTAAATCTATGATTTCCCTGCTACGTATGGATACAATTTATACCACAGTTTTTGGGCTTAACGACTCGGCGGTGGTTGTTTTAGGCTTGGCTGTGGTTATTGTGGTAATCCTAATAGTGTACTTATTTCTAGAAACTGAAGTAGGTCTTTCTTTGCGTGCCACCGGAGACAATGAGCAGATGATTAGAAGTTTGGGAGTAAATACCAACATAATGAAGATCATAGGCCTAAGTCTCAGCAACGGTCTTATTGCTTTTGCCGGTGCTATGGTGGCGCAAAAGCAAGGATTCGCCGATGTGGGTATGGGCATAGGTATGATAATTGTGGGATTGGCTTCGGTGATTGTGGGAGAAGTTCTTTTCGGCAGGCACACTCTATTGCGCTGCCTAATAGCAGTGGTGGTGGGTTCCATCATATACAGACTAGTGATTGCATTGGTACTGCAATTGGGACTAGCCCCCACAGACCTGAAACTTTTTACCGCCATCTTGGTTGCTTTGGCGCTATCTTCACCGGTACTTAAGGAGTATATATCCAAGCGTACCCGTGGTGGAGGTGAAAAAAATGCTGCTTGTTGAATCTGTCAGCAAGACCTTTAATGCCGGCAGTATTAACGAGAAAATTGCTTTAACCGATATAACATTGCACTTGAAGTTGGGAGATATAGTAACCATTATAGGCGGAAACGGTGCCGGGAAATCCACTTTATTAAATGCGGTGGCCGGTGTTATTTCCATTGATAAAGGAAGAATAGTGCTGGCGGGCAGAGAAATTCACAATGAACAGGAGCATAAGAGAGCAGGAAGTATCGGGCGGGTTTTTCAGGACCCCATGCTGGGTACAGCCGGGTCAATGACCATTGAGGAAAACTTAGCTTTAGCAATGCGCAGGGGGCGGCCAAAAAGTTTGCGCTGGGGCGTTAGCCGCAGTGAAAGAAGTTTTTTTCAGGAACGTTTAGAATTGTTTGAGTTGGGTCTGGAGAACAGGCTTTCAGCAAAAGTGGGCTTGTTGTCCGGTGGTCAGAGGCAGGCCTTAACCTTGTTGATGGCTACCATTACTACACCTTCATTGTTGCTACTGGATGAACACACAGCGGCATTGGATCCCAAAACCGCTGATAAAGTCATGGATCTCACCAGATCTATCGTGGAAGATAATAAGCTCACCACCATGATGGTTACTCACAATATGGAACAGGCACTCTCCTTTGGCAATAGATTGTTAATGCTGCATGAGGGTACAATATTATTGGACATACATGGAGATAAAAAAGCTGAAACAAGGGTGTGTGATTTGCTGGAAATGTTTGAAAGGGAAAGCGGCAGTGCCTTGGAAAATGATCGAATGCTTTTAACCACCTAGGCTTTTGATTCGACATAGCGTGACAATAAACCCTAGATATTGAGATTAAATCTTGAATAGCATGACAAAAAATGGTATGTTGTTTATAAAAGTGGAGGTTGTGCTTATGATCTCTTGGAAAGAAGAGTATAGGACAGGAATTCCTCTAGTAGATGAACAGCACAAAAAACTATTTGAGATTGCAGATGATATTTTTTTATTAATTAAAGACAGTGTTGCAGTGGATAAGTATGATAGAATCCTAAAGCTCCTGGAGGAACTTAAGGATTACACCATCTATCATTTTGATTCCGAAGAAAAATATATGCAAACCATAGCATATAAAAACTACTTTTCCCATAAAAAAGAGCACGCCCAGTTTATAGAAAAAATTGAAGGTATCGATTTAACTAAATTGGATGAGAATCAAAATGCTTACCTGCTGGATATTATGGATTATGTAGTTACCTGGATTGGAACACATATTTTAGAGAAAGATAAAATGATTGTTGCAAATAAATAATAAATTTTATAAAGTAAGATTTATAATATCAAGGCTCGAGATTTTTGCTTCTCGGGCCTTGTTTTAGAAACGCTGCCCGTAAAAATAGTCAAGAAGTATATTGAATGAAAAGAAAATTTGTTGGTTACCATTGCTTAATATATACAAACTGTCTGCGGGAAAGTGTGGGGTGGTTTGGTGACGTTACTATATGCCCTTGATTTGGTGGGAACTTTTGCTTTCGGTCTCAGTGGAGGGATTTTGGCCATTCGAAAGGGAATGGATCTTTTTGGAGTATTTGTACTGGCCTTGGTAACTGCCATTGGAGGCGGAACCACCAGGGAAGTAATGCTGGGAAATCAGGAATTATTTATTTTTTACAATGCTCATTATATCTATGTAATTTTATTAAGTGCCTTTTGTGCTTTTATTTTTTATGAACGACTGTTAAAGATAAATTCGGTAATATTGGTAATGGACGCAGTGGGTTTGGGTACCTTTGTGTGTATCGGTGTCTCCAGGGCACTGACATTTGGTGTTCCTTTGTTTGGGGCGGTATTAGTAGGTCTTATAACTTCAGTGGTTGGAGGAATGTTAAGGGATATAATTGCTAAAGAAATGCCAATGATATTGGTGAGGGACTTTTATGCCATGGCTTGTCTCATCGGGGCTGTTACTTATGTAATACTCTATCGGCTTGGGATTCCTGAGTCACCGGTTATGCTGATAAGTGCCACAGTGGTAATTGTGTTACGGCTTCTTGCCATCAAATTTAACTGGAACTTTATACGAAAAAAAGGAATTGACCAAGCCAATCTTCTTAAGTAGCAGCTGTTATGGTATAATTTAAAAGTTTAAAAATTATAAAAAAAGAGGTACTGATAATGACTGTTGACAAGGAAAATATGCCAAATAATTTTATTCATGACATTATTGAGGAGGATATCAAAACAGGGAAATATCAGGGTTCGGTGCATACCAGGTTTCCTCCCGAGCCCAACGGATATCTTCATATAGGGCATGCTAAGTCTATCTGTCTTAACTTTGGCACCGCTATCAAATACAATGGTTTATGCAACCTGAGGTTTGACGATACCAACCCCACCAAAGAGGATACTGAATACGTGGACTCTATTATGGAAGATGTTAAATGGCTGGGCTTTGACTGGGAAGACCGGATATACTATGCTTCTGATTATTTTGATAAATTATATAGCTATGCTGAGCAATTGATCCGGGACGGGAGGGCATATGTTTGTGACTTGTGTCCTGAGGAAATCAGAAAATACAGAGGCACTTTAACCCAACCGGGCAAGGAGAGCCCATATCGCAATCGTTTGGTGGAAGAAAACCTCAGCTTGTTTCAAAAAATGAGGGATGGGGAATTTCCTGATGGTTCCAAGGTGTTGAGGGCCAAGATAGATATGTCTTCTTCTAACTTAAATATGAGGGATCCGGTGCTTTACCGTATAATGAGGGCTACCCATCATCGTACCGGTGATAAATGGTGTATTTATCCTATGTATGATTATGCCCATCCCCTTTCTGACTACTTTGAAAACATCACCCATTCCCTGTGTACGTTGGAGTTTGAAGATCACCGACCTTTATACGATTGGGTGTTGGAAGCATGCAATGTTAAAGGTGGTCCACAACAGATTGAATTTGCACGCCTTAACCTAAATTACACCGTTATGAGTAAAAGAAAGCTGCGTCAACTGGTGGAGGAAGGCTTTGTGGACAGCTGGGATGACCCCAGAATGCCCACCATTTCCGGGTTGCGCAGGCGGGGCTATACGCCGGAAGCAATTAGGGATTTTTGTGAGCGCATCGGGGTAGCGAAAGCCAATAGTATTGTGGATATAGCTCTTTTGGAGCATTGTCTAAGGGAAGATTTAAACTATAAGGCCCCCAGGGTTATGGCGGTTATGCGTCCACTAAAGGTGATTATTGATAATTATCCTGACGGGCAAGTGGAGGAACTTGAAGCAGAATACAATCCGGATAACCCTGATTTGGGTTCCAGGAAAATTCCATTTTCAAAAGAATTGTATATTGAACAGCAGGATTTTATGGAAAATCCGCCCAAAAAGTATTTCCGTTTGCAACCGGGAGCAGAAGTCAGGTTAAAATATGCGTATATAATTAAATGTAATGAGGTTGTTAAGGACGAAAATGGGCAAGTGCTTGAACTGCGCTGTACCTATGACCCGGATACCAAGAGCGGTACCCCCGGGGGGGATGCCCGCAAGGTAAAGGGGACATTGCACTGGGTATCGGCTATTGATGCGGTGAAGGCTGAAATTAGACTATATGACCGCTTATTCATAAAGGAAAATCCCGATGATGGTGACGGCACGGACTTTAAAGATTGTTTTAATCAAAATTCATTGGAGACCCTGAGTCATTGTCTGATGGAGCCAGCTTTGGCAAGAGCCGATCTGGGGAACCGCTATCAGTTTTTTAGGCATGGTTATTTTGCTTTGGATTATAAAGATTCAAAGCAAGATGCGTTGGTTTTTAACAGAATTGTACCTCTGAAAGATAGCTGGGCAAAGATACAAAAATCAGGCAAATAAGTGCCGAAAATTGAAAATTCGAATACCCTTGCAATTTTAATGTAAACAACTATATAATCAAATAGTGAATAAACTGGTTTCTCCGTGCTTTTTGGGGAAACTGATCTAAAAAACCGTACGGAGGAGCATTTGATGGCTGATAAGACATTACCCTTTAACAAAGAAAAACTGCTTGAAACAATCAAAGAATATCCCACCCCTTTTTATATTTATGATGAAGAGGCTATTAGGAAAAATGTGCGAGATCTGTTGAAAGCCTTCTCTTGGGCACCTGAATTTAAGGAATATTTTGCTGTTAAAGCAACACCCAATCCTTCAATTTTAAAGGTATTAAAGGAAGAGGGAATAGGTGCTGACTGCAGTTCACTGCTGGAGCTTATGCTGGCAGAAAAAGCAGGTATCGTAGGGGAAGAAATAATGTTTACTTCTAACGATACGCCGGCAGAGGACTTCGTTAAAGCTAAAGAACTGGGGGCAATAATTAATTTAGACGATATTACCCATATACCTTTTTTGGAAAACAATGCCGGAGTTCCGGATCTGGTTTGCTTCCGCTACAATCCCGGTCCATTGCAGGAGGGTGGAAATGCCATTATTGGAAATCCGGAGGATTCAAAATATGGTCTAACCAGGAAACAGCTTTTGGATGCATATCGAATTATGCAGGAAAAAGGTGTCAAGCGGTTTGGCGTTCATACCATGGTGATTTCCAATGAACTGGATCCCAATTACTTTATTGAAACCGCCAGTATGATGTTCGATTTGGTGTTGGAGATTTATAGAACACTGGGCATTAAGATGGAGTTTGTGAATTTTGGCGGTGGCATAGGGATCCCTTATAAGCCGGATGAAGACCCGGTGGATTTGAATTATTTGAGCAGGGGAATTAAAGCTGTCTATGATGAAAAGATAGTGCCAAACGGACTGCACCCCTTGAAGTTGTATATGGAGTGCGGAAGAATGATAACAGGTCCTTACGGGTATTTGGTGACCACTGTACTGCACAAGAAAGAGATATATAAAAACTATGTGGGCGTAGATGCCTGCATGGCTAATCTTATGAGACCCGGGATGTATGGCGCTTATCATCACCTGACGGTATTGGGCAAAGAGGATTGGCCTTTGGGTTATATCTATGACGTTGTGGGTTCCCTTTGTGAAAATAACGATAAGTTTGCGATAAACCGCAAGCTTCCCATGATGGAAATAGGCGATATTATTGCTATTCATGATACCGGGGCACATGGACACGCCATGGGTTTCAATTATAATGGAAAGTTACGCTCAGCTGAGCTGATGCTGAAGCCGGATGGCAGTATAGAGCTGATCAGAAGAGCGGAAACAATAGAAGATTATTTTTCAACCCTGGATATTTAATTCCAATAATACTACTGACTTATAAAAGCAGGAATCTGACGTAGTCGTATTTTGTCGGCTACGTTTTTCACATAAAATAGCAAGGATAGTGAAATTCAATGAATAGACTAAAAAATGAACCATCTATAAGCCAACAAGTGGAGAGCTTGCTGACTGATCCTGAATGTGCCACTGTTCTTTACGACTGTGGGGTTGAGTTAATGGGCAGGGGAATGTTTTCTGAGGCTGCTAAGGTTTTTCATAAGGCTATAGATAATAACCACCGGCCTTTTGAGGCCTGTGCAAATTTGGCATATATTTATTATCAATTAAGGGATATAGAAAAGTTACTGGAAGTAAACTTAATGGCAGTTAAGATTAATCCTAAATATGCTAAGGGATATGCTAATCTGGGATTTATATACATGGAAATGGGAAAAACCCAGGAAGCTATTGAAGCTTTGGAGAAAGCTATTGATTTAGAACCAGATACAGCCCAGGCATGGGGTAATCTAATAAGTGCGTATATGCAGAAAGGTGATTTGGATAAAGCTGTTGAAATCGGAGAAAAGCTGGTGGGCACTATCCCTGATTATGCAGTGGGAGTAAATAATCTGGGCTATGCATATTTTCTTAAAGGAGATTATCGCCAAGCCATTAGATATATTGATCGGGCTAAAGAGCTAGGACTGCAGATCAATCCAGATTTTTTAGAAAAATTGGAGCAATATCGGGAATAGCGGTGCATAAAGTTCTAGGTGAGCAATCTTAAGTGAGCAAATTAGATGTGCCCATTAAGTTATGTTATGATTATGGTATTGTGAGAATAGCATTAAAACGGAAACTGCTTTGCTTCTAGTCTAGAATTTTGGGGGTGTTTTTCTGGAAAGCATATTTGTTAACATTAACGGGTTGGAAATAGAGCTGGATGAAGACGGTTTTATGGTGGAGCCTGAGCTTTGGAATGAAGATGTTGCCAGATATCTTGCCTCTAAAGAAGGTATTGAAGAGCTAAGTGAAGAGCATTGGACGGTTATTAATTTTTTACGGGAGCATTACTTAAAGCATCAGGTTGCTCCCATGATTAGAAAACTTTGTAAGGAAACGGGATGCAGTCTTAAAAGGATTTATGAGCTGTTTCCCACAGGTCCTGCAAAAGGAGCTTGTAAACTGGCGGGCTTGCCTAAACCCGCAGGCTGTGTCTAGCCACAATCAAAAAAGGGTATTCTCGGGAGGTTGATAAAAATATCAATCTCTTTTTTTTATCAAAAATGCAAAATAGACTTTCTTATAAAAATCCAATTGTTACATATTTGGATAAATATTCAGGCAGAATATAGACAAATCACATGGGTTAAGGGGATGATTTTTGTTGAGATTAGAAAAAAAGAAATTTTTTGTGCTTATACTGGTTTTGTTTGTATTGGTACCCGGATTATTAATTTTGAAAAACGAAGCTTTCAGTCAGAATCTCTATTGGGGCAGCAGGGGTTCTGAGGTCTCCAAGGTGCAGGCTCTGCTAAACCGCTGGGGATATTATGGAGGTGCCATAGATGGATATTATTCAGGCAAAACCTTTCAGGCAGTAAAAGATTTTCAGAGAAAAAACGGCCTGAAGGCAGACGGTGTGGTGGGCCCCCAGACCAGAGCTGCCCTCGGACTTCCTGTGGCAAGAAAAGCGGTACCCGTTGTAAATAATACTTCCCGGGGAGTGGATGGCGGAAGCAATGTGTATTTATTGGCTAGGGTTATTGAAGGTGAGGCGGCAAATGAGCCATATACCGGTAAGGTGGGGGTGGGCGCAGTGATTGTAAACAGAATGCAGAGCAGTAGATTTCCCACCTCGCTGCCGGGGGTAATCTATCAACCCCATGCCTTTGAATCGGTAACAAACGGACAATATACCAGGTCGGTAAGCAACGATTCTTTACGGGCTGCCCAAGAGGCTTTGAGTGGGTGGGACCCTACAGGAGGCTCACTGTTTTTTTGGAATCCGTATAAACCTGTATCTTCATGGATTTGGTCAAGACCGGTAATAACCCAAATAGGTAGACATGTGTTTGCCCGATAAAGGAGATGGTGCAAGGGTGAATAAAAAATACAAGGGGCTTTTATCATTGGCATTGGGGGTGTTGCTGTTAGTAGCTGCTGTATCTTGGGGCTATAACCAGATGCTCACCCGCAAGGCAGTGCGGCTCGCAGCCGGGGCCGCCGGGCGCTGCAGGGTTACCGCCAGATAGAGACGGTCGGCATAAACGCAGGTATCGAGGTCGGTGTAAACCTGCTTTTGCTCCGGCTCGGGCGG
>CAZHAJ010000005.1:0-6120 GCA_964530215.1 uncultured Peptococcaceae bacterium | reverse complement strand
TATAATCTGGCTTTTTTTAATTTAGTTAATAATATTCAGGGAATAGAAATGATTTTGGCAAAGACATTGGTGGGGGATGAAACTTCCCAGGATACCCAGCTTTTTTCACAGCTGTGGCGGGAAGCCAGTGCGGCTCAAGCAAACTTGGGCCAGCTGCCGGTGTCCGAGGTTGACCTTGCTCAAACCTTGAAATTTGTAAATCAAGTGGGAGCATATGCTCAAACCCTTGGGGTGCAAACCGCAGGGGGGTTGCAAAAAACAGAAGAGCAATGGAATACACTAAACAGGCTTTATAAACAGTCCCAGCTTTTAAATGATGAGATTCACCAGATAGGAGATGAACTATCCAGTGGGCGCCTGTTGATGGGGGAGCTTAGAAGGGCAAGATGGCTGGGAGCCGGGAGTCAGCAGCAACAAAATATAGATGCCGGTCTCCGCAATATTGATGCCAATATGCAACAGTTTCCGGCCCTAATTTATGACGGCCCCTTTTCTGATCATCTGGAAGAAAGGGAGCCGGTGGGCTTAAAGGGCGGTCAAATTACAGCTGAGAAAGCTAAAGACATTGCTTTAAGTTTTATTGACAAGCAGCCTGATACCACATATGAAACTGCTGTTGTACGGCAAGACAGGGCAAAAATTCCCATCTATAGGGTGGAGATAACTCCAAACAATGATCAGAAAAGTATCATATCCGTGGGGGTCACTCAGCAGGCCGGGAAAATCCTTTGGATGCTGGGTTCCCGGGAGGTGGCAAATGCTAAGCTATCGGTTTTGGAGGCCGGTGACCAGGGAGCTTTATTTCTAAGACAGCGGGGATTTGATGAAATGGAGCGTATATATTATGAGAATCGCGGCAATATAGCGGTCTTTAACTTTGCCGCTACCCAAGGGGAGGTAATTCTTTACCCGGACCAAATCAAAGTTTCGGTTGCCTTAGATAACGGGCAAATTATAGGAATTGATGCCTCCAACTATTGGTTAGCGCATAAAAACAGGCAACTTCCTCAGCCCAGGCTTACTGAAGCCCAGGCAAAAGCTAAGCTCAGTCCAAAGCTGGAAGAAATAAGTCCGGGAAGACTAGCGCTAATCCCCAAAACAGTGGATCGTGAAGAACTGACTTACGAGTTTCAGGGCAGCTTGGGCAATGATATATTCCTGATTTATATAGACGCTGTCACCGGAGAAGAAGAAAAAGTCCTTCGGGTAATTAAAACCGACAAAGGCATCCTTACAATGTAAAGGACATGGAATTATGGGAACTTTGTGGTTGACGGGCTGAAAAACGGTATGCTATAATGACGATACTTTATAAGTAAATTGCAATGATGGGAATAAGGGTTACATAGTCTTCAGAGAGCCGGGGTAAGGTGAGAGCCTGGCAGATGAAATAGCCCGTGCCTCCCCTGAGCAGCAGGGTTGAAAACACCGAAATGGAGTAAACCTTGCCGGATACCCACGTTAAGGGTTTCCAAGAGGGCTTGATTTGTAGCCAATTTGGGTGGTACCGCGGGAATATAACTCCCGTCCCTTAATATTTATTAGGGACGGGAGTTTTTGGCTTTTATTTTTATATACAGGGGGTGCTCATTTAATGAAAGAAATATTGGAACTGCTGGAGTCTAATGCAAAACTTACCATTAAAGAAATTGCAACAATGCTGTCGATTAATGAGGCTGAGGTTGAATCCAGAATAAAAGAAATGGAAAGCAATAAAATTATTATCGGCTATTTTACTTTAGTGAATTGGGAGAAGATAGGCGAGGAAAAAGTTTCTGCAGTTATTGAGGTGCGAATGACTCCTCAGCGGGATGTGGGCTTTGATGCAGTGGCGGAAAGAATTTCTCGATTCCCTGAGGTGCGAAGTGTGCGTTTGGTCTCAGGTACCTATGATCTTTCTGTAACAATTGAAGGTACTTCCATGAGGGAAGTAAACCATTTTGTAGCCACTAAACTGGCTACTATCGAAGGAGTGGTGAGCACCACTACTCATTTCATTATGAGAACTTATAAGCAAGACGGAGTAATTATAACTGAGGAAGAAGAGGATAGAAGGCTGGTGGTTTCCCCGTGACCACGAACAATAGTGTCAACTGGTCTGAAAGATTAAATCCGGTGGTTCGCTCAATGCCCCCCTCCGGGATAAGAAAGTTTTTTGATTTGATTACCGAGATGAAGGGTGTAATATCTCTGGGGGTTGGAGAACCCGATTTTGTAACTCCTTGGCACATCAGGGAAGCATGTATTTATTCCTTGGAAAAAGGTTATACCATGTATACTTCAAACCAAGGGCTGCTGGAGCTAAGGGAAGAGATAGCCAAAGACATCCATGGTGATTACGGTGTTGTTTATGATCCCCGGAAAGAAATATTGGTAACTGTGGGAGTCAGCGAGGGTTTGGATCTGGCCAT
The DNA here is from genome assembly GCA_964530215.1 of uncultured Peptococcaceae bacterium. GTDB lineage: Bacteria > Bacillota > Desulfotomaculia > Desulfotomaculales > Desulfocucumaceae > JAAXTT01. The sequence goes on along the minus strand of CAZHAJ010000005.1, from coordinate 3,709 downwards.
GAGGGCATTGGTTAGCCCAGGAGATGAAGTGTTGGTGCCTGAGCCATCTTATGTTTCATATGCACCTTCGGTCACGCTGGCCGGTGGTGTACCGGTGATGATGTCCACCAGTGTGGAGGAGGATTTTAGGCTTACCGCCCAGAGGGTAGAAAAAGCCATCACCCCGAAAACCAGAATGTTACTGCTCAGTTATCCTAATAATCCCACCGGTGCGATACTCCACCGTCAGGATGTTTATGAGATTGCTGAGGTGGCTAAGGCTCACGATTTGGTGGTAATTTCCGACGAGGTTTATGATAAGCTAACCTATGTAGGAAGTCACACCTGTTTTGCTGCGGTACCCGGCATGAGGGACAGAACCGTATTGTTAAATGGGTTCTCAAAATCTTATGCCATGACGGGATGGCGGATTGCTTATGCTGTAGGTAATTCTGACTTTATCGGGGCAATGACTAAAATACATCAATACAGTATGTTGTGTGCTCCAATTACCGGTCAAATGGCTGCGCTGGAAGCGTTAAAGAGCGGGCGCGAAGGAATGAATAAAATGATTCAGCACTATAACCGTCGTCGACATTTGGTTATGCAGGCATTTAAGGATATGGGGCTGCCCTGTTTTGAACCGGGCGGAGCATTCTATGCTTTCCCGGATATAAGACCCACCGGCTTGACCTCTGAAGAGTTTGCAGAAAGGCTGTTAATGGAGGAGAAGGTTGCTGTGGTGCCCGGAAATGCCTTTGGACCCAGCGGTACAGGGTTTATCCGGTGTTCCTATGCCACTTCGGTTGAAGATTTGGGAGAGGCATTCCGAAGAATGACCCGTTTTGTGCAAAAACACGGAGTCCGGTCGAAAACCGTGGTCAATATTTAGCGGTTTGGCAGGATTGCAGTCAGATTATCTAGAATAATATACAGGCTGTTTCAGTCTATGCTGGGGCAGCCTTATATAATGGAGCATGGGAGGATAGTGGCAATGATGATATAAAAAAACTGCTGTTTATTTGTGTTTTCTCACAATCAGCAGTTATTTTTATTTGAGATAACGGGAATGTATTATTACAGCTAAACAATAGCTGAATTCGTCAGCTAAAAAGGATGTGCTATAAAATGCCTTGGGATCCAGTAAACGAATGTATGGAACGAGAAAATATGAGGACTCTCCAGTTGAAAAGGCTAAAAAACACTTTGAATACGGTATATGATAGGGTGCCCTATTACAGAGGACTGTTTGACCGGCAAGGGGTTAATCCCGCTGATTTGACTTCTCTGGAGGATATCAAAAAATTTCCCTTTACCACCAAGCTTGCACTTAGGGACAATTATCCTTACGGACTTTTTGCTGTGCCGCTGAAAGAGGTGGTGAGACTCCATGCCTCCTCGGGAACCACAGGCAAGCCAATTGTGGTGGGATATACCCAAGGGGACTTGGAAACTTGGGCGGGGCTTATAGCCAGAATGGCCACCGCTGCCGGGGTTACTGATGAGGACGTGGCTCAGATTACTTTTGGATACGGTTTGTTTACCGGGGCTTTCGGATTGCATTACGGACTGGAAAAAGTAGGTGCAACCATTGTCCCTTCTTCTGTAGGGAATACCGAAAAACAAATTATGCTGATGAAGGATTTTGGGACTACAGTGTTGGTGGGGACTCCTTCTTATGCTCTGCATCTGGCTGAGGCTGCAGCCAAAATGGGTATAGGTCCGGACGATCTTAAACTAAGGGTGGGACTGTTCGGTGCTGAGGCTTGGTCAGAAAGCATGCGCCAAGAACTTCAGGAGGCTTGGGGGATTAAGGCCACAGATAATTATGGGCTAAGCGAGGTAATGGGTCCCGGAGTATCCGGAGAATGTATTGAAGCACTAGGTATGCATGTCAACGAAGATCATTTTTTTGTGGAAATTGTAGATCCTGAAACAGGTGAGCCGTTGGGTCCGGGGGAAGAAGGCGAACTGGTTATAACTACCCTGACTAAGCAAGCCATGCCCATTGTCAGATATCGCACCAAAGATATAACCAAGCTAAATTACCAACCCTGCATATGTGGAAGAAAAACAGTTAGGATGCACAAGGTTACCGGCAGAACCGATGATATGCTGATTATATCCGGAGTTAATGTTTTCCCTTCACAAATTGAAAGTGTATTGATGGAGTTTGAGCAAATAGCACCTCATTATCAGATAGTGGTTACCAAAAAAGGTTATATGGACGCTTTGGAAGTTTTGGTAGAAGTTACCGAAGATGCTTTTACTGGCAGTTTTAGGGATCTGGAGCATTTAGGCCAAAAAATTAAATCCAGGCTGCAAAGCGTACTTACCATCGGTGCCAAGGTTAGACTTATGGAGCCCTTTTCCATTGAACGTAGCCAAGGAAAAGCTAAGAGAGTAATTGATAAGAGACCAAAAATGAGTTGAGAGGCATTCCCAGTTAATTATTCTAACAAGAACGCGGGAATTGTTGTATAATGTCATTAATTTGAACCGGAGGTGAAAGTTTTTGAAAGAGCTTATGACGGGTAATGCCGCCATCGCCAGAGGTGCTTATGAGAGTGGAGTTGCTGTGGCGTCAGGTTATCCCGGAACCCCCAGTACTGAAATACTAGAAAATTTTAGCCGATATAAAGGCATTTATGCTGAATGGGCACCCAATGAAAAAGTAGCCCTAGAAGTAGCTATAGGAGCCTCAATGGCAGGAGTCCGGTCTTTGGCTACCATGAAACACGTCGGTGTTAATGTTGCGGCGGATCCATTGTTGACTGTAGCATACACCGGGGTAAACGGTGGTTTGGTAATAATTACGGCTGACGATCCCGGTATGCATAGTTCACAAAATGAGCAGGACAACCGTAACTATGCAAAATTTGCCAAGGTTCCCATGTTGGAGCCTTCAGACAGCAAGGAAGCCAAAGAGATGATGGGAATTGCTTTTGATATCAGTGAAGAGTATGATATGCCGGTGTTGTTTCGGATAACCACCAGAGTTGCACATTCCCAAGGTTTGGTGGAGTTAAAGGAGGCTGTTTCTCTGCCTGTTAAAGAGTACCAAAGGGATACTAAAAAGTGGCTGATGGTGCCTGCTTTTGGCAGAATGCGCCGTTACTCTTTAGAAGAAAGAATTAACAGACTTACTGATTATTCAAATAACACTACCCTAAACTATATTATCCCCGGTGATCCCAAGGTGGGAGTAATCACCAGTGGTATCAGTTATCAATATGTAAAAGAAGTATTGCCTGGGGCATCCATCTTAAAATTAGGAATGACATATCCTCTTCCGGCTGATCTCATAAAGAAGTTTGCTGCCGGTGTGGAAAAATTAATTGTGGTGGAGGAATTGGAGCCCCATTTAGAGCAATTTGTTCGTCTTCAGGGGCTTAATGTCAGCGGCAAAGAGTACTTCCCAGAAATAGGGGAATTTAATGCCCAAATAGTAAAAAAGGGTTTCATTGCGGCGGGTGTATTGCCGGCTGAAGGAACGGAAGAGATTAAAGGTCCTGAGGACATGCCCCAGATACCTGTCAGACCTCCTGTGCTCTGTGCCGGGTGTCCCCACAGAGGGGTGTTTTATACCTTGCGCAAAATGAAACTTTTAGTTTCCGGGGATATCGGATGTTATACCTTGGGCGGGCTGCCTCCTTTAGACGGAATGGACAGTTGCGTTTGCATGGGGGCAAGTGTCAGCATGGCTCACGGTATTGACAAGGCAGTATCC
>CAZHAJ010000004.1:0-34786 GCA_964530215.1 uncultured Peptococcaceae bacterium | reverse complement strand
CATGTATACTTTTTGTTTTTCTGACCTTACCGGACCCATGGCAAGTAGCACAAGGTTTATCCACAATCTTTCCTTTGCCTCGACACTGGTCACAAACTTTGGTCTGCACAATGCGTCCAAAGGGTGTATTTTGTGCAAACTGTACCTGACCCGCACCATTACACGAAGAGCATATATGTGGTTTTGTTCCGGGAGCAGCTCCCGAACCGCCACAAGTTCCGCACTCTTCTGTCCTGGGTACTTTAATATCCTTTTCTATACCAAAAGCCGCTTCCTTAAAGCTAACCTCTAAATCAACCCTAAGATCACTGCCTTTTTCAGGTCCTTGTCTCCGGCGGCCACCACCCCCGAAAAACATGTCAAATATATCACCCAAGCCACCGAAGTCGGCGCCGTCAAATCCCCCGAACCCGCCGGAACCGCCAAAACCATGACCATTGGCTCCGGCATGACCAAACTGGTCATAATTTGCTCTTTTTTCCGGGTCGCTAAGAACCTCATAGGCTTCTGCAACATCTTTAAACTTTTCCTCTGCTCCCTTATCGTCCGGATTAGCATCGGGGTGGTACTGGCGCGCCAATTTTCTATAAGCTTTTTTTATTTCATCTTGGGATGCCTCCTGGGAGACTCCCAAAATCTCATAATAATCGCGCTTAGACATCTATTTCACCACCCTGAACAATATGATCAGAAATCAAATAATAGTAACTCAAATATATTATTAAAACTCTAAATAAAATTTACCCACCTAAAAGCATATCATACTAAAAATATTTACACAATTAATATCCCGTTGGTTTATTCATATTTGTTGTATTTTTAGGCGGTCATAAATGACCGCCTAAAAATACTAGATTACTTATCTTCTTCAACCTCATAATCGGCATCTACCACATTATCATCACTAGACTGTTCTGTTTCTCCAGCTTGGCTCTTATCACCTTGCTGGGCAGCCTGCTGCTGTTGCTGATAAAGAAGGGTTGTGAGCTCATACAGAGGCTGGGTAACTGCTTCCAACTTCTGCTTAATGACTTCCACATCATTACCTTTAACTGCCTCTTTAAGCTCTTCAACCGCACCTTTAACCAGATCAACCTTAGACTGATCGGCATTGTCTCCAAGATCTTTGATTGTCTTTTCCGCCTGGTAAATCACACTGTCGGCTTGGTTGCGCAACTCCACTTCTTCTTTGCGTTTTTGATCTGCCTCTGCCTGGGATTCGGCTTCCCTCACCATTTTTTCCACATCTTCGTCAGTCAATCCCCCACCACCGGTAATGGTGATGCTTTGTTCGGCACCGGAAGCCATGTCTTTAGCTGAAACATGGGCAATACCATTTACATCAATATCAAACTTAACCTCAATTTGAGGCACACCTCTGGGAGCCGGTGGTATGCCGCTTAAGGTAAAACGGCCCAAGGTTTTGTTGTCAGCTGCCATCGATCTTTCCCCTTGAAGCACATGAATTTCAACAGTTGTCTGCCCGTCTGCCGCAGTTGAGAATATCTGACTCTTGGAGCTGGGAATAGTGGTGTTCCTTTCAATCAGTTTAGTAAACACACCACCCAAAGTTTCAATCCCCAGAGATAAAGGTGTTACATCCAGTAGCAACACATCCTTAACCTCTCCAGCCAAAACTCCTCCTTGTATAGCTGCTCCCAGAGCAACGCACTCATCAGGATTAATACCTTTGTGAGGCTCTTTTCCCAAAAACTTTCTTATGGCCTCCTGAACTGCGGGAATTCGAGTGGAACCTCCCACCATAAGCACTTTATTAATATCCTTAGCTTCCAGCCCGGAATCGGCCAATGCCTGCCTGGTGGGACCCATGGTTTTTTCCACCAAATCAGCGGTGAGCTCATCAAATTTGGCTCTGGTAAGTGTCATCTCTAAATGCTTAGGACCATTGGCATCTGCAGTGATGAATGGCAGGTTTATACTGGTACTGGTTACTCCGCTAAGCTCAATTTTTCCCTTCTCAGCGGCTTCTCTGAGACGCTGCATTGCCATGCTATCATTGGCAAGATTAATGCCGTTATCTTTCTTAAACTCAGCCACCATCCAGTCAATTACCCTTTGATCAAAATCATCCCCACCCAGCCTGTTATTTCCGCTGGTTGCTCTCACCTCGAACACACCGTCGCCTAACTCCATAATGGAAACGTCGAAGGTTCCTCCTCCAAGGTCAAATACCAAGACAGTTTGGTCTTCCCCTTTATCTAAGCCATAAGCCAATGCTGCTGCGGTGGGTTCATTAATAATTCTTAACACATCAAGTCCGGCAATCTTCCCTGCATCCTTTGTAGCTTGACGCTGGGCGTCCGTAAAATATGCAGGGACAGTTATAACCGCTTTATCTACTTTTTGCCCAAGATAATCCTCGGCATCACTTTTCAATTTTTGCAGTAGTATAGCGGAAATTTCTTCCGGCAGATATTCTTTATCATCAATCTTAACCTTATAATCAACCCCCATATGCCTTTTAATGGAGGACACTGTGCGCTCATGGTTGCTTACCGCTTGCCTTTTTGCCACTTGTCCCACAAGTCGCTCACCGTCAGTTTTCGAAAAACCCACCACAGAAGGGGTTGTTCTTGCACCCTCTGCATTGGGTATAACTACAGCTTCTCCACCCTCCATAACCGCAACACAGGAGTTGGTAGTTCCTAAGTCTATTCCAATTACTTTACTCATCTTTAAGACCTCCCATTAATATATATTTTAAATTTCAAAATTTAACCCGCTACTTTTACCATTGCAGCTCTGATAACTTTTCCCTTGTAAGTATACCCGCGCCTAAGCTCCATCATCACAGTGTTTTCAGGGTGTTCTTCACTTTCTTCCTTCATAACTGCCTCGTGGATCTCCGGATCAAAAGTTTCTCCCAGCGTTGCAATAATTTCGACACCTTCTCTTGCTAAAACTTCGTGTAGTTGCTTGGATATCATCTGAATACCTTCAAGAAGTTTATCACTGTCATCACTTTGGGTATTAAGAGCTATGTCAAAACTGTCAAGTACCGGCAGCAGCTCAATAATTATCTGCTCACCTCTGTATTTCAAAAGATCTTCCCTTTCCCTGTTTACCCTCTTGCGATAATTTTCAAAATCCGCTTGCAGTCTTAACATCTGATTACAGTATTCTTCCGATTTGGCTCTTTCTTTAGCAAGCAGTTCTTCCATCTTAGAAAGCTCACTTTTAACATTGCCCTCCTCTTTGGTGGCATTTTCAGAATCTATCCCTTTATCATTTTCTATACTGGTTTCTGAATCTTTTTCCTGATCCTCACATGATACCTCTTGCTCAAAATCTTCCTCTAATTTTTCGTTACTTTCTAAAACCTCATGGGTATTGCAGTCTTTTTTATTACTCATTTTATAAAAGGTCACCCCGTTCTTTTCATAGTCCTAGACTTCTATTTCTCTGCTCCCGGCTTCTTCACGTTTTTTTATAATGGTATCTATTCTTAATATGGCTTCAGCAACCTCTCCGGCTGCTTTAAGCGCGTAAGTTTTTACCTGTACCGGATCCACCACACCAATCTTAAACATATCAACAATCTCCCCGGTATCGCAATCCACTGCTAATGAATCCATTTCTCTTTCTGACTGAGCAGATATGACATCTCCCAATTTTTCCAAAGGATTAAAGCCTGCATTAGCAACAATTTGTGCCATTGGTCTTTTTAGAGCCTCCACCACACAATCAACTCCATATACAGACATACCCTTCATACCGGAACGGGTCTTTTCCACTTCAACGGCAGCGGCCAGTTCCACTGAACCCCCGCCGGGAACCACACCGTTTTTTACTGCTGCCTGTATCGCAGCTGCAGCATCCTTAGCTATACGCTCTCTCTCACCAACTACTTCTGAGGTAGCAGCTCCCACCAATACCGTGGCCATTGACTTGCCGGTTCCGTTTTGAATCCATACTTGTTCCAGCTTCTCATCGTTAAATACTCGTCCGGCTTTTCCTAAAAATTGCTTTAATTGTTCACAATCTTTTTTTAAACCATTTCTTTTTATCATCCTGGCTCCGGTATGCTCCGCAGCATTTCGCAGATCCTTGGATAATACCCGTTGTATTACCATTATTCCGGCATCACTTAGTATTTCCTCAGCAATATCACTAACTCCACGATCCACCAAAACCAAGCTCACACCCATTTCTACTATCTTATATATATTGGTCCTAAATTCATTTTGCAGTTCAATGTAGCGAGAAAAGCCTGCTTCGGTGGAAAGAGCTTCATCTTCCAGTTCTTCCGGCTCCAAGGCGTCATCAACTATTAAAACCTGAGCATTGCTCAATTCTATCGGCATCTGGCGGTTCATCCGCTCCTTGCCTATAATGACCCCTTTAAAAACCTCGTTTTCTGCTCCTTCTTCCGCTACTATGGTATCAGAAAGCTTAAATGACTTATCAAGTAATTTTTCAATTCCAACCATCTCTGCCGCTCCTACCACCAAGTCAGCTATGTCACCATGTCCCCTACCGGCTACCAAAGCCACCTGCTTAACAATGGGATCTTTCAAGTCAAGCACTGCTTTCGCCCTTTTATTCATAGCTTCCACACCCACTGCAATGCCGGCCTTTAGCCCTTCTATGACCCGGGCTACCGGTACGCCTCTGGAAACCTGTTCAACTCCGCTGCCCACCAAAGATCCGGCTAATACAGTGGCGGTGGTGGTTCCGTCTCCTATTTCTTCCTGTTGAGACTTAGCGATATTAATCAACATTCTTGCGGCGGGGTGATTTGCCTCCATCATTGTAAGAATAGTGACTCCGTCATTGGTGATCACCACTTCCCCAAACTTATCAACCAGCATAGTATCCAATCCCTTAGGACCTAGAGTCCCTTCCACGGCAGAAGCAATTGCCCTAATGGCACTGGCATTGGAAACCAAGGCAGCCATACGTTCATTTACTTCAGCCCCACCACTTGCTTGCTGTTTCAGACTCATGTGTTTTATCTCCATCCCCTTAGCATCTTTTCCATAGTTTCAGATAAGTTCTTAGTCATATATTCCACAACACTAACTACTCTGGCATAGTCCATTCTGGTAGGTCCCAGAACCCCGATTGTTCCAATGGGCTGACCGTCAACATGATAATTTGCCAATACTATACTGCACTCTTTAACCTCTTCCCTCTCCATTTCACAACCTATTCGCACTGCTACACCTTTGCCGGGGTCACTGCTTTCCAAAAGACTCCGCAACATTTTCTCTTGCTCCAGAAGGCTTAAAAGAGTTATAACTTTTTCTATATTATGAAACTCAGGTTGGTTTAATATATTTAGTATCCCGCCAAGATAAATCTTATCTTCCCTCTTAAGGGTCATACCTTTATGGATAATATCCAAAGATAAATCTAAAATATTCTTATGCTTTGATACTTCGGAGTAAATCTCGCTTAGAAGTGTTGCCTTTATGCTGTCAAAACTCAGTCCACTTAGCTTGGCATTAAGTACGGAAGAAATATAATCCAAATCAACCTGGCTAACATCTTCCGGCACTTCAATTATATTTGACTCCAAAGCCCCGGTATTCATAACCACAATTATCATCGCCTGTTTGGAGCCAAGCAAAACCAATTGAACATGTTTAAAAGAACTCAGCTCTAACCTTGGGGTCATGATAACTGTTGCAAACTGGGTCATTTGTGATAAAATTTCTCCGGTGCTGGCAATAACTTCTCCTATTTGACTAACTTTATTTTTATACCCTTGACGAACCCTATCTACCTCTATTGAGCTTAGCCTTTTCTTTTCCATTAAAAAATCTACATAGTACCGATAACCCATTTGAGAAGGTATCCTACCGGCAGAAGTATGGGGTTGCTCAATATACCCAAGTTCCTCTAAGTCAGCCATCTCATTCCTTATGGTGGCTGGGCTAACACCCAGGTTATACCTTCGGGCAATGGTTCTGGAACCCACAGGTTCGGCAGTGGTAATAAAGTCCGTGATAATCGCCAGTAAAACTTGCTGTTTACGAGCATCCATCATCATAGTATTCCACCCCTTTGTTAGCACTCTCCCCTATCGAGTGCTAACGTATATACGTAAAAAATAGCACTGGATATGCTATTTGTCAAGAGACTTACAAAAGAATCCATTTATAGGATACCCTTATCCGGTTATATTATATAAAATAGTACTGTGGGAAAATTATTGAAAAAAAGAACAAAGCAAGAAATAGAGGTGAAGTAGAGGAATAATTAAGCTAAACAAACTCAGAGAACACTATATTGCCAAGCATTAAACCCCGCTCAGTAAGACGCAAACGCTGTGAACGTATTTCCAAAAGCCCTAGATCTGTTAGTTTTTTTATTTCATCGGGATAAATATCTTTAATGTTCTCCCCGAACCTTTTGCTAAACTCTTCGATATCCAGACCATCCATAAGACGCAGTCCTAAAAATATTGTTTCTGCAATTTCATCACTTCTCACAATATATTCTTCACAAACCACAGGACTTTGCCCCTTGAGCAGATTGTCTATATATGTTGCTAATGATGACTGATTGGCTCTTCTTTTACCCCTGACATATGAATGGGCAGAGGGCCCCATACCTAGATAGGAAAGATTGTGCCAATATCTTAAATTATGGCGGCATAATCGCCCGGGAAAAGCAAAGTTGGACACTTCATAATGAATATAGCCGAAATCTTTAAGGGTGCTTATCAAACATTGGTACATATCTGCTTCCAGATCTTCGGAGCACGACTCAATTACCCCGTCTTTTACCCGCTTGAAAAGCGGAGTCCCTTCCTCTATCTGCAGACCATAAGCAGATATATGTTCCGGCTCAAGCATCATAATTTCCTGCAAACAAGAATGCCATTGCTGAACAGTCTGACCTGGAACTCCAAATATTAAATCAATATTAATATTGTCAAAACCTATTTCCCTTGCCCACCTAAATGCAGACTGTGCCTCGGAATAGGAGTGGGTTCTTCCTAATAGCTCCAAAATTTCCGGTTGACAGCTTTGAAAACCGATACTTAATCGATTGATTCCCAGCCGACTTATCTGAGTAAGTTTATCTCGATCTACTGTACCGGGATTTATCTCCATGGTAATCTCGACATTTTTTTCGATATGAAAAAACCGATAAAGTTCCTCCAAAATCTTCCCCAGTTCGTCAGCAGACAAACATGTGGGTGTCCCGCCACCAATATATACGCTGCTAAATACTTTTTCTTCCGCAGCCAACTGCCCGGAACACATTTCCATTTCTACAATCAGGGCATCTAGATAATCAGCAGTAAGCTTGTTTTCCCTGGGGACCGACACGAAACTGCAGTACTCACACTTCTTTACACAAAAAGGTACATGCACATATAATCCCATTGCCATAATGTCTACTCCAACTTCGCTGGTAAAATAATCAAATACCATTATACAATGCTTGCAAGATTAGTCTTTAATCGATAGCACTGCCATAAAAGCTTCTTGGGGTATTTCCACACTTCCCACCTGCTTCATTCGTTTTTTACCTTCCTTTTGCTTTTCCAGCAGCTTTCTTTTTCTGCTTATATCTCCACCGTAACATTTAGCTAAAACATCTTTTCTTCTAGCTTTAATAGTTTCCCTGGAGATTATTTTATTCCCCATTGCGGCCTGCACCGGGATATCAAACATCTGCCTTGGTATTAACTGCCGTAATTTTTCTACCAACTGCCTGCCCCTGGTATATGCTTTATCTTTATGAACCACAACTGTTAAAGCATCCAACGGTTCTCCATTGATTAAAATCTCCAGCTTCACCAAATTGCTGTCCGAATATCCTGCCATTTCATAGTCTAAGGAAGCATATCCTTTAGTTCTGGATTTTAAGTGATCAAAAAAATCAAAAATTATCTCACTTAAAGGCAGTTTATACTCTAGCACAACCCTAGTCTCCCCCATATACTCCATATTCTTAAATATTCCGCGGCGATCCTGACAGAGTTCCATTACAGTGCCAACAAATTCCTTGGGCACCATAATGGTGGCGGCTAAATATGGCTCTTCAGTTTTTACAATCTCTCCCGCCGATGGCATATGGGTAGGATTATCTATCACCTTTATTTCACCCGCTGTCGTAGTTACCCTGTAAACTACACTGGGGGCCGTGGTAACCAGTTCCAGATTGTACTCTCTCTCCAATCTTTCCTGTATGATTTCCATATGCAGCAGACCCAAAAAACCACAGCGGAAACCAAAACCCAAAGCTTCGGATGACTCTGCTTCAAACACAAGAGAAGCATCGTTCAGCTGCAGTTTCTCCAAAGCTTCTCTTAGTTCTGCGTATTGAACGTTTTCTACTGTATAAAGACCGCAGTAAACCATGGGAATTGCCTTTCTATATCCCGGTAGAGGTTCTGAAGCCGGGTTTTGAGAGTCGGTAACCGTATCTCCCACCCTGCATTCTGTAACATTTTTTATACCGGCAGATATAAAACCTACTTCTCCGGTATTTAGTGTGTCCACTGATGTCATTGTGGGCTTAAAAACTCCCACATCATCCACCTCAAAGGTTTTATCGGTGGACATCATCCTCACTGACTGACCTTTTTTAAGTTGACCCTCCATCACCCGGACATAAGCGATTACACCTCTGTAAGGATCGTAATGAGAGTCAAAAATAAGGGCTTTTAGGGGAGAAGAGGGATTTCCCTTAGGAGCAGGAATCTTTTTTATAATCTGTTCTAAAAGACTGTCTATACCAACGCCTGTCTTGGCAGACACCATAACAGCATCAGATGCGTCCAGACCAATGACATCTTCAATTTCTTTTTTCACCCGATCCGGATCTGCGCTGGGAAGGTCAATTTTATTGATGATGGGTATTATTTCAAGATTATTTTCTATGGCCATATAAACGTTTGCCAAGGTTTGAGCTTCAATACCCTGGGCTGCATCCACCACCAACAATGCTCCTTCACAAGCAGCTAGACTTCTGGATACCTCATAAGAAAAATCCACATGACCTGGTGTATCTATTAGGTTGAGCTGAAAAACCTTGCCGTCTTTACCGGCATGGCTCAACCTGACCGCCTGCATTTTAATGGTAATACCACGTTCCCGCTCCAAGTCCATCTGATCCAGAACCTGAGACGTCATTTCCCTTTGACTTAATGCCCCCGTCGCTTCCAAGAGTCTGTCAGCTAAAGTGGATTTACCATGATCGATATGGGCAATTATACAAAAGTTCCTTACCAGTTCTTGACCCCTGTCCATATAATGTCTCCTCCTACAGGCTTCCAGTTCCATTACAATGTGACATTATATCAGAGGCTGTAATAAAAGTCTATCTTGTCATTAAAAAGTATATTCCACCTGTTTTAAGTCCTCAAACAAACTGTTTATTTTCTCATCTAAAACACTATAATGAAGAAAATAATTTTCTTTGATCTGCTTAAAACACCTGCCAATTTCCCCTTGTGCTGATTGTACTCCTTCATATAGTTTGTTTAAGCTGCCCCTCGCTCCGGTGATGTTTTGGTTAATTTTAGCCGGAATAACCAGATGAAAATCCCTATCCAGCAATTTAATTACTATGCCTTCACCATAAGCGCTGTCAATGCTAATGGGGGATATCTCCTGCTTCCCCAACGAGATATTCACCGCCAGAGTTGAAATATGCACACCCAAAAAGATTAGTCCTAAAAAAATTCCAAAAAAAATCGGAAGAGTATAATTTTTCTCCAACAAAACACATCTACTCCATCATATTTTTAATAATATTATTCCCACAAAACAGATCTTTTACTATAACTCTATAAAAGCATTTCCTCTCCTTGCCGGTGATAGTTTATCGAATGCACCATCAGATGTTGTTTCTTCATTTAAGGCACTGCCGACATCTGACTCAACGCTGATTTTTTTTGCCAGCTCTTCAGGGGCCAACTGAGCAACCTCATCAGCCAGCACCTCCGCCAACATTCTGGCTGAATCCGATGCTTCATCAGTGGTATTGCTGGTGCTTCCCATTTCCAACAATAATGCTCGGGGATGTAAATACTGATTGTATCTGCCTTCCTTAACTCTAACCCCAATACACAAGCCTGGGTACTTTAGATTGATTTTATCCGCCAGCTTAATGGCATATTCATAGTTTTTTTTCCAAGTAGGGAAAGGTGCTCTGGCATCAGAACCCACAACAATTAATATCGGAGCCACACTTTTACCCTCTATATTGACTAAACTGTTTTCCCTGTCTTTACCTGCATCCCGATGAATATCCAGAACTATTTGCATTTTAGAATTGCTGTCCAGCATTTTACGCAGTGTTTTTTCAGATTCCACGTAGGAAACACCGTAATCAACATCATTAATATAATCATCCAGCGCAACCCTGATGCCATGTTTTTTTTTCTAAGACTTCTTTTATCACTTCGCCCGTTGTCACCACGCCACCTTTACCCGCCACCCTGTCTGTACCGTCGGTGGGATTATAAGTCTCTCCGGTATGAGTAAAATAGATTCCCACCAAGGCTTCAGAGGATAGCTCCATCGGCTTGGACAAGGTTTCGGGTTTAAGTTGTCTATCGGATGTTGTCAATACAGCCCTGTTTTTGTTATATTCACTCAGTGCCGGCATTTCAACGGCAAGAAGCTCCGGAAAACTGTTTAAGTTAATTCTAAAGGGCGCTAATACAGATGCAATCAAAGATTTAACTGTGATTTCCTCGGGATAATCTTCCGGATCACCTGCCCAAGCCATTATGGGTATCGATGTACGCAGCAATCCGTGAGGCTCTCGGTTACCCCAACTAACTGCAATATCAAAGAAGGATTTAGATATACTTTGATCGACTTCTGAAAAAACTTTCCCCACCGGGAGATAATATAGAAGAGAAAAAAACACAAATATAATCCCTGACAACAACAAATAGCGGTATAATCTTATCAACCAGCAACGGTTTCTATATAAAAAATGTCGCAGCCGATAATCCATTTAAAATCCCCCTGCATTCCTTCTTGCCAGAATTTACAATAACTCTATGCAGGGAAACCAAATGCTATTCCTATGACATAAATCCTGATCTTTCCATACCCTACCTGATAAATACCGAAAATAAAAAGGCCTTCCCCAAATAGGGAAAGCCTTTTTAGAGTTATTACCTTAAAACTGTGGGTACCACTGCATCTATTAGTCCTATTATAAAAGCCGCAATCAGTGCCCCTATAATACTTACGCTTAAAAGTCCGGGGATAATAAATTGTGCCAGATAAATCACTACAGCTGCGGTAATGAATCCCACCAGCCCTCTGCTCTGAGGAGAGATTTTATCGCCCAATAATGCTTCAGCTATATAGCCCAGCACAGCGATAACAGCTGCTGCTATAAGAGCACCCATAAAACCACCTTGCACGGCAAATCCCGGCGAAAGCCAGCTTACCACCACCAAAACTAAAGCAGAAACTATAAATCTTATGATAGCTCCGATCCAGTTCAATTAACTCACCTCCTTTTTTATAGCATTAACTAAAACATAGCAGTGTATACAGGTCTATGAAATTTTTACCAATAGATTTGCTTGCATTTTCAATCAGGCCATGATAAAATGATGCCTGTTGGGAGGTGAGACTGTGCCAAACATTAAATCTGCAGCAAAAAGAGTAGCTATAATTCGCAAAAAGACATTGCGTAACGCTGGGCTCAAGTCCGCACTAAAAACATCAATCAAGAAATTTGATGAATCTATAAACGGTGGTAGCATAGAAGATTCCAAAGTTAAATTGAATCAAGCATTAATTCGCATTGATAAAGCGGTAACTAAAGGTATTCTACATAAAAATACCGCAGCCAGAAAAAAATCAAGACTTACTATGAAACTCAATAAAATATCACAGGGCTAAAACAAAACCACCCAGTAAGGTGGTTTTTTTATGCTTTTTTTAAAAGATGCTATAATTATACTAAAGCAAAATCTTAGGGTGATATCATGGAATACTTTACCAACCTCCTGAAAGAACTTAAAGATGGAAAACTATATCCGGTTTACTTGTTTTACGGCCCGGAAACTTATCTTCGCAAAGAAGCCATAAGGAGAATACAGGAGTTTTTACATCCCCTCGATGATTTTAACTTTACTGAAGTAGATGGGGAACGAACTTCCTCTCATGAAATAGTTTCTTTAGCAAGAACAATGCCTTTCCTTTTTAGTAAGCGATTGGTGGTTGTAAAAAACATCAAGTCCTTCGATACGAATAAAACTTCACAAGTGTCTGAAGATGAGCCTAAAAAAATCAAAGCTGAAGAAATGCCTTTGATTAACTATTTGGAATCACCTAATCCCTCTGCATGTGTAATCTTCCAGGCAGGTGAACATGTAGATAAGCGTAAAAAAATATACAAAAGTATCCTTGGAACCGGAAAGGCTATTGAATTTTCCTTGCTAAAAAACCATCATCTCTGCTCCTGGATCGAAAAAAAAGCCCGGGAAGCCGGAAAAATAATTAATCCCACAGTTGCCTCAGAAATACTGCTAAGGACCGGCAACAAATTACAAGCTCTATCATTGGAAATAGAGAAAATAATCTCCTATACAGGTGACAGCAACGTTATTTTAATGGAAGATGTGGCTGTTGTTACCCCCATGCCCATAGAGGACAATATCTTTGCGGTTGTGGATGCTATTGGGTCAAAAAAACCTGCCCAGGCATTGGCAGGTATTGAGTCTTTAATTAAACAAAAGCATCAGCCTCCGGTTATTATGTCCATGATTGCCCGACAGATACGACTAATTCTTAAAGCAGGAGATGCTTTATGTTCTGGAACCAAAGTTCATGATTTAGCAGCATTATTGGGGGTACATCCCTATGTGGCAAAAAAGGTTGCCCATCAGCAAAAAAACTTTAATCGTCAACTGTTAATCAACTCTATTCATAGTCTCCACGCTCTTGATGTTTCGGTTAAATCTGGCGAGAAAGATTTTTTGCCGGGAATTAAATCATTTATTCTTGATATATGCAGATAAACAATAAATTCATAGTATCTGTAGTGATTATTCACCCACTGCCAAGGCATTGTTCATTAAGGCTGACATATTGAAACTAAATTCATTTATAAAAGATATAATCACATCCACGTCAAAGGGCTTACTGAAACAGCATAAGGCACCTTTATTTAATACCAGTTGTTCTGTTTCGTCAGAAACATAAGCGGTCATTATAACAACCTCAGTCTCGGGAGAGATATTTTTAATAATGCCTAATGCTTCTACACCATCCATATGAGGCATCCGAATGTCCATAAATATAAGATCCGGTTTTGCCGCTTTTACAGCCTCCACTGCCTCCAACCCGTTTTGGGCAAGTCTTACATTATGTTTTAAATCAGTAATAATGACGTCCATTAGATAGCGGACACCCGGCTGATCGTCCACCACTAAGATATCAAGTTTTCCCCCTTTCATTGTGACGACCTCCCTTCCAGTTGAACAACACTTGACAGCAAACAGCTTATAAAATAAATATAATAATAACTCAAAAGAATTCAACAATCAAGTCATATTTCCTTCTTAACTACGAAATTTAAGCAAGAAAATACATATTTAATAATAAGTTCATTATGTGACAATAGGTATCAGATTATGCAAAAATTCGACATAGCAGACAAATAGTCTTGTCCACCTTTTATACTTTAGGGTTATCCGCATCAAAGACAACTTGTCCAGATATAAGCACTTTACTAACTTTGCTTCTCACATCAAAGGGGTGCCCATCCATTATTGTTATATCTCCGTCTTTACCTGGCTCAATGCTTCCCATGCGATGCTCTAAACCCAGTATTTTTGCTGCATCTAATGTTATAGCTTGCATTGCTTTATGTTCATCCAGACCGCCCCGCACCGCAAGTCCAGCTGATAACGCCAGATATTGTATGGGAACCACAGGATGATCCGTCATTATCGCAAAACTTACCCCGGAATCCGATAAAACCTTACCTGTGCTAAGGGATATACCCTTGAGCTCTACCTTCGCTCTGTTAGCTATAATGGGCCCTATTACAACCGGTATGTTATTCCTGGCCAACTCCTCTGCCACCAGGTGGCCTTCGGTACAGTGCTCTATGATAAGTCTTATATTAAACTCATCAGCTATCCTCACAGCTGTCATAATATCGTCTGCTCTGTGAGCATGAACTCTTAGGGGTATCTCCTTTGTCAATACTTTAGAGACTGATTCCATCTTTAAGTCTCTGTCCGGCTTATTTGCGTTATCTTTACTTTCTTGAGATTCCTTTTTTTTACGCATATACTCACCGGCTTTGACCAAGGTCTCTCTTAGTATTCCCGCTGAAGCCATTCTGGTTATAGGCATCTTCTTCTGACTACCGTATACTCTTTTGGGGTTCTCACCCAAGGCCGCTTTTAAACCGATGGGCGACTTTATGGTACGCTCCTCAAAACTCCCGCCCCCTGTTTTGATCGCTGCCATTTCTCCACCAATGATATTGGCGCTCCCTGGAGCCACCACCACGGTAGTGACTCCCCCGGACAGTGCATCTTGAAATCCCAAATCCTCCGGGTTAATAGCGTCTATAACCCTAAGATGGGGAGTTACTGGGTCAGTGATTTCATTACCGTCATCACCTTCATACTGATATATCTCCTCCACAATGCCAACATGACAATGGGCATCAATCAAGCCCGGCAAAACTATCATGCCTTGAGCATTGATTATTTCCCAGCCGTCAGGTTTTTGAACACCATTCACTACATCCACAATCTTTCCGTCTCTTATAAAAACTGTTCCCTCCTGAAAATCGGTACCTGACATAGTTAAAACCCGTCCGCCCGTTATTGCAATCATCTATTTACCCCCTTACAAGTCAACTAATTATCTTTCTGCTGTTTTTATTAATTGTTTAAAAGGTTTAATAAAAACAGGCTGCTTTTGCCAAAGGCTTTCCGGGTGGCATTGTAATCCTAAAGCAAAACCATGTTCTAGACTCTCAATTGCTTCAATCACCCCATCGGCTGATTTTGCCGACACCACGAATCCGGGAGCTGCATTTCTGACCGCCTGATGGTGATAGCTGTTAACCCTAACACTCTGGACACCCATTATAGATTCCAGCATTGTACCTGCCTTAATATTTATACCATGGGTTGGATACCACTGTGGTGCCTCTTGGCGATGCTTGAGCAACTGTACTCCCATATTCTGAGCATATATATCCTGAAAAATATCTCCGCCAGCAGCTATATTCAGCACCTGCATTCCCCTGCATATCCCCAGCAAAGGTATATCTTCGGCGAGAGCATAGCTTGTTAGTTTTATTTCAAAGCTATCTCTCAACGGACAAACCCTGCCGCTATATTGTTGCGGTTCTTCCCCAAAAAATATAGGATCTACATCCACACCACCCGAAAGAACAATCCCTTGTACCAAACCTATCATTTGCTTAATCTCAATTTTGTCGTCAGAGGGAAACAAGGGAATAGGAATTCCGCCTGCAGTTCTTATTGACTCAACATAAAATTGGTTTAAAAAAAACCTGTTTATATCTGTGTCTACAGAACAGGTAATACCAATTCGGGGTTTCAACTATTATCACCCTTTCAAGTCCGGAGCAATGACCTCAAAAAGCACCTTCAATGAGGTGCAGTAACAGTCTAGATTTCAATCAGCCCCATACTAATCTCGATGGCGTGATTTACCTTTTTCATCATTTCTTCATTTAAAGTGGCCACCTTTTCCATAAGACGGCTTTTGTCAATAGTTCTAATCTGTTCCAAAAGAACTACAGAATCCCTCTCTAAACCACCCTGCCCCGCCCATACCTCCACATGAGTAGGGAGTTTAGCTTTATTGATATGGGATGTTATAGCGGCAACAATGGTTGTGGGACTGTATTGATTACCGATATCATTTTGAATTATAAGGACTGGTCTGGTTCCGCCCTGCTCGGAACCCACCACCGGACTGAGATCAGCAAAAAACACGTCACCACGTCGGATCAACATGTTATTTTGCCCCCATCACCGGCTCATAAGCAGGAACCAATTCTGACTCCAGGTCATTATTCTCTATAGCCAAAGATAAGTTTATCTTGGCCATTTCCATATAACCAATTTTCATCTGTTCCCGTAAAAGTCGGCGCTTCCTCTCAGCTATATAGCGTTTCATCGCCTCGCGAATGAATTCACTGCGGTTTAATTGTTCAGCAGCCACAATTCCGTCAACTTCTGCCAGCAGGCTATCTGGAAGACTGATCATTATTCTTTTAACTTGTGACATTACTAAAAAACCACCCCCTGCAAATTACCTGCCGTATATATTATACACGTATAATCACACTATTATGTCTGCTTATAATGAACTCACATACCTAATTGATATTCACACCTGATGTATACATTTCTACCGTTATTATAAAAATCCTTCATCCTTTAATTGGCAGCAATGTTTTACCCGTTATTAATAAGTTCTAAATCATATTTGATGGGCCTAGGGTTCCTGGACATAGCTATGATACCGGTACGAACTATCTCAACAATGCCATGTTCCTCTAAAACAGCACAAAGGGCATTAATCTTTTGCTCATCTCCACTGAGTTCAATAACCATTGTCTCCGGATTTATATCCACTATATTGGCTCTGAAGATATTTACAATGTCCACTATATCATGTCTTTTTTCAGTATCCGCTTTTACCTTTATAAGGGCCAATTCCCTTTCAATGGACTCTTTCCCCCATGGAAGCTCCTGGATTTTGATAACATCAATCAGTTTGGAAAGCTGCTTAACTACCTGATCAAGGATTTGATCGTCCCCCTGAACCACGATAGTTATTCTAGTTATGTCGGTTTCCTCTGTCAAAGAAGCAGCTATACTTTCAATATTAAAAACTCTTCTGCTCAAAAGTCCTGATATTCTCGCCAGTACACCGGGCTTATTTAGCACAAGAACGGCCAGTGTGTGCTTCATAGTTCATTCCTCCATCACATAACTCTTGTTTATCAAACATTCTAACACACTAATTACCCAAAAGGGAGATGGTGTATCTTTTTTATACTAATTTGTTTTGTTAATTAGGCATAAAAAATCTGTGATCAACATTTCCATGTCGATCACAGGTTGGATTTGTTTTACTCTATAAATAGGTTCTTCCCCAACAACTATAGAGAGCCTTTTTATATACTATCAAGATATTTACCGCACTCCTCAGCAGCCACCTGTCCTTCTTTAATGGCCCAGACCACTAAGCTCTGTCCCCTGCGCATGTCACCGGCAACAAAAATACCCTTTTTATTGGTGGAATGCTCTCCGGGTTCTGTTTTAACGTTTGACCGGGAATCCCTATCTATTCCCAGTTGGTCCAAAAGGTTATCCTCAGGGCCGAGAAATCCCATGGCCAACAATACCAATTGTGCAGGCCATATTTTTTCGGTCCCTTTTATTTCCTTGGGCATAAAGCGACCCTGCTCATCCTTGACCCATTCTACATTTACCGTTTGAACTTCTGTTAATTGACCCTTATCATCCCCTATAAATTTTTTAGCAGTGATGCAATAATGTCTCGGGTCGGTTAAATAAATAGAATTGGCTTCCTCCTGGCCATAATCCACTTTATGCACTCTTGGGAATTGCGGCCAAGGATTGTCATGAGATCTTTCCATGGGAGGCTTGGGCATAATCTCAAGCTGATTAACACTTTCGCATCCGTGTCGCAATGAAGTAGCTACGCAATCAGTACCGGTGTCTCCTCCACCGATAATAAGAACATCCTTGCCTTGGGCAGAAATGTATTTACCGTCCTTGAGTTTTGAATCCAAAAGACTTTTGGTATTAACACTTAAGAATTCCACTGCCATGTGAATGCCCTTCAGTTCCCTTCCTTCGATGTTTAAATCCCTTGGCTTGGTGGAACCACAGCAAAGTACAACCGCATCAAATTCCTTCAGCAGTTTATTAGCTTCGTAATTTTCTCCCACCTCTGTCCCTGTCTTAAACCTGACCCCTTCTGCAGACATTAAGTCCACCCTGCGCTGCACAATCCTTTTGTCCAGCTTCATATTGGGAATACCATACATCAACAAACCGCCAATCCTGTCGGAACGTTCAAAAACAGTAACCCAATGCCCCATTTTGTTGAGATCTTCGGCGCATGCCAAGCCTGCCGGCCCGGATCCGATTACCGCCACTTTTTTACCTGTTCGGGATGCAATAGCTTTGGGAGTTTTCCATCCTTCAGAAAATGCTCTTTCTATTATGGCAAACTCCAGATTTTTTATGGTAACCGGTTCTGCAGCCAAGCCGGCGGTACAGGAGCCTTCACAGGGAGCAGGGCATACTCTGCCGGTAAACTCGGGGAAATTATTGGTTTTCAGCAATCTTTCAAAAGCTTCTTTCCACAGACCCCTATAGACCAGCTCATTAAACTCCGGCATAAGATTGTTTACAGGACAACCGGAAGCCATACCGTTCAGCATGATGCCGCTATGACAGAAAGGCACACCACAATCCATGCATCTGGCAGCCTGCCTTTGCAGTGACTCTTCATCCAAATCCAGTCGAAACTCGTCCCAATCCATAATGCGTTCCTTTGGGCTACGCTCCCGAGGGAGTTCCCTCATATAATCAATATACCCTGTGGGCTTTCCCATTTTTCTCCCCCCTAATTACCGCTGATTCTGGTGATATCAGTGGAATTTTCCTCAAAGGCCACCATGACAGCTTTATCTCCGCTGAGTCCCTTTTGTTCCGCACGCTCTATAGCCTCCATCATCCGTTTGAAATCCTTTGGAATCACCCGAACAAACTTGGCAGACATAGCATCCCAATTATCCAATATCTTTTTAGCCCGTTGGCTGCTTGTGTATTGCAAATGCTTATTTATCATACCTTTTACTTCTGCTGTTTCTTTGGGATCACTTAATTTCTCCAATATAACCATGTCGGTATTACAATGGCCGGGGAAAGTGCCGTCTTCATCTAAAACATAGGCAATTCCCCCTGACATGCCGGCTGCGAAATTCCTGCCGGTAGAACCCAAAATCACAACCCGTCCACCGGTCATATATTCACATCCGTGGTCACCTACACCTTCCACCACTGTTCTAACCCCACTGTTTCGCACACAAAATCTTTCCCCAGCTAATCCGTAAATATAAGCCTCACCGGAAGTAGCACCGTAAAATGCCACATTACCCACAATGATATTTTTTTCCGGAACAAATCCAGCTTCTTTTGGTGGAAAAGCAATAAGTTTCCCACCTGAAAGCCCTTTGCCAAAATAATCGTTGGCGTCCCCTTCCAGAGAAAGAGTAATCCCTTTGGGTACAAAGGCTCCGAAACTCTGCCCTGCTGTTCCTTCAAAATTCAACCTGATGGTATCCTCGGGTAAACCTGTGCCGCCATATTGCTTGGTTACCTCATGCCCTAAAATAGTACCCACTGCCCGGTTGGTATTTTTAACAACTAATCTGGCCTCTACGGGCTCAGATTTATCTATGGCTGGTTTGCATATTTTTAAAAGTACCTGGCAATCTAGAGAATTTTCTAAACCATGGTTTTGTTTAACCCGACAATACATTCCCGTGTTGTCAGGAACATTGGGCTGGTAGATTAAATCACTTAAATCAACACCTCTGGCTTTCCAATGATCCACAGCTTTGCTCATTTCCAGAACATCTGTCCTGCCCACCATTTCGTCAACGGTACGGAAGCCTAACTGCGACATCAACTCCCGTATTTCCTGAGCTATAAAATGCATGAAGTGAACTACATGCTGGGGATCTCCATTAAATTTTTTGCGAAGTTCCGGATTCTGGGTCGCAATTCCCACCGGACATGTGTCTAAATTACATACCCGCATCATTACACAGCCCAATACCACCAGTGGAGCAGTGGCAAACCCAAACTCTTCGGCACCCAATAAAGCAGCAATAACAACATCGCGACCGGTCATCAACTTCCCGTCTGTTTCCACCACAATTCTGTCGCGCAAATCGTTTAACACCAAAGTTTGATGTGTTTCAGCTACCCCCAATTCCCATGGCAGCCCCGCATGGGAAATACTGGTATTAGGCGAGGCGCCTGTCCCTCCGTCATAACCGCTGATCAGAACCACATCTGCCCTGCCCTTGGCAACACCGGCTGCAATAGTACCGACACCCACCTCAGACACCAGTTTAACATTAATTCTGGCTTGGGGATTGGCATTTTTCAGATCATAAATTAACTCTGCTAAATCCTCAATGGAATATATATCATGATGAGGAGGAGGTGAAATTAGACCGACACCGGCAGTGGTTCCCCTTACCTTGGCAACCCAGGGATACACCTTCCTGCCAGGTAACTGACCGCCTTCCCCGGGTTTTGCACCCTGAGCCATTTTTATCTGAATCTCGTCTGAATTAGTCAGGTACTCACTGGTTACACCAAACCTGCCGGAAGCCACCTGCTTAATTGCACTGCGCCTGTAGTCACCTTTCTCATCTCGAATAAAGCGCTCTGGATCTTCTCCCCCTTCACCGGTATTGCTCTTACCACTTATCCGGTTCATAGCTATCGCTAAACTTTCATGTGCTTCCTTACTAATGGAACCAAAAGACATAGCCCCGGTTTTAAATCGTTTGCATATTGACTCCACAGACTCTACTTCCTCGATGGGTATAGGATTATTCAAAAATTTAAAATCCAACATACCCCTCAGAGTCACAGTTTTTTGGGTATCATTCAATACAGAAGAATACTTTTTGAATAAACTGTAATCTCCCTTTCGACAAGACTGTTGAAGCATAACAATTGTCTCCGGATTATATAGATGACTTTCACCGTCACTGCGCCACTGATAAGCTGATCCTGACTCCAATACCTCTTCCTCAGAAAAGGCTTTGTTATGTCTCATTATCGTTTCCCTAGCAATCTCCTCAAGGCCTATGCCACCAACCCTGGATGCAGTCCAGGTAAAATACTTATCAATTACCGACTTATTTATTCCCAGTGCTTCAAATATTTGAGCTCCATGATAGCTTTGGATTGATGATATGCCGATTTTAGACATTACCTTTACCACACCTTTGGTTGCCGCTTTAATATAATTTTTTAAAGCTTCTTCGTAAGTAATGTCCTTAATTAAACCTGTGTTTATCATGTCCTTCAGGGAATCATAAACTAGGTACGGATTAACTGCACTGGCTCCGAAGCCAATCAAAACAGCCAAATGGTGGGTTTCTCTGGGCTCCCCGGATTCCAGCAAAATACTTACCATAGTCCTGCTACCCATCCTTATTAGGTGATGGTTTAAGCCGGATACTGCCAACAAAGCCGGAATTGCTGCTTTATCAGCACCAACACCACGATCAGATAAAATCAACAGATTTGCTCCCTGAGCGATGGACTCATCTGCTTCCCGGAACAGTTTCTCCAAAGCATCTTCCAGTCCTTGGCTTCCTTCTAATACATTGAAAATGATGGGGAGAGTCACAGATTTAAAGCCGTCTCGCTTAATGTGTTTGATTTTGGCCAGTTCTTCGTTGCTGAGAATAGGAGTTCTGAGAGTTATCTGACAGCAGCTTTGCGGTTCAGGCATTATTAGATTTCTCTCAGGTCCGGTATTAGTCTCCCAAGCCATAATAATTTCTTCCCGGATAGCATCCACCGGAGGATTTGTTACCTGGGCAAACAACTGTTTGAAGTAATTATACAAAAGCTGTGGTTTTTTTGATAAGACAGCCAAAGACGAATCAATACCCATTGCACCCACAGATTCCACACCATTTTTAGCCATGGGCTCCAATAGTTTTGTCAGGTCCTCGAAAGTATAGCCAAAAGCTTTTTGCAGCAGTGTGACATTATCATGATGCGGAGCAGGCAGTTCCGGTGACGGGGGCAAATCCTCAATATCTGTTAAATACTGATCCAACCACTGACGATATGGTTTTTCAGAGGCAATACTCTTTTTAACCTCTTCATCTGTGACAATTCTTCCTTCTTCTGTGTTCACCAAAAGCATACGGCCCGGCTGTAGTCTTTCTTTCACAACAATGTCCTCGGGCGGAATGTCCAACACACCCACCTCGGAAGCCAGAATAATCTGATCATCCTTAGTTATATAATATCTGGAGGGGCGAAGTCCGTTCCGGTCCAACAGTGCCCCCACGATTTTCCCGTCGGTGAAAGCCATGGCAGCAGGACCGTCCCAGGGTTCCATCAAACAACTGTGGTACTGGTAAAAAGCCTTTTTTTCGTCGCTCATATTCTCATGATTAGTCCATGGCTCAGGAACCATCATCATAGCTACATGAGGCAGGGAACGCCCGGCCAAATGAAGAAACTCCATACAGTTATCAAATATACCCGAGTCACTGCCGTCCTCGTCAATAATAGGAAGGAGCTTCTCCATATCGTCTCCAAAGAGCTGGGACTGAAACTTTGACTGCCTAGCATGCATCCAGTTTATGTTGCCCCTTAGAGTATTAATCTCTCCATTATGAATGATATAACGGTACGGATGTGCCCTTTCCCAACTGGGGAAGGTGTTGGTGCTGAATCTAGAATGCACCAATGCCACGGCGGTCTCAACGTCTAAATCGTTTAAGTCCAGGAAATATTCACTTAGCTGCTCTGGTGCCAGCATACCTTTATATACCACAGTGCGAGAAGAAAGACTGGCGAAATAAAATGCTTCCTCTCCTAATCGGCAGCTGTCATAAACCATCTTTTTAGCCCGTTTACGAATCACATACAGTTTTCGCTCAAAAGCCATCTCATCGTCGGCAGGCAAACTACAGCCGATAAATACTTGTCGTAT
Organism: uncultured Peptococcaceae bacterium; assembly: GCA_964530215.1. Classification (GTDB taxonomy): domain Bacteria; phylum Bacillota; class Desulfotomaculia; order Desulfotomaculales; family Desulfocucumaceae; genus JAAXTT01. The sequence goes on along the minus strand of CAZHAJ010000004.1, from coordinate 12,020 downwards.
TACAGGCTGGGCCAGTTTTGCGGTATCACCGAGGGTATAATCATTAACCGGCACGGTTCGCCAACCAAGCAGCTTCTGACCCTCATCCAAAATTATTTTTTCTACAATTTGCTCACATTTAATACGCAGATTTTCATTTTGGGGCAGGAACAACATCCCAACTCCATATTCACCCGGTTTTGGCAAGGGGAATCCTGCCACACCACATTTCTTTTCAAAAAATGAGTGTGGTATCTGCATCAATATACCGGCACCGTCACCTGTATTGGCCTCAGCACCCCTTGCCCCGCGGTGATCAAGATTTATCAGGATTTGAATAGCCTGCCTGACAATTTGATTTGATTTTTTACCCTTTATATTAGCCACAAAACCTATTCCACAGGCATCATGCTCATAACTGGGATCATACAAACCCTGTTTAGTGGGCAGATTTTTGCGGGTCATGACGCATACCTCCTATCTGTTTCCCTTCCGGGACTTGCCAAAAATTTTACAAAAAAGCCTGTCCGCGAAATTAAAAATGGTGATAAAAACCATAACACGGGCAGGCTTCATTGCCTTAAATGATTCCAGTACATCGTCGGACTGGAATACTAATCAAAACATGAGACTGAGACTATTAATATTTTGTTAAATACTCATCCAATTCCCAGGGATGAACATGCAGCCGATATCGATTCCACTCATCATTTTTTGCCTGCAGATATCTTTCCATAAAATGATCCCCAAGAACATCGGTAATTAGCTTATTCTTTTCCAGCTCGATCAGTGCTTCCTCCAAACTGCCTGGGAGATTACTGATATTGAGCTCTTTACGTTCTTGGGCAGTCATTTCATATATGTTTCTTTCACAGGGAGGCGGCGGTTGAATATTATCTTTTATACCGTCCAAACCTGCTTTAAGGCAAACTGCCAGCGCTAAATATGGATTGCAGGATGGATCGGGACTGCGGAGCTCTATTCGGGTGGACGAGCCTCTTTTTGCCGGCACACGAATCAAAGGGCTACGGTTTCTGTTTGACCAAGCAACATAAACCGGAGCTTCATAACCGGACACCAACCTCTTGTAAGAGTTAATATTGGGATTGATTATAGCAGTAATAGCTCCGATGTGCTTCATCAAACCGCCTATATAGTTCATTGCCACTTCACTTAACTGATTTGGAGTATCAGGGTTGTAAAAAGCATTGGTTCCGTCTTTCATTAAGGACTGGTTAAGATGCATACCTGAACCGGCTATGCCAAAAATTGGCTTAGGCATAAAGGTAGCATGAAGACCATGCCGTTGAGCTATGGTTCTGACAACAAACTTAAAGGTTACCACCTTGTCTGCGATATCCACCGCATCCGAGTACTTAAAGTCTATTTCATGCTGTCCGGGAGCCACCTCGTGGTGAGATGCCTCAATTTCAAAACCCATCTGCTGCAAAGTCAACACCATGTCTCTACGGGCATCCTCACCCATATCCACCGGTGTTAAATCAAAGTAGCCTGCACGATCATGGGTAATGGTGGTGGGCTCACCCTCGGCATCCACCTGAAACAGGAAAAACTCTGCCTCAGGACCGACATTAAAGGTATAGCCCATTTCTTTTGCTTCTGCAGTTACTTTCTTGAGTATAAATCGGGGATCCCCCTCAAAGGGTGTGCCGTCCGGGTTATAAATATCACAGATCATTCTGGCCACCGCTCCCTCCCTGGGTTTCCAAGGAAAGACAACAAAGGAAGCAGGATCGGGCTTTAGAATCATGTCTGATTCTTCAATTCTGGCAAACCCGTCAATGGAAGAACCATCAAACATTAGTTCACCGTCAAGAGCCTTCTCCAATTGGTCGGCTGTGATGGCCACATTTTTTAAAACTCCGAATATGTCGGTAAATTGCAAACGAATAAACTCTACATCCATTTCTTTGGCTAATCTAAATACGTCGTCCTTAGTTAATTGGCTCACTGTTTACACCTCACATTTTTTAAAATAAAAAAAGACCCTTAAGACAGCAAAACACAAACCGTCCAGGCCTCATTGCCAATTAATGTACAGCACGCCTTTGTACTGCATTAAGTTATCTAAAGACAGTATAGCATAAATTTCTGCAAAGAAAAGCTTTTTTTATATTTTTTATTAGCAGGTAACTGTCTAGTTTTAAGAGTTTTTTATATCTTGAGCCAAAATTATGGCTTCCGCCACCTGACGCATGGAAATTCTGTTGTTCATGCTTTGTTTCTGCATTTTTCTAAAGGCTTCATCTTCGGTAAAACCCATGGTTTGAATGAGAATTCCCTTTGCCTTGTCTATTATCTTTCTGTTTTCAATCACTTCTTTTAGTTCTGTTATCTGATTTTCCATTCTGGTTATCTCAATATGCTTTGCCAGTACCAACTCCACCGAGGATAATAATTCCACCTCGTGGATTGGTTTATACAACAAGGCTGATACTCCGGCTTCTTTTGCTTTTTGCAGTATCTGAGTGGATCTGGAAGCGGCTATAACTATAACCGGAGCAATTTTATCCTGACAAACAATTTTGGCCACCTCTAGACCGTCAATGCCAGCTATGCCGGTATCCAATATCACCAGATCCGGCAGTCTGACACGAATAGTCTTCAGGGCACTGATTCCGTCTTCAACAGCCCCAACCACCTTGTAACCTTGTTTGGCCAATATTGATTTTATTTTCTTCCTCCACATCAGATCACTTTCCACCAGCACAATTCTTTGCCCCGGCATCGTGTATTCCTCCGTAGATTAAAATGCCCTGGCCAGGCCAAAAACCTGCGAGGGCATTTTATTTATTTCTGCAAAACCAGCAAAACCAGAGTTACAATATTATTATAAACCCATCAGACATAAGTTACCAACAAATTTTTAAAATTAACCCAGTATTTCATCAACTTCTGCAGAGTCTGCATCCATTACATACTGAATACCTGATACGTCAGCAGCTTCTCTGGTTAATGACACCAGGTCGTCTCTGGCAATGTATTCCAAAGCAAACTTACGGGCACCGCACATAAACTGACGAAGACCGTGGCTGAGACGCTCAAAGTATGAATATACACCGATAGCTCCCACTGGCAAACGCTCAAAATCAGCACTCCCCAGTTTTTCCCTAAGTTCACTAGAGGCAACAAAAATCTGATCTAAACTGTCTCCGTACTTTTTATAATCATTGGGTACTTTACCGGCCTTAATTGCCTCTCCCACGTTTTTACCCACCATGGCTGCTGTTAAAGGTGAGCGAGCCATAGCAATACACTTAGTATATGGAGCACCCATAGCAAATCCTTTGAACATATGATCTTCCAAAGTCAAACCGCCGGCAATGGCAACCGGAGGCACATAAGCTCCCTTGGCAGCAAGACGGTCCAGATATTTTACCAACAATGCCTGAATATATACTGTGGGAATACCCCATTCATTCATCATCCTCCAGGGACTCATTCCTGTACCCCCACCTGCACCGTCAACGGTAAGAAGGTCCAACTTAGCATCCGAGGCATACTTAACAGCCCTAGCCAAATCAGCGGGGCGATAAGCTCCGGTCTTCAGGAAAATATTTTTTGCACCCACTTGACGAAGGTCCTCCACCCTCTTCATAAAGGAATCATATTCCACCATTCCGATTCTTGAGTGACGCTCAAATTCACTAAAAGCACCGGCTTTATATGCAGCCTGCACCTTTGGATCTTCGGGGTTGGGCAGTACAATATATCCCCGGGATTTAAGCTGCAGAGCTCTCTCCAAGGTATTAAGCTTAACTTCTCCTCCGATATCCTTGGCTCCTTGGCCCCATTTCAGTTCAACAGTGTCTACTCCCAATTTATCCAGAGCGTACTCCTGAACACCAAGATTAGTATCTTCCACATTGGCCTGAACAGCAATAAAACCTTTGCCGTTGTACCAGTTTTGGAAATCCTTAACTCTGCGCTCTAGGTTGGGGGAATGGGTTACTCTGCCATTTTTTATCTCTACATTGGGATCCATGGCACACACATTCTCTCCAATGGCAATACCGGCACCACAGATAGCAACACCCGATGCTAGATGATCCCAGTTGTCAGCGGCTACATTGGTGGAACCCATAGCTGCAACCACCACCGGGAAATCCATTTTTATTTGTCCCTGGGAACCGATTGCGGTGGAAATATCGGCAGCGGGGAAAATAGCTTTATCGGGATCGGCTTCCACCCCCACTGCTCCCACTGCAGTACCCATAATATTGAAATGAGAGTAATCCACCGGATAATCCTTTTCAGAAGCTGCGGTAATTTTACCGAATGGAGCGGGATAAATTACTTCCTTCATACGAATGGCGGATTTTCCTATCTCACACATTCCGGTGCAACCGTCCAAGCAAGTCACACACATTCCGCTGAAAGGACACACATTATTGCCTGTACGTGCTCTTGTTAGAGTTGCCACTGTGGCGTTAGTACCTTTACTATAAGTCATACTTCATCCTCCTAAAATGTATTAAATTATATATTCCAGGGAGAACCATACAATGGATTCCCAAAATGCTCCTTAATAGCTTGACTGACTGGCATGCTACAGAAAGCAACACAAACTCAATAATTGGTAAGATATTCGTCAATTTCCCATTGATGAACGGTAGAATGATATCTGTCCCATTCCCTCTGCTTTATACCCATAAAACTGCTGTAAATTCTTTCCCCCAAAGCGTCTTTGACCACCGAATCTGATGACAAGGATAATAGAGAGTGCTCCAAACTCCTTGGCAGTTCTATTTTTTCCGATTCATAGGTAATCTTGTTGTCACCAGAACCCGTTTCATCCATGGGTGGCGGAAGAGAATTTTTATTATCTAAGCCGTCAAGTCCGGCAGACAAGCAGGCGGATAGAGCCAAATACGGGTTGCAGGATGGATCCGGACTTCTTAAAATAATCCTGGTTCCCTCACCCCGCTCCTCGGGTAAACGAAGCATAGTACTCCGATTTTGTCTGGACCATGCAGCGATATATGGGGCAGACTGACCTGAGACTAGTCTTTTGTAACTGTTGACAACCGGATTGGCAACTGCAGTAATTGCCCGGGCATGTTGCAGTATTCCTGAAATATAGTTTTGAGCTCTTTCGCTGAGCCCGTACTGTTCCCCCGGTCCGTCAAAAATATTTTTCCCTTCCTTAAATAATGAAAGATGGAGATTAAGTCCGGAACCATTTTGGCCGTCCATAGGCCGGGGCATAAAGGAAGCGTGAAGCCCGTGTCGTTGAGCAATGGTTCTGACCACAAACTTGAAAGTGGTAATTTTATCCGCCATAGCCAAAACAGAATCGGCATTTAAATATATCTGATGCTGTCCTGGCCCTATATCATGAAAAGAAGTAGATACATCAAAACCCATTTCCTGCAGAGTCAAAACCATATCTCTCCGTGCATTCTCACCACGATCCACCGGAGTGAGATCGCAATAACCGGCCTGATCGTGAGTTTCAATGATGGGACGGCCCTGTTCGTCAACATGGAAAAGATAAAACTCTATTTCTGCTGCCAATCTAACCTCAAAACCCAAAGAAAAATATCTGTTTAGTACTTTTTTTAGTGCTAATCTGGGACAGCCGCTAAAATGTGTACCGTCAGGATTACTGCTGTCGCATATAAACCTTGCCACCGCACCCTCTCGGGGTCTCCAAGGAAAAACCACAAAGGTATCAAGGTCAGGCAATAAATATATATCTGATTCTGTATTCTCAACAAAACCCTCAATCACGGAGCTGTCAAACATGATCCGGCCTTCCAGCGCTGTTTGCAGTTCCTCCACAGTGATTGCTATGTTTTTTAAAAAACCCTGCACACTGGTGAACTGCAGCCGTATGAATTTGACATTTTGCTCCTTAACTCTTTCCCAAATATCATCTTTGCTGAAAGTCCTCATTTTGCACCCCCTTTAGGACATACCAAAACACAAAAAAGCCCTGCACAGGCATTCCAAGGAAAGCCTGACAGGACAACGTCGCCCTAACAATCACCTAGTAATTATATCACCGGCTAAAATAAAATCAATCCCTCAAAAACAGGAATACTGTATACAAAGACTCAATATGGTTACATCATACCCTGGTTAAACCGGGCAATGATGGTTTTTGCCACTCTAACCATGGGAACGCACTTGTCCATACTGATTTTCTGCATTGTTTTATAAGCATCTTTCTCTGATAATTGTTTTTTTTCCACCAAAAGACCTTTTGCCTTTTCAATAATCTTCCTATTCTCCATTTCCTTACGGAGGCTGAGCAATTCCTTTTCACTTCTCATTAATCGATCAAAATTCACCAAAGCTGATTCAATAACAGGCTGTACAGCTCCGGCAACCAAGGGTTTTAATATAACACCATAAACCCCCGGCAGGCGGGCAATTTCCTCAACCTTACCATATTCCGATGAGGCAATAGCTATAACCGGAGCCACTCTATGTTCATCGATTATTGACGTTAAATCAATTCCCTCTCCGCCGGGAAGATAAGGATCCATTACCACAATCTCAGGTTCGGTCTGAAAGATGACTTGTAATGCACTGGTGGTTTCTGCTGCCTCTCCCACCACCAAATAGTCAGCTTGACGAAATAATTCTTTCAGACTTCTCCTATACGAGGCATCTGAGTCTGCGATTACTATACGAGTATCATACATTACACCGCACCCCTACAACTCCGGGTAAAACTAGACTAATTCTAACACGGCAGACTCTAAAAAAAAAGCTCTTGGCAATCAGCACAAAGTTTAACCCAAAAACGAGACCCGAAGGTCTCGTTTTTTTATAGATTGCAGACAGTTTACCGTCATGTCCAGGACTATCTATCGCAACCTTCTTTGCAGTTAGCTACTTCCCTAAGCAACCATTGCTTCCTCAACATCATTATTCATCACCCCCGTTTCTGAATGATTTAATATATTCTATCACTTCAACAAATACAGTACAATATTCATATTATCAAGATATTATCCCATCAAATAAGTGATTAAGTTCTATTTCGGTATATTAACAACAAAGCTGCTTCCCTCTCCCGGCACACTATCCACCTCAATGGAACCGCTATGCCTCTCAACAATCTTACTCACAATGGACAGTCCAATTCCGGTACCGCCCACTCTATTGCTTATAGGGTTGTCCACCCGATAGAAAATATTGAAAATGGATGCTAGGTCTTTTTCGGCTATTCCTATTCCGGTATCCGATACTTCTATCCTGACAGAATCTTGAGCTTCGTCAGCCGATAAAAGTACCCTTCCCTTTTCTGTATATTTTAAGGCATTGGACATAAGATTGGAAAAAACTTGGTACAACCTGTGCCAGTCTCCGGAAACAAAAAGACCTTCCTGAATTCTATGTTCCAGCTTAATACCCTTTCTTGTTGCCTCAGCTACATTACTGTCTATTAAAACCTGCAGAAGTTCGGAAACATCTACAGAATCAAAGGTAAAGGAGAATTCTGTAGACTCAAAGCGAGCCAAATCTGACAGATCATCCAGTATTTTTTTAAACCTCTGACCCTCCCTAAAGGCATTGCTTAAAAAATCCCTTTGTAGCTGATTTATATCACCTGTGCTGCCGGCCAATATCAATTCCAGAAAACCTTGAATAGTGGCAATGGGACCCTTTAACTCATGGGAAATACTGGACAAAAACTGAGCTCTTTTTTCCGCCATTCGTTGTTTCTCGGTCACATCCCGAAACACTTCAACCCCACCTATGATTTCCCCTACCTCACCCAACAGGGGAGCTACGCTTACCTCAACCTCCAGCCTTGATTGATTTTTACGCAATGCTCGAACCATCAGAGGCTTATCGCCGGGACGTCCAGTTGCTATACACTGGTAGAGAGGACACAGCTCACTGTCACAAAGGGGTCTGCCGCTCATATCCACATGGTTTAATATATTATCCGAACATCGGCGGCCCAACACTTCCGAAGCACTGTATCCGGTTATTATCTCACAGGCACGGTTCCAGAAAATTATTCTTCTGTCCCGGTCCGTAAGATACACTCCGTCATTTACGCTTAGTAAAGTTCGTTTGAAATTATCCACATTACTGAGAAAAGAACCTTCCAGGACATGTGCTGTTTTATTCCCCCCAGTCAACGAACCAACCCCCACTCTTTCAGAAAAAAATATACTAATCCTCAGGACAATATAACTAAATAATATAATGATTTCAAAAAAAGTAAAATGGATAATGATACATAATCTTTTTAAAAAATATCTACATATATTATCATAACACCGCTTACCAAGGAGGAAAACAAATGAAAGGAAAATTAAAGAAGTATTTTCCTGGTGGCAACACCAGTAAAGGATTTTATTCATTCTATGATTACCTGGTTGGTCAGGATTCCACCAGAATATTTGTAATAAAGGGAGGCCCTGGCGTAGGCAAGTCGACATTTATGCGCAAAATCGGCGAAACTATGCTGGAAAAAGGCTATGATATGGAATTCCACTGCTGCTCCTCTGACAACGGCTCCCTTGACGGAGTAGTAATACCTGCTCTGGGCGTTGCAATGCTGGATGGTACGGCACCACACATAGTGGATCCCAAAAATCCGGGGGCTGTAGATGAAATCATCCATTTGGGCGATCATTGGAATTCGGAGGGAATTGCAACTAATAAGCAGGCAATTTTAAATTCTAATCGGGAGGTGGGCAGACTTTTTCGCAGAGCCTACAACTATCTTGCCAGCGCAAAAATCTTTTTAGATGTAGTGGAATCATACTATAAAGATACCGCTGCCCTTGATGTTGGTGCTCTGGATAAGCTCTGTCTGGAGCTTACCCACGAAATATTTGAGGGCAAAACCAGGCAAACAGACAAACCTAATGCCAGACACCTGTTTATAACAGCCATTACCCCCGAAGGCTCAGTCAGTCATCTGGACACCGTCGTGGAGCACCTAAGCAAGAGATATATAGTAAGCGGAGATGACGGCACCGGCAAAACCACCTTGGTAAGAAGACTTATGGATGCAGCCATGATGCGTGGCTTTAATGTGGAGGCCTATCACTGTGCATTAAACCCTGACAATGTCGATCATTTAGTAATCCCCGGGCTAAATGTAGCTGTAATTAATTCAGTCGAACCCCATTTCTACAAACCCCAAGAGGGTGACCGGGTTATAGACACCATGCAATTTGTAAATCCCTTACTGGACAGTCAGTACCTTGCCGAAAAAACCACCGCCAGAGAAATGTACCGCCGCTGCATGGAACTTGCCATCCAGTTTATTGCTAAAGCTAAAGCCGAACATGACCATATGGAATCATTCTACGTCCCCTACATGAACTTCGATGAGATTAACACCAGAAGAGACAAGACCTTGGCAAGGATACTGAAGATTGCAGCAGAAAAAAGAAAAAGTATGATATAAACATTAACCCCGTACAGGTGATACGGGGTTTTTGTTTATGGGCTTTAGCCTGTTGAGCATGAAGCGAGTTACTCAAGCAGACTATAAGGGAAATCCTAATGCAGTTGTCCCAAGGGTATACTTTAGTTTAAATTACAAATAATATTATTGCTGAATCCAACATTGTTGCAAAGAAATGAGGTATCCACTATGCAAGACCGTTCGTTATATATAAGAAAAAATGTTGGCCCGACAGATCAGATCATACGCATTATATTGGGTGGTGCACTAATTATAATTCCTCCCCTATTTCAATGGCCACCATGGGGTATCGCAGTCCTAGCAGCATTAGGAGGTTCTACAATTTTAGAAGGTATTATTGCATACTGACTGGTGTATGACCTTTTGGGGTGGTCCACCCTTGAAAAAGCCAAATCTAAAAATTAATGTGTTGCGGGAAAGAAAACAAGTGGCACTGGTCTGAGGTGCCACTTGTTTTCTTCTCATCCTTCAGTACTACTTTTGGTAAAGGTTGAAGAGGTTTTAAGGGAGTATAAAATGGCTTTTCACGCAGTCTGACGTCCCCCCGGTCATCCCCTATTAACCTGCATGGGAAGAGTAAACAAATTTTTTCGCCTGTAAACACTCAACACTAGGCCGATAAGCAGCATATTTATAACTGCCTGGGAACCACCGTAACTAATAAACGGAAGCCCTATTCCACTTGTTGGTGCAAATCCTACAGTCATCAATACATTCCAGAGAAAGTGCAGCGCAACAATAACGGTTAGCCCGGCAACTAGCAATCTACCAAACTCATCTTTTAATTGCTTAATTAAACCTGCCATTTTTGCTATCAAAGCCAGTGCCAAAACTATAACACTAATACCTGCAACCCAACCAAATGTATACACAATATAAGAAAAAATTAAATTTGTATGAAGTTCTGGCAAGTTGCCTGAAAAAGCAAAGCCCTGGCCCCATAGTCCTGCGGATTTTATTGCCTCAACAGATTGTATGTAGATATACCCACTACCCATGTGATCATTATAGGGATTAATAAATTTTAGTATAGTATTCCATCTATAGGGTTGTAGAAATAATGCAAATACCAACAGCCCAACTGGTATTACGGCTATACCTACAAACTGTTTCCTACTAGCTCCCGATATTAACATAAGAGTTAAAAAAACTACTGTATATATAACTGCTGCAGCCATAGAATTGCTAATGACATAAAAAATATTGGGTACAATCAATAAAAAAACGGTACTGGCAAACCACTTAGGCTTAGACCAATCTTTATTGTAAAAAATCCCGGCCAATGCAATTGCTAACAAAACCGGAGCAATGTCAATATAGCTAATGCTTATAAAACCTAAGTTCAAATATGGTTTGCCATTAACTGTCTTACTTAGCAAAAGTAGAATTAACCAAACAAGCATAGTGCCAACAAACAAATATGAACCATAAGCCTTAAGCTTTCTGTAGTCATAATAAGTCACTCCTATAAGCACTACTAATCCAAGAAATAAGTAAATGACACTTTTGGCAAAAATAGATACATCTTTCATTAGCAAACCATGCATCTCCATTGAATATAGTGTAAATAAACCCATTCCCGCCATAATTGCAACTATAGACAATAAGCTCCAATTAATAGGTGGTTTATGGTATCTATGTAACTGCTTGCCCAAAACAACTGGTTCACCCATTCTATCAATAGCCATTTCAATTACCTCTTGATGAGAAACACCTTCAGTAGAATACTCTAAAACACAATCCTCTATATGAGAAAGTAGTTCTAATTTAACCTGTTCATGTACCTCGGTCCATTTAATATGTGAACACACATTATTTAAATACTCCTGCACCTTTTGGTTTTGCTCTATAGACATGTAATAGCCTCCCCGAGAACTTTATCAACTGTTGAACGAAAAACAACCCACTCCTTTCTTTTTTCTTTAAATTGTATCCGTCCCTTGTCTGTTATCTGATAATACTTTCTTTGGCGACTGCCTTGCGAGTCTGACCAATAAGATTCAAGCATTTCATTTGACTCTAGAGAATGTAGAATCGGATAAAGTGTCCCTTCTTTAAAGGCAAACATCCCACCAGAAATATTTTCAATTTCTTTAATCATTTCATATCCATACATCGGTTTATGTTCAAGCAATTTTAAAATAAGAATAATAGTACTTCCTTTAAGTAATTCTTTGTTAATTTTCATCCATCTTTTCACCCCTTAATAGTATCGCCATACTATGCATAGTATATCTATATATCATTATAATACCTTGCCCTTTTTTGGTCAATACTCTTCTATTTTTTCCTTGCTATACTATGTATGCCGAAAAGCTACCAAAAATAAGGTAGCTTAATATTTACTGCATCTTCACTTTCTTAATAGAAATGCCTTTATTAGCCAACAAACTACGCGATTTACTCCAAATCATGGGAGAAGCGTAGGGATGGTTCTAGTGGTCATTCTTGTATTCCCCATACCCAGAAACCGTCTAGAACCATCCCGCGGTACCATCATGAACCAGCATAGGCATGAACCATGGGGACGGTTCTATTGGTCATTTTGTCTTGCCCACAAGAACCGTCCCCGCGGTTTCCCCGCTTGGCCATTTTGCCTCGTCCATCCCCT
>CAZHAJ010000003.1:0-42964 GCA_964530215.1 uncultured Peptococcaceae bacterium | reverse complement strand
GGCTGACAAATGGCGGGCCTTTGGATGGGATGTACAGATAATTGACGGACATGATATGAAGCAGATATTACAGGCTCTGGAGAAGGCTTCTCAGGTTCAGGGAAAGCCCCAGATGATTATTGCAGAGACCGTTAAAGGAAAAGGAGTTTCGTTTATGGAGAATAAAGTGGGCTGGCATGGTGTGGCACCAAAGCCGGATGAAGTCCAGGATGCGCTTTCGGAACTGGAAATTTACTGTTTTGTTGGTGGGGAGGATGATGGCCAGTGAGTAAGAAAATTGCAACCCGGGAGGCATATGGAAAAGCCCTGGTTCAGCTAGGTGCCGATAATGAGAAAGTGGTGGTATTAGATGCGGATTTGTCAAAATCAACCAAAACAGCGGATTTTGGGGCGGTATATCCGGAGAGATTTTTTAACATTGGTATTGCAGAACAAAATCTAATAGGCACATCTGCTGGATTGGCAGCTGCCGGTAAAATACCTTTTGCCAGTACCTTTGCGGTATTTGCCACCGGTCGGGCTTTTGAGCAGATAAGAAATTCTGTTGCTTATACTAAACTTAATGTGAAAATAGCTGCCACCCATGCCGGAATTACTGTAGGTGAGGACGGGGGTTCCCATCAATCAGTGGAGGATATTGCCATTATGAGATGTCTTCCCAATATGACAGTATATGTACCTGCAGATGCCGCTGAAACCATGGGTGCGGTCAAGGCTGCAGCTGAGGCGGAAGGTCCGGTTTATATAAGGTTAGGAAGATCAGCGGTACCTTCAATTCACGATGAGAATTTCCGGTTTGTTCCCGGCAAAGCTGTAGAGATGAGAAAAGGTGGAGACGTAACCATCATTGCTACCGGAATCATGGTTTATATGGCTTTGGAAGCAGCTGATACATTGGCTTCTGAAGGTATAGAGGCAAGGGTTATTAGTATGCATACCATCAAGCCGCTGGATGCTGAAGCGGTGATTTCGTCTGCTAAGGAAACCGGTGCTTTGGTTACCGCAGAGGAACACAGTATCATAGGTGGTCTCGGCAGTGCCGTGTGTGAGGTTGTTTCTGAAAACCATCCGGTGCCAGTAAAAAGAGTGGGGGTACAGGATGTTTTTGGGGAATCGGGTAAGCCTGATGATTTGTTGGTAAAGTATGGATTGACCTCTCAGTCCATAATAAATGCTACCAGGGAAGCTGTTAGGCTGAAAAAAGGCTAAGGGAGACGGTCAGAATTCAGAATCCAGAATCCAGAATCCAGAATTTTAGAAAGCATTCCGGGTTTAGAATTTTGCATGAAGGACTTTTAGGGGAAGGACGTTTTAAGCAGGACTGCAATCCTCACCCCTACTCGTACTTTAAATAATTTATTTTAATATATAAGCGGTGGCGACCACATAGTCAACCACCGCTTTTACATTTACTCTTTCTTAAATTTTGGATTCTGACTTCTGGATTCCCCTGTTTACAGAGAGCATTTATTTCTCCAGCACTCGAATTGTTTGGGCTATACCGTCATCAAGGGATATGCGTACTTCCCAATCTTCTTCCAAGTCTTCGAGTTCGGTAACCCTTGGGCCATAAGAGGTGCTGTCCCGTAATACACATCGTGAATCTACTCTGATGGTGAATCTTTGCCTGTTAGACTGTTCAATTGTTATACGATTACGTGATATGTCGACATTAGTGACTATTCCCTCAATATTGATGTCAGTGTCATTGATAACATTAATAGCAGTGACATAATCCCTGGAATTTAAGTCCAATTCAACCTCTGCGCCAATCATGATATCTTCCAAATCTATAGTTCTTCCATTTCGAGTGACTTTAATATCTTTGTCCAGTGTGTATCGGTCTGAATCAATGTATATTCTGGGATTGCTACCAAGAGTCAATCCGGTTACTTCTCCGGAGATATCGCCGTTTTTGTTGGAGACTATTATTTGATTGATTTTACCGGTATTTCCTAGTCTAAATGTTATTTTATCATTGGGTTCCAGATCATACAGCCTGATATTTTCGCTATCCTTTCTAATGGTCGCATTGGTTTCCACTTCAAATTCTTTTCTGGTGCCATCAGCAAAGCGCAGTGTAATCATATAGTAAAAAGTGTCAATGGATCTTATTTCAGCATTATCATCATTAAAGCTCTGAACAATGATTTCTTGGGCTGCACCGGATACAGCGACCACCTTAATCATATCTCCGATTTTTAAGTTACTGAAAGACAGCTTGTTATTTCCATTTAATATTTTAATTTTGCTTTCATCAACAGTAAAGATCTTGTATTCATCAGATGAGGTTCTTAAAACAAACTGATTGTTAAAAATGGTGGTAACGGAACCTTCCCATGTCTGTGAGTCCAGAACGTTAATGCTTTGAATAGCATTATTTAGTACCTTTACGGTAATATACTGGTTATTGGTCAAAAGAGACAAGTCTCTAGTGCCTGTACTTGAAGTTATTACAACTGCGGTGGCCAGTGGGTATGTGTGAGTTTGATAAGAGCTGTCTTGTATTCTAATGGTATTTGTTCCGGTCAATTCCCGATCAATAATTTTCCCAGTTAATACCTGCTCAGTGCCGGGAGGACTTATGGGAGAAGTGTTTGATGAATTCTCCATATAGGTAATATAACCGCCGCTATTGGTAATAGCCAAAACGTTATCGCCCACTCTGAAACCGCTGAGAGAACCTTCTTTGGAATCGATATAAAAGACGGTTCGCGAATTTGTTGGTCTGAATATCTGGGTTCCGTCGTTTTTGGATATGGTAATTATATCTGTAACGGAGTCAATGCTGTTTATGGTACCGGCAATTAGGTTGTCGCTGCGATATGTAAACCAATTATCTTGTACCGTTTTAACCATTAAGGCAGCCATTTCCCCGCGCTCCATGTATTTATTGGGAGCAAATTCCGTTTCGGAAATTCCCTGCATTATTCCGTTTTGAGTGACATCTGCCACATATTGTTTGTAGTCGGGGCTAATTTTATCGCTGTCAGCAAAGGTTAATTTTTGCGGGTCACCCTTTACTTTTAACTTATCTCTTAAAGCCAGGGAAACCAAAGTTGAAACTTCGGCTCTGGTTATGGGCTCCGCATATAGGAGTTGACTTACGTAATCCTTGTGAATTAAGTTTTGTTGTGCTGCTATCACCAGGTGTCCCTGTCCCCAGAACATGCCACCGGGCAGCTTTATTCCGCTGCTTCTCCAGTTTATGGTATTTGCTTGTTCCTCGAGTCCCATTGCTCTGATGATAATTGCTATGGCCTCCAGTCTGCTCATGGGCTCTTTGGGCTTGAATATATCGCCCGGATAACCCTTCATTATATCAAGAGCAGATGCTTTTTCCACAACCTGACTGGACCAGTGGGTGGCAGTGTCATTAAATGTAGCGGCAGAGGAAGTGCCGACACCTAAAGGGATGTGAAAACAAAAAACGGCAAGAAGTATAACCAGGAATATCTGGCCAACTTTTTTAAACATGTTGATACCTCCCTTTTGTAGTTAATTGTTAGACGTAAGAACTATATAGTAAGTTCCATAATTAGGTAGTTAATTTATGAGCTGCTACATCAATACCTTTCTCAATTCGATAAAAATGTATATTTTTCCTTTTTTATTTTGAAGGATTAAAAGGACTTCCGGATAAACTGTCGAAGTAAAAATCATTCCGAAAGTTGCACTTACAATATGAGTTGTGGTGGCAAAGAGGTGCAAAATGATAAACTTTTATAATGTTACCAAGCTTTATCCCAACGGGGTTAAGGCTTTAAATGATGTATCCCTTCGTATTTGCAAGGGTGAGTTTGTGTTTTTGGTGGGTCCCAGTGGTGCCGGCAAGTCGACATTAATTAAGATTATTTTTAGGGAAGAATTACCCACCAGGGGGCAGGTACTTTTTAACGGTAAAAATGTTGCACGTCTAAAAGGGCGTGAAGTACCATATTTGAGAAGAAAAATCGGCATGGTTTTTCAGGACTTCAGATTGCTTTCCCAGAAGACCGTGGGGGAAAATGTAGCTTTTGCCATGGAGGTTACAGGTGCCAGCACCAAAGAAATTAGAAAAAGAGTTCCGGAGGTGCTGGAGCAGGTGGGACTTAAAGAAATGATTAATGAACTGCCCACTGAGCTCTCCGGTGGTGAACAGCAAAGGGTATGCATTGCCAGGTCGTTGGTAAATAATCCGATTTTGCTGATTGCCGATGAACCCACCGGTAATTTAGACCCTGATACCGCATGGGGATTGATGAAGCTTCTGGAGGAAATAAATAAGGCTGGCACCACAGTGGTTATGTCCACCCATGCCAGAGAAATCGTAGACCAGATGAAAAAACGAGTGGTGGCAATATCCCAGGGTAAGATTGCTCGTGATGAGGAATGCGGGGTTTATTGCAATGAACTTTAGAACCTTTTTCTACTATTGGAGGGAGGCATTTCAGTCAATAGTAAGAAATAGCTGGCTTTCCTTGGCGTCTGTGGGAACTGTGACGGTGTCTTTATTAATAGTAGGAGTTTTTGCTTTTTTAGTTTTAAATGCCAACCAATTTACCCATGGTTTAGAGTCAGGAATAGAAGTACGGGCAATACTGGAGGACCAGCAGTCCAGAGAAGACATAAGAAGAATAAGGCAGGACATTGAGAAGATTCCCGATGTTTCATTGGTGGAGTTTATTTCCAAGGACAGGGCCTTGGAAGAAATGAGGGAAAGCCTAAAGAACCGTCAGGAAATATTAGAGGGACTGGAAAATGAGAACCCCCTTCCGGACGCCTTTAAGGTTAAAGCCCAATTCCCGGATAGTATTACTCAAATAGCCAAACACATTGAGAGTATCAGTGGGGTTGAACAGGTTATTTACGGCCAAAGCTTTGTGGAGCAATTGGTTACTGCTACACGCTGGGTCAGACTGGCAGGGGCAGCCGTATTGGGTATTTTGTGTTTGGCGGCAGTTTTTCTTATTTCAACAACCATCAGGATGTCTGTCTTTTCAAGGCGCAAAGAAATCGGGATTATGGTGCTGTTAGGTTCTACAAATTGGTTTGTTCGTTTCCCGTACCTATTGGAGGGAATGCTGCTGGGTTTGTTGGGCTCTGTAATTGCAGGGGCCATTGTGGGAGCAGGATATCTGTCTTTGATAGAGCATATAGATCAAACTTTGCCTTTTGTCAGTTTGGTTACCAATCAGCAGACTATCTTAATGGTGTTAGGCGGGATGATTGGTGTAGGGTTAGTGATTGGGGCAGTGGGAAGTTTGATGTCCATAAGAAAGTTTTTAAAATTATAAGCTAAAGTTTTATAACTAATTAATAAATCAAAATTTTTTCCCAAGGGGGCTTTTAGCATGAAAAAAAAGAGCAGAAAACTGGTAGCACTAGGTGCAGCTATTATTTTCTCTGTATCCATGGTGGGCTCTGCTTATGCCGACCCTTTGGAAAACAAGCTAGATGAAACCAGACAAAAATTACAAAGGGTACAACAGGAAGTTGAGGCTAGCCGTAAGACTGTTAGCGGATATGCACAACAGATTAAAGCCCTGGAACTAAGTATACAGGCAAAGAATCAGCAGTCCTTTGAATTGGAAAACAGTTTAAAGTTTGCCCTAAGTGAACTGGAGAAAGCAGAGCAAAGATTAGAGCAGACGGAGCTTGAGCTGGAAGAGAGCAATGAAGCTTTTAAGAAAAGGGTTAGGGGTCTTTATATCTCCGGTAATGTAAATTATCTTGAGGTTTTGTTGGAAGCAGAGAATTTTTCTGATTTTATTAATCGCGCCGAAATGTTGAAGCGGATTATTGACAGAGATATTGAAATTGTTAATGAGGTAAAAGAGAAAAAAAGAAATATGGAGATTCAGAAAAATAACATTGAAGCCAGAAAGAATAATCTTACTAATCTATTGGCTCAGTTGGAAAATGTAAAGCAGGAACTTAAGGACAGTCAGAGCGACAAACAATTGCTTTTATCTGATGCAAATAAAGATCTGGCCAAATTTGAAGCGGAAGCAGCTGCTTTGGAGCAACAGGAGCAGCAGATTATAAGAGAAATATTGAGAAACAGAACGCCTGTTGATGTGCCGGAGGCATCCGGTCCTTTTACCTGGCCCGTTCCCGGTTATCGTAATGTCTCTTCTCCCTTTGGAAACCGTACACATCCGATTTTGGGAGGCACCAGATTCCATAACGGAATAGATATACCCGCACCGTCCGGAACTAAGGTGGTGGCTGTTCAAAACGGTACAGTTATTGATGTAAGCTATATGAGCGGGTATGGTAATGTGGTTATGGTTGACCATGGAGGAGGCTTAACCACCCTTTATTCACACCTTTCCTCTCAATCGGTTTCTGTGGGCACTCAGGTGGTTAAAGGTCAGGAAGTGGGAAAAGTGGGAAGCACGGGAATGTCCACCGGCCCGCATCTGGATTTTTCAGTGAGGAAAAATGGTACACCGGTAAATCCCATGAACTACCTATAGGAAGAGGAATGCAGAAGAAATCAGAAGACAGAAGAAAAGTCAGAAGCCAGAAGACAGGATCCAGAAGTCAGAATCCAGAAGTCAGAATCCAGAAGTCAGAATTTTAAGAAATGGTTAATTGTTTGGGGAGACCCGTAAAGAGTCAGTATAACCGAAACTGTGATCCGACATAAGAAAGTTGGTCACAGTTTTTTTATGAGCTAAACCCGGATAACAACCTCCGTAAAGTGTCCTCCCATAAAATTAGAAGAGTTTAAGAAGCTTTTATGCAGACATTATATAGAGAATTCTAACCCGGAATGCTTTCTAAAACTCTGAACTCTGGCTTCTAAGTTTTGTCTCCTATATTCTGCCTCCAGCTTTCTTTTCTAGCTCTGATATGATTCAACTGTTTTACTCTTAAATGACGGACTGATTTGCAGCGTAATAATTCCTGCAAAGATCAAGAAGGCGCCAATTAGCTGCCACATTGAAAGTACATCACCAAACACCAGGGCAGAAAGGGTTACCGTAACCACCACTTCAAAGGTGCCTATGATAGCCGCTACTCCAGCATTTATGCGTTTAAGACCTGCAAACAAAGAGATTATTCCCAAACATGTGGAGATAAATGCCATGGCACTCAGCCATACCCAGGATGAGACTGGAAAGGCAAAGCTAATCCCACCGGTTGTTATTCCGTAAAGGGTAAAAATAATTGCTGCAAAGGTGAGAACATAAGTGGTGGTTACCAAGGGAGAATGTCCCTGAACCACCTTGCTGCTGTACAGGAGGTAAGTGGCATAACAAAAACCACCCCCTAGGGCCAGCAGCACACCTTTAATATCAATGCTTCCGTCGATATTTCCCAATACAAAAACTAGGCCCAGAGTGGACAAGGTAAGAGCGGATAGTTTCTTTATGGTTAGAGGGTAGCGATATACTATAACTTCAAAAAGCGAAACTATAACGGGATGAATGAACAGCAATAATGCTGCCAAAGAAGAAGGAATAGTTCTTAGGGATGCAAAGAAAAAGGTTCCTGCTCCCGCATAGCCCAATAAGCTCACTATGCCCAGTGAGGTCATTTCTTTAATGGAGAGAGAAACTGTTTGTTTGGTAAACCTGATCACTAGCCACATAAATAATGCAGCTAAGACAAATCTGGAGGACAGGGTAGTAATGGTATTTACCTGACCTGCATAAGCCATTTTAACAAAGATTGCAATCAGACCGAAACATATTGCCGCCAGGGCCACTAGGGCGGCCCCGATATATTGTTGCTTCATTTGCCATCATCAAGCCTTTGCTATAATATCTTGCTTAAGAAGGACTGAAGTCTGATATTTTGTGGATTTAGGAAAATTTCATCTGGGGTGCCTTCTTCCACAATCAAGCCCTCATCCATAAATATTACCCGGTCACCCACTTCTCGGGCAAAGCCCATTTCATGGGTTACCACCATCATGGTCATTCCTTCTTTGGCTAATTCCTTAATAACTGCTAACACTTCACCCACCATTTCGGGATCCAGAGCTGACGTGGGCTCATCAAAAAGCATTACTTTGGGATTCATCGCCAGGGCCCGGGCTATGGCAACCCGTTGCTGCTGACCTCCGGACAGTTGATCCGGGTGTACGTCGGCTTTATCGCTTAAGCCAACTTTTTCAAGAAGATCATAGGCAATGGTCTTTGCGTCTTCCGGGGACATATTGCGAACCTTTACCGGTGCCAAGGATATATTTTCCAGAGCTGTCTTATGAGGAAAGAGATTGAAGCGCTGAAAAACCATTCCCAGTTCTGCTCTTACATGATTTATATTGGTTTCTGGATCCAATAGGGCAACTCCGTCAATATAGATCTCTCCGGAGGTGGGTTGTTCCAGCATGTTTATACATCTCAATAGAGTACTCTTTCCAGAACCAGAGGGCCCTATAACGACAACAACCTCTTGAGGATTAACCTGACAGCTGATGCCTTTTAACACTTCCAAGTTTTTAAAACTTTTATGAAGGTTTACTACTTTAATCACCGATTCTTAACCTCCTTTCGGTATAGTCTACCAATCGGCTGAAGCAGAAGGTCATTATTAAATATAAAATGGCAACTGTTATCCATATGGGAAAGGCTGCGTAGCTCCAGCCTACCGTCAGTTGACCTTTACGGGTCAGTTCTTCATATCCAATAACCGAAAGTAATGAAGTATCTTTCAGTAAGGCGATAAACTCATTGCCCAGAGGGGGAATCACTATTCTAAAAGCCTGGGGGAGTATGACAAATCTCATGGCTTGAGCTTTAGTCATGCCCAAGGATCTGGCAGCTTCCATTTGGCCTCTTTCTATTGATTGTACGCCCGCCCGAAAGATTTCCGCAATGTATGCACCGCTGTTTAGGCTGCAGGATATAACCGCCGCTAAAAATACCGGAAGGGCAAACTGGGTTAGAATTTGCGGCATATTAAAGGTTTCCATAAGGGACATCTGAGTTTGTCTTAGTAAGTGGGGAAGACCAAAATATATTATAAAAATCTGAACCAACAAAGGAGTGCCCCTGAAAAAATCTATATAAGCGGTTGCTGCCAGCCTAATGGGCTTTATACTTGACAGTCTAGACAGACCTACCGTTAAGCCAATGATGCAGCCCAGTGCTATCGAGATCAGGCTTATTTGAATAGTTGCCAAGGCTCCCCAGAGAAGTACCGGATAAGTTCTTATTACAATATCCACAATATCACCTCAAAGTAAATAAATATGCGTAACACTCTTGGTGTTACGCATATTCTAATGTTGAAACCTTTGTAAAGTGTGGTTATTCCACCGGCTCACCGGGCAGATATTCCGGAGGTTCAACACCAAACCACTGCATATAAATTTCAGCATATTTGCCGTTTTCCTTAAGGGTATTTAATGCATTGTTAAATGTTTCTAACAGTTCGGTATTGTTTTTGGGAAATACAATACCATAGTGCTCACTCGTCTTTAAGTCACCAACAATTATAACGTCTTGATCTTTATTTTGCTTGACAAAGTAGGCAGAAACAGGGAAGTCATTAACAACAGCATCCACCGCACCGCTCTTTAAAGCCAGAAAAGCTTCGTTAATGGTATTGTAGTCGGTAACCTTTTTGACACCGGGTATCGTACGGGCTTCATCTGCACCGGTGGTAGCAATTTGAACTCCGATACTTTTACCGGTAAGGTCATCCCAGCTGTTGATCTCGGTATTATCGGATCTCACTGCGATACTTTGACCGGAACGGTAGTATGGAACAGAAAAGTTTACCTTTTTTTGACGCTCCTCTGTAATGGTCATAGCTGAAATTGCTCCGTCTACACTGTTTGTTTCAAGAGCAGGGATAATGCCATCAAAGTTCATGCTGCGAATTTCTATATCCAAGTCAGTTACTTCTGCGATGGCGTTTATTAAATCAATGTCAAATCCGACATAACTGCCGGTCTCGTCTTGAAACTCAAAGGGAGCATAAGCTGTGTCAGATGCGATGACTAATTTTTGACTGCCAGTTTCATTCTTATTACCACAACCAACTGCCATTAAAGCCAAAGACGTAACCACCAATGCCACAAGGCAAGTTTTAATCACTTTCTTCAAAATTTTTCCCTCCTATTAATTAAATACATATATACTAACCAGATTAATCTTTTCGACCTCTATCGGTAAAATCCTGCGTCAAATAGGATTTTAATTAATATATTTTTAATTTTCAGTGTATTTACAATTACATTGACTCTTTTTAAGGGAAATGAGAAAATACTCAAGGTTATTAATGAAAAGGTGGAAACATGGATGAGGCAAGAACAGATTAAACAATACAAAGCTGATGCAGCTTTGTTGATGGTGGCTTTTATCTGGGGAATAACTTTCGTGGTGGTAAAGAATGCCTTAAATGATATAGGACCTTTTTACTTTTTGTCTTATAGATTTGCGGTTGCCTTTCTCTTTCTGGGACTTATTTTTTATAAAAATGTGATGAAGTTGACTTCAGCGGAAGTTTTAGCAGGAATTAAAATAGGATTCTTCTTGTTTGGGGGTTATGCTTTTCAGACAGTGGGACTTAAGTATACAGGGGCAGCTAATGCAGGTTTTATAACCGGTCTTGCATTGGTGCTGGTTCCGCTCTTTGTTACCGTAACTTCTAGGAAACTGCCCACTGTTTATGTTTCTTTGGGGGTAATGGTGTCCTTTGTCGGGTTGGCTTTATTGTCACTGGGCAACTCCTTTGTTTTAAATTTTGGTGATGTTTTGGTATTTTTCTGTGCCATATGTTACGCGATACAAATAATAATGGTGGGAAAATATGCCGTCATACTGAATCCTGTAAATTTGACAATAATACAGGTGGGTACAGTTTCTCTGATTAGCTTCTTATTGGCATTGGGATTGGAGTCGCCCCCGCAGGAATTTACCAAGCCCATCTGGACAGCACTGCTGGCTACTGCAATTCCCGCTACGTCATTAGCTTTTTTGATACAAAATAAGGCGCAGAAATTTACTTCTGCAATTCATACGGCAATTATTTTTACCACAGAACCTGTCTTTGCAGGTTTAACTGCTTACTTTCTGGCGGGTGAAATTCTTTCAACGCCTCAATTAATCGGATGTGCTTTAATTTTAATAGGCATGCTAGTGGCAGATATAAAGGGAGCAACGCCACAGAGCAGGGAAATAAAGCTCAGCAAATAAAACAATAATGTAGATTAAAAAATCCCCGGTTAATCGGGTTTTCTTTTTGTCTATAATGATGCATAATAAATGGAAAATCATTTTTCAGTTTACTAACGAACAGCATAAAAATACCAATCTTATAGTATAATATTTGGGGAACTGTTAAATATTTTTTCCCTGAAACAAGAGCTAAAAATTGATTGGGAGGAGCCTGTACATTGGACTTTGAGCAATTTCGATCTAAAGATACCTTGAAAAAGATTGTCAGCGGGATAGCAATCGCAGGTATCGTTTTTATGGTTTTATTTGTGGGATTTATTGCTGCAAACTACAAGCAGATGGGCAATTTATTAAAGGTAGTTTCATTGGTAAAGACTCAATATTTAAGTCCGGTTGATAATGATACTTTGATGGAAGGGTCAATAAAGGGAATTGTACAGTCTCTGAATGATCCTTATTCGTCTTATTTGGAGCCTTCAACATATAAGCAATTAAAGGAGCAAATTAAAGGTTCCTTTGGTGGTTTGGGAGTTTTGGTGGGAATGAAGGAGAATCAGCTTACCGTGGCCAGAACTTATAAAGGAACTCCTGCATATCGAGCGGGCATACAGCCTGGAGATATTATCCTGAAGATTGACAATCAGGATGTCAGTGGTATTGATATGGATACCGCGTTACATTTGCTGCGTGGACAGGTGGGAACCGAGTTGACCCTCACTATATTGAGAGCCAATATTGCCAGTCCTTTTAATGTTCCTCTAACCAGGGAGGAAATCACAGTTCCAACAGTTGAAGGGCAGATAGTCAAGGGGGACATAGCCCATATAATAATTTCTCAATTTACCGAACAGACACCTCAAGAACTGGAAGAAAATATAGAAAGACTGAATAAACAAGGCATGAAATCGGTTGTTCTTGATTTGCGTGGCAACCCAGGCGGTGAATTAACCTCAGCAGTCAAGGCTGCCGGATATTTTGTGCCTGCAGGTCCGGTGGTTTATATTGACTATCGGGCGGGAAATCAGGAGGAGTATCTTGCTGAGGGCAATAACCTAGGTTTGCCGTTAGTTGTGCTGATTAATGAGCATAGTGCAAGTGCAGCGGAAATATTGGCAGGAGCCGTAAAGGATACACAAGCGGGTACAATAGTGGGGCAGAGGTCTTATGGAAAAGGCGTTGTTCAGATGGTGTTTGAACTGGGCAACGGAGCGGGGCTTAAACTGACTACCGCACGATATCTTACCCCTAACAAACAGGATATAAATAAAAAGGGAATAGAACCTGACATTATAGTGGAGCAAACTCTTGAAGGTCCTGATGTTCAGTTGCAGAGGGCGGTAGAATTAATTGAACAAGGAAATGCATCTAAGGCAGCTTAGTAATTATAAGTAATTATTGCAGGCGGAATGTTTGTGTTGATTAATATGGTTTTGCAAATTTTAGAAAGTTACTTTGTCCAATTTTTTGAGTGGGAATTTGTGCTGCTTATGGCTATAGTGGTGTTCTTGGTAGCTATGCAGTATAAAAAAGCCGAATCTGCTCGTGCTGCCATGTTTGGTACAAAGCCTGCCGGGTATTGGAAGGACACATTTTTTGCCCTGCTTTTAGGGCTTGCCGGGGGATTGACAGGCAGTATATTGGGTTCTTTGTCCGGAATTCCCCTTTCCGGCTCCGGTAATGCTTTTGTTTTACTGCTGCTTATTGCAGCAGCTCTTATGATGATTAATCCCAGGTTTATTTGCTTTGCTTATGCCGGAGGAATTATTAGTTTATCTAACATAATTTTTGGAGTGCCTTCGATTAATGTTTATCAGATTTTGGCTTTGGTGGCTTTGCTTCATTTGATAGAAAGCCTGCTCATATTCTTTAGCGGCCATCTGGGAGCTATTCCCACTTTTTTTAGGGACAGATCAGGACAGGTGAAGGGAGGATTTACCCTTCAGAAATTTTGGCCCATACCCCTGGTGGTTTTATTTACCGTGGGATATTCCGATTCTCAAAGTTTAATCGGAGAGATGCCTGCATGGTGGCCCCTTGTTAAATCGGGGGTTGAACATCCTTTAAACAGTTTTGCATTGGTCTCAGTGGTGGCAGGGTTAGGTTATGGTGACTTAGCCATTACCCATACCCCTTATGAAAAAAGAAAAATATCTGCGGTTTTATTGTCCTTGTACAGCATTACCCTTTTTTTACTTGCAGTATTTGCCCAGCATTTTAACTTGCTTATTTGGGTGGCTGCATTATTTTCACCCTTGGGACATGAACTTGTTATCCATATCGGGCGGAAAATAGAAATGGCAGGTAAACCACGGTATCTTCCCTCGAAACGGGGTGCCAGGGTGCTGGATGTAGTTCCCGGTTCCCTAGCTTATTCGGCAGGAATTAGGTCAGGGGATATATTGATATCTGTGGGCAGAGTTTTTGTTTATAGTCACATAGATTTAAATGAAGTTGTGCAAAGTCTTTCGGGTCCTATAGAAGTTGAGTTTCTCCATGGCAAACATCAGGTTTTTAAAAGAGGTTTGATAGATTTCCATAATACCAAAAAGCCATTGGGACTGCTTCTGGTGTCCCAAATTAATAAAAGTTCCAGCGTAGAGATAAATGCACCGGGTGTATTATCAGGTATATTGTCACGTTACAGGGGTAAAAATAGTCGTTGACACCTTTTTTGCACCATTTTATAATTTTCTGGAAGATGGTATTATATTAACTGAAAACATTAAGGTATACAGGAAGTTCTGTTTGATTTAGATTTTTAGGAATGCTTTTATTTATGGAGGTGTTGTAAATGTGTGAGGCAAATGTCTACCTGCGTAAAGAGGGTGAGGAAGAACTTTTGTTGGAGTCGGTTGATAAAGTAATTCCCCAAGAGGATGGCATAATGTTGGAGGATATTTTTGGTCGAAGAAAAACTGTTAAAGCAAAAATTGTTGAGCTGGCATTGGTGGATCATAAAGTAATTTTGGAAAAAGAATAATACCTTGCATTAAGCAGAACACATGTTAAAAGCTGCCTAGTTTTGAACTGGGGCAGCTTTTTGTTTGTTTTAATCAGCCGAGTAAGCCGCTAAAATACCGTTGCTATCCTCTTTAACCGAGTCCGGTACTGGTTCCCTGACTTTAACGGGTTCTGCTAGGTTATCAGGCCAACTCTTAATACCCCGTTTCTTTGCTTGTTCAAGAAGGGCTATATATTGCCGTTCTGCAGCGTTCAATCGGTAAACCATGTAGTCCACCAACTCCGGTGATGCTTGATTAAATTGACTTTTTGCCGTTTTCCATTCAGTTAGGGAAGTATGAATAGAGGTAATTAAAAGTTCTTCCTCAGATTTATGATCCAGTCCAGGGAATATCACTACAAGGTATTTTGAGAAAAGTAACTGCCAGAGATTTTTTAAGGTATGCACTTTACCGCCTCCGGTGTAAATTTTTTACAAACCACCATTTAATAATACATTAGGAAATAAATGGGATTCAAGGGTTTAATTTGTAATATAATGTTGTGATGCGAACTTATTAACGTGATAATCAGCGCTTTTATATATATATAATTGCTTTTATTACAAGTTATTCTTATTAATATTTATAGTTACAAATAAGCATAATAGACCATATAATTTGATTTCGGGGGTGATTTGTTGAAGCGCCCGACAGCTTTAATTATCTTTTTAATGATGTTGACAGTGTCAGGCGGATGCGGCAATGGGCAGCAAGCAAGCAAACCGGAACCGCCCATTAGGATCGCGGTAAGTTTTGCTGATATAAACATGGATGGAAATAAAATTATAAAAGAGGTAATGGAGAAAAGAAAACAAAAGGACAAAATAGATTTTTCCTGGTTGGATGCGGAAAATGATCAGGAAAAGCAGGCAGAGCAACTGGAAAAACTAGTTGATCAGGAAGTTAAGGCTGTGGTGCTTCAACCGGTTGATCCTTCTACCGGCTCTGATTTGATTAAAAAATTGGTGGAAAAGGATATAAAGGTGGTGGCATTGGAAGCTATGCCGGAAAATGTTCCGGTGGATGCATATGTGGCATCGGATCATGAGTTGAGCGGCAGACTGATGGCACAGTTTGCAATAAGGACAGCTCAAAAAGCTGCTCTCGGGCAAAAGGGGCAGGGGCAAGGACAGGGAGATTCCCGGGCTGACGGAAAAATATCTCCGGAAAATCAGTTGGCGGGGAGGCTACCCATGGGAGCAGTTTATATAAGCAGTGAGATCGGTAATTCCTCAATAAAACAGATAACCTCAGCAGTAAGGACCACTTTACAGGGCAGTAAAGAAGTGCAGTTACTTGAAGAATTAACATTACCTGATGATAAAGATGGTGCTAATTCGGTATTGCAGCAGGTTGTAAATAAATATGGTGATAGTCTGCAGATTATTATGGCCTCAGATAGCAGTCTGGCAGTGAAGGTGGTGGAGTATTTAGGGGATAACGGAATGAGCAATAGAATCTTAACTGTCGGGGTAGGGGCAAATGAAGAAGCAATTAAATCGTTAGTTAAGGGCGAGCATGACGCGGAAGTAGATACTCGTCCGGATTTGTTGGGCCAATATTCTTTGGATGCAGCAATTGATTTGGTTAAAAACGGTCACTGGCAGTATTCCGGGAATACTGTCAACAGCAATTATTCTGTACCCTCAAGAATTACGCCGGTGAGAATTATTGAGGGTGAGAATGCCTACTTATTATCTCAAAGAGGGGATAATGCTTTAAAAGATGAAGGCAGCAAGTCAAATCAAGAAAACCCTTCAGATACCGAAGAAGACAAAGGGCCGGATAGTTCCGGAAAGCAACAAAACCAGCAACAAAGCAGTGAAAATAAAACGACTCTTAGAATAACCACGCAAGATGGCAAGACTGTTGAAATGGAAATTGAAGGAGAGGTAAAAAAAATAGAATCTATGGGTGGAAAACAAGGGGAATCTTCGCAATCCGGTCAGGAGAATGGATCCCAGGGTGAAAATTAATATTTTATTTTGGGAAATAATTTGCTATTCTTAAAAAACCATGTTAAAATTACATAGTTAAGAAGTTGAGAACGAAACCAGCAATAGGCCTCTTTTAATGTTGGTCATGGGTTTTGGGTTTAAAGCTTTTTGACCAGTTTATGTAAAAGGAGGTCATAGCATGACAGGTACAGTTAAATGGTTTAGCACAGACAAGGGTTTTGGTTTTATTGAAACCAGTGAAGGAAATGATGTTTTCGTTCATTTTTCAGCTATTCAAGCCGATGGTTTTAAAAACCTCGAAGAAGGTCAAAAGGTTGAGTTTGACGTAGTGCAGGGTCAACGCGGTTTACAAGCCGAAAACGTTGTTGTTGTTTAACATCAGCATATAAAAGATTGTAGATATAAATGGACAATTCCAGTATTATGGAAATGTCCATTTTTTCATGGATAACCCTGGGTGTGACATAAAAAATTCTAGCTCTAAAATTTATTCCAACATTTATTGTAGAGTCTTTTTTCATTGCTGTAGTATTAATGCTCCTTTAACCCTAAAGAAAACAGTGATAATGCCGATTTTTATGGTAGTGACTTTTTTTGACAGATTATTACTATCTTAATGGGTTGCCTGTATAGGGGGCTGATAACATATATAACTATTTTTTTAGTTCTATATAGCAAAAAGGAGGATATTAATGAAAAAGGTATTTGGGAAAGTGATATCAGTATTATTGAGTCTTACTTTATGTTTATCAATAATTAATTTAAATGGTCTTCAGGAGGCATGGGCATCGGCAGATCTAACCGCAACCCCTGCCGGGGGAACCTACGAACAATATCAAGACGTATATCTTAACAATGGGGTTGGTATCGGCATTACGTATTCCTTTAGTAATAGAGCCACTGTCCCTGACCCCCCGTATGTTGACGGTGATCAAATAAGAATTGATGAGGACGGAATATTAAGCGCAGATTCTGATGTGTTGGGGGCGATTACCCATCGGCAGTTTTCCTATACCATCAGACCCAACATTTTGTCTACATATCCTATAGAGGCATCAACAAATATTTCAAGGACTCCCGTTATGGTAATTCAGTTTAGCCGTAAAATGGATGCAGCAACTCTGGACAGGTCCAATGTTACCATCAGCAGAATTTCACCTACTCCGGTAACCAATATTTCTACTTTGGATTATACAACAAGCTATGATGCCGCCAGTTATACTATGGAAATAGTTTTGGAGCCAGGGATCACGCTAGATGATAATGCAACCTATATGGTGTCTTTGGCCAATGTCAGGGACTCAAATACTAAGCTTTTAAACGGAAACGGTACCGCCAGTTTCTCTTTTTCCACTGCAAAGGCAGGCAGTATCACCACTTATGGCACCATAAAATCTGCTAAAACATCTTATGGAGAAAACCAAGTGGTTGCTATAAGCGGTACTTATAATGAAGGCAACATCGAGGTCAATGGTGCTGTGGATCTGCAGGTGCAGGTATTTGATCCCAAGGGCGTAAGAAAGTCCATTATTCCGATAAACACAGTGACCAAAGGTAAGTTTAGCGCCAACTATACCTTGCCTGCGGCAGCTGCCGTAGGTACTTGGAAACTAGGTCTTTATGACGGAAATAGCCCTCGCCAACTAGTTAGTAGCAGTACTTTTACTGTGGTGTCAAGTCCGGTTCAGCAGCCATATGCAAGCCCAACCGGGGGAACATATTATGAACCACAATCTGTAAGACTGGTTACATCTACAACCGGTGCAGATATTTACTATACAATTGATTACACTGATGATGTGGACGCTCCCAGTGTGCCGACATCGGTGGATGCCAGTAAAATAGGGCCTTCCAATTTCAGATACAGCTCTCCTATTGTCATTTCTAATCAGGGAAAAACCAGAATAAGGGCAGTGGCGATATTAGGGGGAGTAAAAAGTACGGTAATGGATGAAACATATACAATTCATGCCACATTGGGTTATTTGAGCCTTACACCTAATGCCGGAGCTGTAAATGTTCCTATATTTACAAGCGTTTCTGCCGTGTTTGGTAGACAGTTGCGGTCAGGTTCCGTTAATGCCCAGACCTTCAGGCTGAGGGATGCAAACGGAATTTCCGTTGCCGGTACTGTCAGTTATAATGCGGATAAAAGGATGGCAACCTTCAAACCCAGCTCTACACTGAAGCCGCAAACATTGTATACCGTTACTTTGGACGGCTTCACCGGGGGAGCCGACAGTACCTATATAGAAGATCTTAACGGAGTAAGGCTGGATGGAGATGTGGTATGGACGTTCACCACAGGTAATGCTGGGATAACGGTGGATGGAAGGCAATTAGTCAATAACTACGTTGCGGTGAACAAATCACCGGTGGAGGTTCAGGTAACTTTTCCGGATGTGGTTTCTGCCACAATGAACAATGTCCCCATGGCCAGTATCGGAGCAGACAGTTTTGTAGGCAGTATTGTACTTAAACCCGGAAACAATTCGGTGAGCATTGTGGTTACTGATACCAATGAAGTTACCACCAATTACAACCTGACGGTTAACTACCTCAATATATTGCAGGACGGAGCTAGTGTAACGGTTAATATGCCGGATAAGGGCAAGCTTGACTTATTTGATAAGCAGCTTTCGTTAAATTTGGCACCCGGGACATATTTAAAAGATCCCATGGATTTCACAGGGCTTCCCTTAAGTGATCAGTCCGTTAATTTCGGTGTGGGCTTTGAAGCAATGCCTGACGGCTTCCCTTCGGTGAGCTTAGTGTATAATATTATGCCCACTGTGGGTAATGCTGTCATGACAAATTCCGGTAAAGGGACAATCACCATTTCTTTTGACAGTAATGTTTCCACCACCAGCGGAGCTACTCTGACTGTGCTTCATGATGCAGACGGCAACGGCACCTGGGAGGAGAATCTGGGTGGCAAGGTGGACATGGGTAAAAAGACGATAACCGTACCCTTTACGTCCTTTGGCAGATATGTGGTGGCAAATAAGGTTTGGAACTTTAACGATTACTCCAGTACTGGCTGGGCAAAGCCGTATATAGAATTTTTATGGGCCAAAGGCTATATGAAGCCGTTGCCTACAGCGGGTATTGCAGAATTTGGAATTACCGATGCTTATGGTCAGGAAATTCCAATAACCAGAGGAGAATTTGCGGTCCTGGTGGCCAAGGCACTGGGTTATAATAAAGCAGGTTATACAAACTATGGTATTTTCAGCGATATGAGCTTATTTGACAGTTCTAATCCGCCCTACGCTTTGGTTAAGGATTTAAATGGGAATTGGGTAAAAATAAGCGATGATGACTATAAATATATTGATATGCTGGCCCGAAACGGTGTTATAAACGGTATGTTAGATGAACACGGTGACCTGGTCTTTGATTATTATGATATTATTTCCAGGGAACAGGTGGCAATTATTATCGCCAGGGCTATGAACCTGAAAGTGGAGACTAATGATGCCAGATATATTCCGGCAATCACTAAGATGTATACCGATGCTAATGAAAGCATCGCGGTTTGGGCTCAGCCCTTTGTACTGGCCTCAAGTAAGGGCTACTTTGGGGGTTTCCCGGACAAGACCTTCAGGGGCAAGGATAATTTCACCAGAGCACAGGCAGCGAGGATAGTGTACTTGGCAATGGAAAAGAATAAATTACTGTAAGGGTAGACCGAAACTGTGATTGACATATAATTTCAGAGGAATACAGAAGTCAGAAGTCAGAAGCCAGAAGTCAGAATCCAGAATTTTAAGAAGTGACTTTCTGTCAATCGGTGGGGTAGACCCCATAAATAGAGAGTAAATAATCAGATGGAGAGATTGATGTTTTTGCATATCAATCTCTCTTTTTTATCAAAAAATACACGTAAATTCAGGCTGGGTGCGGATTTCAGTCTGTCCTAAAATGTCCTCCCCCCAGGCAAGAATCAGTTTCATTCTGGCTTCTGACTTCTGTATTCTGTCTGCCTTTCACATCTTTGTAGTACCGTATAATTAAAAATATCAGGCATGTCTGATATAATAAATTATCTAAATTAGGGATTAGGGGTGAACAATGGTGGGAAAATTCAAGCTGGTCTCGGATTTTGTTCCTAGGGGTGATCAGCCTGAGGCGATAGAGAAACTGGTCAAGGGCTTGCAAGAAGGACATGCTTATCAGACTTTGTTGGGGGTAACCGGGAGCGGTAAAACCTATACTGTGGCTCAGGTTATTCAGAGAGTACAAAGGCCTGTTCTTGTTTTGGCCCCCAATAAAACATTGGCGGCTCAGCTTTGCTCTGAGTTCAAGGAGTTTTTCCCCAATAATGCGGTGGAATATTTTGTGAGCTATTATGATTATTATCAGCCCGAGGCATATATTCCCCAGACTGATACTTATATCGAAAAGGACTCATCAATAAATGATGAGATTGATAAGCTTAGGCACTCAGCCACCAGTGCTCTTTTTGAAAGAAGAGATGTGATTATAGTGGCCAGTGTATCCTGCATATATGGTTTAGGTGATCCAGTGGAGTACCGGGATTTGGTGCTTTCCCTTCGGGAAGGCTACGTCTATGATCGGGATACTGTGCTTAGAAAACTGGTGGACATACAGTTTGAAAGAAATGATGTCAATTTTGTCCGGGGTAAATTTAGAGTTCTAGGGGATGTATTGGAAATATTCCCGGTGTCTGCAGGAGAAAAGGCTTTACGGATAGATTTTTTTGGTGATGAAATAGAGAAAATCCTAGAGTTTGATGTGATTACCGGTGAGGTTTTAGGTCGCAGAAGGCATGTTTCAATATTTCCCGCCAGTCACTATGCAACATCTCAGCCAAAATTGGAAAGGGCATTGGTATCAATAGAGGCAGAACTGAAAGAAAGATTAGCCCAGTTGCACAATGAGGGTAGTTTGCTGCAAGCTCAGCGTTTGGAGCAAAGAACCAACTATGACATGGAAATGATGAGGGAAATGGGATATTGCACCGGTATTGAAAATTATTCAAGGCATTTGACAGGCAGAGCTCCCGGTGAACCTCCTTATACATTGCTGGATTTCTTTCCGGAGGATTTTATCATGTTTATTGATGAATCTCATGTGGCAGTACCCCAAGTAGGGGCAATGTTTGCCGGGGACCAATCTCGGAAGTCATCCCTTATCCATCATGGTTTTCGTCTGCCGTCAGCTGCGGATAATCGCCCTTTAAAATTCCATGAGTTTGAAGAGAGGGTTAAACAGGTGGTTTTTACCACTGCTACACCAGGTAACTATGAAAAAGAAAAAAGTTTGCAGGTTGTAGAGCAAATTATACGTCCCACAGGATTATTAGATCCTGAAATCTCAGTAAGACCCACAAAGGGACAGATTGATGATCTATATGATGAAATCAAACAGAGGTTAAATAAGCAGGAAAGAGTTTTGATAACCACTTTAACCAAAAAGATGGCTGAAGATCTTACCGAATATTTTAAGGACCTGGGTATAAAGGTGCGTTATTTGCACTCAGATATAAACACCATTGAAAGAATGGAGATTATTAGAGATTTACGACTGGGAGTATTTGATGTTTTAGTGGGGATTAACTTGCTTCGCGAAGGTTTAGATTTGCCGGAGGTAAGCCTTGTGGCAATATTGGATGCCGATAAAGAAGGGTTTCTCAGGTCAGAAAGATCTTTGATCCAAACAATAGGCAGGGCTGCCCGTAATGAGGCAGGCATGGTTATTATGTATGCAGACGAGATTACAGATTCCATGAATAGAGCTATCAGGGAAACATATAGGAGAAGGAATCTGCAGAAGAATTTTAATACGCAGCATAGAATCACTCCGCGAACCATCCGTAAAGATGTCCGGGATGTTCTTGAAATAACCAGGGTGGCTGAGGAAAAAACGGAATATTCACCGTATCATAGTAAAAAAAGCAAAATGAGTAAAAAAGAACAAAAAGCGGCCATACTGGCAATTGAAAAAGAAATGCAGCAGGCTGCCAGAATGCTGGAATTTGAAAAGGCGGCACAATTAAGGGATATTCTTATAGAGATGAGACTGGATTTAAGAGGCAGAGATAAAAGAATATCTGCTGTGGGGGAGGAAAGCTGAGAAATATAAAGAGGGTAGGTTTTGTGGTCAAATACTTCCAGGCATTACTCTGGGGATTTCGACATTTCGAGTTTTTTTGGAGTCAATGAATATGTGAAAGCTGCTGTTTTAGGGCAGGGTAACGGATGGAATAAATTCAAGTAAATGGTATGTTCGGCTAAAGGCTTATAGATACTGGTTTTTGTGTCGCTTTATAATACCTCCAAAGCTGACACAAGGTGACAATGATAACCCCTTGTCCCAATGATCACTCTTGAATTATTATTAACCTGCAATAAAGAAAAGGAGGATGATTATGGGTTCTGTTGTTGCTAAACTAACCAGTAAAGGTCAGCTTACCCTTCCAAAAGCAGTTCGTGATGAGTTAAATTTAGATAAGGGCTCTTATATTGCAATTTACTTGGAGAAGGATAAAATTGTTATGAAGAAGGTAAATCCTAAAATTCCCCTTAGTGAAGCGGACCCCATTTGGGACATGGTAGGTATGTTTCACAGCGGGACAGCAAATGAAGGGAAGGTAAAAACCAGAGAGTGTAAAGCCGCTTCAGTGCGGGAGAATGTAAGATGGAAGCAGTTTTGATAAGTGCCGGAGCTGTTTTGGCATTATTAGATGCAGATCACCCTCAACATGCTAAGGCATTAAGATCTGTGGAAAATATTAAAGACAGAAAACTAACCCCTTTATTAACCAATTATATCGTGGCTGAGACTTTTTCCTTGTTGTCTGCATATATAGGTTCTGATGCAGGACGAACTTGGCTAAGACATAATATCTGGCCGGTGGAAAGGGTTAATGAAGGTGATGAACTTAGGGCAAGGGAAATAGTATTGGGAGATTATTATGGAAATATGGGGGAAGACATCTCATATATAGATGCCACAACTTTGGCTGTTATGGAGCGGCTGGGAGTGGCAGAAATACTTGAAGGGTTCCATTGTTAAATAAATAATGTAGGCAGTATAAAAGACAGCCAGGGGCTGTCTTTTTCTTTTTAAAAAATTCTACAACAAGTTCCACACTGTCTCTATGGAACGCTTGTTCTTGTGATTGGATTAAGTTATGTTATAATAAATCATAAAAAAGTAGTTGTGCTATATATAGCTGTGATCTTGATTGCGGAGGCTTTTAAATGCAGAAAAAAATTATTATCAGGGGTGCCCGGGCGCATAATCTGAAAAATATTAATGTTGACATTCCTAGGGACAAGCTGGTGGTGGTTACCGGATTATCGGGCTCTGGGAAATCTTCTTTGGCGTTTGACACTATTTATGCCGAAGGTCAGCGACGGTACGTTGAATCTTTGTCTTCCTATGCCAGGCAGTTTTTAGGTCAGATGGACAAACCGGATTTGGATTATATCGAGGGCCTTTCACCGGCTATTTCCATAGATCAAAAAACAACCTCCCATAATCCCCGGTCCACCGTGGGAACGGTTACCGAGATTTATGATTATTTGCGACTTCTATTTGCTAGAGTAGGCCGACCCCACTGCCCCAAATGCGGTCAGCAAATTGCCAGACAAACCGTTCAGCAGATGGTGGATCATTTGGTGGTTCTGCCTGAAGGAACTAGGTTAACCGTAATGGCTCCGGTGGTGCGGGGTAAAAAAGGAGAATTTGTTAAGACCTTTAATGAGATTCGCAGTAACGGTTTTGTCCGGGTGAGGGTAGACGGTGAGATTCGAGAGGTCACAGAAGAAATAAAACTGGAGAAAAATAAAAAACATACTATCGAAATAGTCATCGACAGGATAGTTGTAAGACCGGGTTCCGAGAAGCGACTGGCTGATTCATTGGAAACAGCTTTGAAAAATGCGTCGGGCCTGGTGGTGGTGGCCGTTGAAAACAGGGAAGAAGTGGTGTTCAGCGAAAACCTTGCCTGTTCGGATTGCGGGATAAATATTCCTGAAATGGCTCCAAGATTATTTTCCTTCAATAATCCCTATGGAGCTTGTCCGGATTGTACCGGTTTGGGAGTAAAGCAAGAAATCGATCCGGATCTGCTTATTCCGGACAAAAACAAATCCATAAATGAAGGTGCTATAGAAGGTTGGATGAAAAGTCAGAACTCTTTTGCATTGCTGGAGGCGGTGGCAGAAAAATATAACTTCAGCCTTGATGTACCTATTAAAGATATGCAACCCCGGGACCTTGATAAAATACTATATGGTACCGGCAATGAGCCGGTAAAGGTGCTTTTCCATGGTTATCAAGGGTTAACTCACAGCTATAATTCCCCTTATGAAGGGGTAATCAATAATCTGTCAAGACGCTATCGAGAAACCTCTTCAGCACATATGCGTCAAGAAATCGATAAATATATGGGTCGGGGAGTATGCCCCCGGTGTAATGGGGACCGTCTCCGGTCGGAGGTTTTGGCGGTGAAGGTGGGGGGTATCAATATCGTTGAGCTCACCGCTATGTCAATCTCGGACAGCCAAAGTTTTTTTCTGAAGTTGGATTTGTCTGACAGGGAGACTGTCATTGCCAGGCAAATACTGAAGGAGATAAATGAAAGGCTAGGGTTTTTGGTTAATGTGGGATTGGACTACCTTACCCTTAGCAGAGCGGCGGGTACTCTTTCCGGAGGTGAAGCGCAGCGTATTCGACTGGCTACCCAGATAGGAAGCGGTTTGATGGGAGTGCTATATATCTTGGACGAACCCAGCATCGGTTTGCATCAAAGGGATAATCGCCGATTGTTGGAGACGTTGGTTAGACTTCGGGATGTTGGAAATACATTAATTGTGGTGGAACATGATGAAGATACTATACGCACTGCCGATTATATAATTGACATGGGGCCGGGAGCAGGAGAAAACGGCGGTCAGGTGGTGGCCAAGGGCACTTTCAGGGATATCCTGGAAAACCAGGAATCCATCACTGGTCAATATATGAGCGGGAAGAAATTTATTCCGATACCTACGCAGCGAAGGGCTGTGGGAGATCGAAGTATAAAGGTGTTGGGTGCCAGTGAAAACAACTTAAAAAATATTGATGTCAGTTTCCCCTTAAACCTATTTATTTGTGTTACAGGGGTTTCCGGATCGGGCAAAAGCACTTTGGTAAATGAAGTTCTTTATAAGCGGCTGACCCAGGAACTTTATAGGAGTAAAGTTAAGGCGGGTGCTTGCCGTGAAGTCAAGGGACTTGAGAACTTGGACAAAGTAATTGAGGTTGATCAGTCCCCCATTGGAAGAACCCCAAGATCCAATCCTGCTACTTACACCGGGGTTTTCAATGATATAAGGGAGCTTTTTTCCCTAACGCCGGAATCCAAGATGAGGGGTTATAGACCGGGCCGCTTCAGCTTTAATGTTAAAGGTGGGCGCTGTGAAGCCTGTCAGGGAGATGGAATTATTAAAATAGAAATGCACTTTTTGCCTGATGTATATGTTCCTTGTGAGGTTTGCAAAGGACTTCGTTATAACCGGGAAACCTTGGAGGTTAAATACAAAGGAAAAAGTATATCAGATGTATTGGAAATGACGGTGGATAAGGCTGCCGACTTTTTTCAAAATCATCCAAAAATATATCGAAAATTAATAACCCTCCATGATGTGGGTCTTGGCTATATTAGGCTGGGACAGCCCGCTCCCGAACTGTCCGGTGGTGAAGCCCAAAGGGTAAAATTGGCCACCGAGCTTTCTCGACGCTCCAGCGGGAAAACCCTTTATATATTGGATGAGCCCACCACGGGGCTGCATACCGATGATGTGGATAGGTTGCTGAAGGTGCTGCATAGACTGGTTGAGACAGGAGATACCGTCATTGTTATCGAGCACAACCTTGATGTGATTAAGACTGCAGATTATATAGTGGATTTGGGACCTGAAGGAGGGCATCGTGGCGGTGATCTGGTGGCCATGGGAACTCCCGAGGAAGTGGCAGGTAATTCCGCATCATATACCGGTCAGTTTCTGCTTCCGGTGTTGGAAAGATAATTGAGTCTAATGAGGTAGATCTAATGATGCAGGACAAAATTAAGCATCTTCCTGATAAACCCGGTGTATATATTTTCAGGGATTCTGAAGGTGAAATAGTATATGTGGGTAAAGCGTTATCTCTAAAAAGTAGAGTCCGATCCTACTTTTACTCAGTTTCGCGACAAAGCCCCAAGGTTGCCTCGATGATGGAAAGAGCGGTTGACTTTGAATATATTGTTACCGACAGTGAGGTAGAAGTTCTTATTCTTGAATCCAACCTGATTAAGGAGCATCGACCACGTTATAATATTCTTTTAAGGGATGACAAGAGCTATCCTTTTCTTAAGGTAACAATTCCGGAAGACTATCCTAGGGTTTGCGTGACCCGGAGGGTGATTAAGGATGGGTCCCTATATTTTGGTCCATATACTAGGGTGGGGGCGGTTAATGAGACTCTTAAGCTTATCGGAAGGCTTTTCCCTCTCCGGTCTTGCAAGGATAGGTCTTTGCAGTTAAGAGGAAGACCCTGTCTAAACTATCATATCGGGCGTTGCTTGGCGCCCTGTTCCGGAAAGGTGGACAAAGAGGAATACCGTTCCATGATAAAAGAAGTGTGTCTGTTTTTGGAGGGTAAGCAGGAAGAAGTGCTGGAAAGGCTAAATCGTCGTATGCAGGAAGCAGCTGCAAATATGGAGTTTGAACGGGCCGCTCGCCTACGGGATCAGATTATTGCTGTTGAAAAGGTTTTGGAAAAGCAAAAAATTGTAGCATATGCAGGCGGAGATCAAGACGTCATATCTGCTGTGGTTGGCAGCGGGGAAGCATCCGTGATGATTTTTTTTGTTCGGGGAGGCAAGCTGCTGGGAAGGGAAAGTTTTTTCCTGAAAAATATTGGCGGTGAATCCGCTGAAGAAGTTGTTACCTCTTTTGTAAAGCAGTATTACCACAATGCGGAGTTTATACCCCAAGAAATTTTGCTGTCGGCAGTTCTAGATGAGGAGATTGAAGTGCTCTCCCAATGGCTTTCGGTAAAAAAGGGAAAACGGGTGTTTGTTCGACAGCCAAAACGGGGGGTAAAGAAAAGGCTGTTGGAAATGGTGGAAAAGAATGCCCGGCTTGCTTTAGAAGAGCTGCTGTTAAGCAGGAATAATTCCGGTGACGATTTGGCAGAACTGGCGAAAAATCTTGGCTTAGATAAACCCCCAAACAGGATTGAATGCTATGATATTTCAAATATTCAGGGTGCGGAGACGGTGGCTTCAATGGCGGTATTTGAAAAAGGCGAATCTGCCCCGGAGCAATATCGACGATTTAAAATAAAAACGGTGCAGGGACCAAATGATTTCGCCTCTATGCATGAAGTGATTTCCCGTCGCTTTGAACGGGCTAAAGAGGAAAATCAGATGATAAAACTAGGGTTGTTGAGTACAAAAAAAGCAAAATTTCATATTCTCCCTGACTTGGTGATTCTAGACGGAGGTAAAGGTCAGCTTTCCGCAGCCATGGAGGCTATGTCTGAATTGGGTTTCTCTGATATTCCTCTGTTTGCTTTGGCTAAAGAAGAGGAATTGTTGTTTAAGCCCGGGAATGATTTACCCATCAGATTGCCCAGGGATTCAAAATCCCTTTATATGCTGCAAAGAATTCGAGACGAAGCCCATAGATTTGCGGTAACATATCATCGACAGCTACGAACCAAAAGAAATCTAAAATCCATGTTGGATGATATTGACGGTGTGGGGAAAATCAGGAAAAAAGCTTTGTTAAAAGCTTATCCTACCGTTAAAGCATTGTCTGAGGCCACCGTCGAAGATTTGCTTTCGGTGCCCGGTATAAATAAGGCAGTTGCCCGGGAGGTGTATAAGTATTTTGGAGAAAGGAAGTAGGAGACAGAATTTATGTGCCAATATAAAATGATTGCTGTGGATTTGGATGATACTCTGTTGGATGATAATTGGCAGATTAAGGCTCATGACCGCCAGGCTGTTGAAAGGGCAAAAGATGTGGGGGTTAAGATAGTAATAGCTACCGGTCGTATGTATTGTGCTGCTCTGCCTTATGCGGAAGAATTGCGGTTAGATACTCCGATAATAGCTTATCAAGGAGCATATATCAGATTTCATCAGCAGGTTCTTTATAATCAGCCTTTGCCATATGATTTGACAATGGATTTATTGACTAAAATCGTTCCCTTAGGGTTTCATGTTAATATTTATATTGATGATCGACTTTTAATAGCAAAAATGAATGATGAATCCAGAATTTATCAGGAAATCTCTGGGGTGGAACCGGTAGTTGTCGGGGATCTAATTGATTATATGGGACAGAATAAAATAGCGTCCACAAAAATATTGGTGGTGGCAGAGGAGGCACAGTTGGACCTTCTGGCAGAAGAGTTGCGGTCTGATTTTCCGGGAAAGATTAATGTGTCCAAGTCAAAGCCTTTTTTTCTGGAGCTGATGCATAATGAAGTTGATAAGGGACGGGCTTTGGCGACAGTGGCGGGATATTATGGAATTAAAAGGGAAGAAGTTATTGCTGTGGGAGACAGTTATAACGATTTGGAAATGCTCAATTATGCAGGTTTAGGAGTTGCAGTAGCTAATGCCAGGGAAGAAATAAAGTCTAAAGCCAATTATATAACCTGTTCCAATAACCAAGGCGGGGTTGCCCGGGTAATAGATAAATTTATCTTAAAAAAATAAGTTAAATTCTGCTTAAATGTCATATTCGGAAATGGGGTGAATATATTGAAGCGATTAGTAATAGTGACTGGTTTGTCGGGAGCCGGTAAGACTCAGGCTGTAAGGAGCCTGGAAGATCTGGGTTTCTTTTGTGTGGACAATTTGCCGCCCACCTTGATTCCAAAATTTGTTGAGCTTTGCGCCGAATCCAAGAAGGATATTGATAATATAGCTTTGGTGGTGGACATAAGGGGCGGTGAATTTTTTAACGCACTTTCTCAGGTTCTGAACCAACTGGACAGCCTAGGCATAAAATATGAAATTTTATTTTTGGAAGCCTCCAGAGAGACGCTGATCCGTCGTTTTAAAGAAACCCGAAGAGCTCATCCTTTGGGAGTAGACGGAGATGTTTTGTATTGGATAGATGAAGAAAGAAGCAGGCTTCAGGATATAAGGGGGAGAGCTCATAAAATTATTGACACCTCAAACCTCAGCAACAGTCAGCTTCGCGATGAAATTAACATCCTGTTTTGCGACAGTTCAAGTCTTCCCAAGATAATGATTATGGTGGTTTCCTTCGGATACAAATATGGCATACCCATTGATAGTGATTTAGTTTTTGATGTAAGGTTTATGCCCAACCCCCATTATGATCCTGTTTTGGGCAAAATGACCGGCAATGAACGGGAAGTTCAGGAATTTGTTATGAACTCATTGGAATCAGTGGAATTTATGGCCAAGTTTTTTGATTTTATCGGTTTTTTGATTCCCCAATATATTAAAGAAGGCAAAACTTCCTTGACCATAGCCATTGGGTGTACCGGTGGTATGCATCGTTCAGTGTCCATGGCCAATAAGTTATCCAACTATTTAAAGGACCAAGGATACAATACCAGGACCAAGCATAGGGATATTATGCGTGAAGCGGGGTCTTAAGGATGAATTATTTTAAGTGGCTGTATCCGGGTTTGGGAGTAAAGCGATGGCTCACCATTGCAATGATGGGTGTGATTATCGGTGGGTTAGGCTTTACTTTGTTAATGGCAAATCTGTTGCCTTTAAATAAGTATCTGCTTAGATGGGGAGATTTTGTTTTTGGTGGTTTTTCCCATTATTTAGGGGCAATACTGTTAATGATAACGGGTTTGATAATTATTGTCTACGGCCTGGATAGGGCTTTCCGCTCTGTTGTGTACGAGTTGGCTCCTGAAGATCACGGAAGATTGGCGGATGTTCT
This sequence comes from uncultured Peptococcaceae bacterium, assembly GCA_964530215.1. Taxonomy (GTDB): domain Bacteria; phylum Bacillota; class Desulfotomaculia; order Desulfotomaculales; family Desulfocucumaceae; genus JAAXTT01. The sequence goes on along the minus strand of CAZHAJ010000003.1, from coordinate 12,935 downwards.
TTATACCCGTAGGTATCTCAACCGGGGTCCGCGGATCGTGGTTATTGGGGGTGGAACCGGTTTATCAGTACTGCTTAGAGGCTTAAAGAAATATACCGGAAATTTAACAGCTATAGTATCGGTGGCTGACGACGGAGGAAGTTCCGGAAGGTTAAGGGATGACCTTGGTATTTTGCCCCCGGGAGATGTCAGAAATTGTCTGGTAGCTTTGGCAGATAAAGAGTCATTCATGGAAGATCTTTTCCAGTATCGATTTCCCATGGGTGAATTGGCGGGACATAATTTAGGTAATTTACTTATTGCCGCAATGAATGATTTAGCAGGTGGCTTTAATCAGGCTATTCAAAGATTAAGTAAGGTTTTAGCTGTTAGGGGCACAGTGCTTCCGTCAACCCTGGAGAGCGTATCATTGGGTGCCAGATACTCTGATGGAGAGATAGTCTTTGGTGAATCCAATATACCGAAATATGGCAAGCCCATTGAAAGGATCTTTTTGGAGCCTGGGGAATGCGAACCCATGCCTGAGGCATTGGATGCCATAAAAGAGGCTGATGCTGTTATTATCGGGCCGGGAAGCGTATATACCAGTATTCTTCCCGGTTTGATGGTATCCGGCCTGGCGGAGGCAGTGGAGAATTCTGCCGCAAAAAAGATTTATGTCTGCAATGTTATGACGCAGGCAGGAGAAACTGAGGGATACACTGTAAGTCAGCATATTAAAGCTATTAAGCTACATGCAGGACAAGTGATAGACTATGTCCTGATAAATGACAAGGAAGTACCGAAGTCAATTCGCAAACGATATGCCGCCTCAAACTCGATTCCTGTAATGGTAGATTTAAAAGAAATAGCAAAAGAGGGAGTAGAGCCTGTGTTTGATTCGCTGTTGGCCGAAGGCAATGTAGTCAGACACGATCCGGATATACTGGCCGGCTTGATTTATAAAATCATATGGAATAACAGGAGCAAAAATTACAACAGATAATACAACGTATGTTATAATGTTCCCATTATCGGGAGGGATTCCCATGTCTTTCTCTGCACAGACTAAAAATGAATTGGCCAGAGTGATGGGCAAAAAAGAATGCTGTAAAAGGGCAGAACTTTCTTCGCTTTTTAGAATGGATGGCAGTATACAAATCGGTGGTTCGGGATTATCTGTCAATATTGTGAACGAAAATGCTGCGGTAGCCAGAAAGATATTTTCTCTGATAAGAGAAATCTTTGGTATTCAGCCTCAAGTTTTGGTCCAAAAAAAGAATAAACTGAAAAAAAATAATATTTATATGGTGAGGATATCATCTGGTGACACCGCCAAGGAAATTTTAGATGCCTTGGGGTTAATGGATAAAAAGGGTCATCTTTTGGATAAGGTTGATCGGGATTTTTTGAAAAAGGAATGTTGTCGCAAAGCTTATCTAAGGGGAACTTTTTTGGGTGGCGGCTCGGTAAATAAGCCAGGTAGCACCTATCACCTAGAGATTATAACAACCAAGGAAAGCAGTGCTAAGGAAATAAAAAGTCTCTTAAAGCGCTTCAAACTTGAAGCAAAAATCAATCTCAGGAAAAATTGGTATGTAGTTTACCTGAAGGAAAGTGAGCAAATAATTGCTTGTCTCAGTTATATGGGGGCTTATGAGGCGCTGCTGGACTTTGAAAATAAACGAATATTAAAGGACATGAAAAACCAGGTTAATCGCCTGGTAAATTGTGAAACAGCGAATCTGAATAAAACTGTTAACGCGGCAGTTCAGCAAATAGAGAGTATACGCCATATAAAGGAGACCATAGGCTTGGATAAGCTGTCTCTGCCGTTGCGGCAGATAGCTGAGGCCAGGATCAATAATCCTGAGGCAAGTCTTAGGGAGTTGGGGGAACTGTTTTATCCCAAAGTTAGCAAGTCAGGAGTCAGTCATAGATTGAAAAAAATTGAACAATTGGCCTTAAGTATTACCGATCAGGGAATAAGCGGAAGGGTTTTCAAAAATTAAGGGTGTTTATTGATGAAGAGCAGGCGGCTGAAAGTTTTTCAGGTTCCACCAGGTAAAAATTCTCTTCGCTATTGGTATAAGGTGGTTAATCCCATTAGAGTTGTGATAAACTTTATTGTTATTTTTCTGTGCAAATATATGCCTTTTTTATCGGTTAAAAACGGGCTTTTTCGTCTACTGGGGGTTAAGGTTGGCAGCGGGGTATCCTTTGCCTTGGCGTCTGTGCCGGATGTATTTTATCCACACCTAATTACTGTGGGAGATAACAGCATTGTGGGATATAATGCTACTATTCTATGTCATGAATTTATGATTAATGAATATCGTGTCGGTGAAGTCGTAATTGGCAAGGATGTGATGATCGGGGCTAATTGCACCATTCTTGCGGGGGTGCATATAGGGGACGGAGCATTGATCGGAGCTGGGGCCTTGGTAAATCAGGATGTTCCATCAGGGGCAATGGCGGTGGGTGTTCCTGCCCGAGTGGTTTCTCGCAAATAATTACTATGAACAGGTGTAAGCAATGAGTGGGATAATAAAACATTGGAGTGCGTTTTTAGAGAACCCTTGGCGGGCCCGATATGCAGTTATACTGTTATTGGTCAATGCCGCGGGTTCTATTTATGGTTACTTTTGGTATCATGAACAGCTTAAACTGACAGACAGATATTTTTGGTTATTTGTTCCGGACAGTCCTCTGGCCACAACGCTGTTAGTGCTGGTCTTGGGTCTATCGTTATTGGGAATACGTAATATTATTTTAGACTTAATTGCTTTTACAGCTAATATAAAGTATGGGCTGTGGGCGGTGTTTATGATTAGTGACTTTTGGATTAGGGGAGGAAATATTGATGTCCCGGAGCTGATGTTATGGTTCTCTCACCTGGGAATGGCTGTTCAGGGTGCAATCTATTTAAAAAGCTGCTCGGTTAATTTCAATGGTAATATGATTATTCCGTTGATAACCATGACAGCATGGATGCTTTTGAATGATTTTATAGATTATTACTTTGACGTATATCCATATTTGTATTATGCGGGACAGGAAAAGCTGGGTGCATTAGTTGCAGTGGGATTTTCTTTAATATTTGGTGCTATCGGTATTGGATTGATAAAAAAGGACGTTTTTTAAGCTGAAACTAAAAATATGGTATGGCTTATTGGTAGAGTATAAGTATAAAAAAATATATTTTGGCTGATTATTTATTGAAATAGTCAAAAATTTTGTATACAATGAGCAGGAATCTGTTGAATAGTTCTAGAATAGAATGTCATATATGCAAAAAACAGTCTAACTGTAACATACTAATTCGAGAGCAGGTGCTATAAATGACTGTCCGTATTGGAATTAACGGCTTTGGAAGAATTGGGCGGAATATTTTGCGTATTGCTTTGGAACGCCCGGATATTGAAGTGGTGGCAGTAAACCATAAGTCAAGACGTTTGCCTGCCAACGAAAAATTTGTGCCAACCTTAGCTCATATGCTGAAATATGACAGTATCCACGGCAACCTTAGAAAAGATGTAAAAGCTTCCGGCGAATATATTGAGGTGGATGGCAAAAAGGTAAAGGTATTGGCTGTTCGGGAGCCTGAAACGTTGCCCTGGGCAGAGCTTGGTGTTGATGTGGTAGTGGAGTCCACAGGAGTTTTCAATAAGCCGGAGGATGCAGCTTTGCACTTAAAGGCTGGGGCCAAAAAAGTAATTATTTCGGCGCCTGCAAAAGGTGATGCTTTTACCGTTGTTCTGGGAGTGAACCACAGTCAATATGATCCTGCGGTACACCACGTTGTTTCAAATGCATCATGTACCACTAATTGTCTGGCCCCAGTGGCCAAGGTTATCCAGGATAAATTTGGCATCACAAAGGGACTCATGACCACTGTTCATGCAGTGACCAATGATCAGCAAATCTTGGATATGCCTCACCGGGACATGAGAAGAGCTCGTTCCGGTATGAACAGTATTATTCCCACCACCACCGGTGCGGCGAAGGCGGTGGCTTTGGTTTTGCCCGAGCTTAAAGGAAAACTTAACGGTTTTGCCATGAGGGTGCCCATTGTCAATGTCAGTGTTGTGGATTTGGTGCTTCAGACCGGTAAAAAGGTGACAGTAGAAGAAGTGAATGCAGCTCTAAAAGAAGCAGCTGAAAATGAGCTTAAGGGAATTATGGATTACTGTGATTTGCCTTTGGTGTCTATGGACTTCAACGGAGATACCCATTCTTCCATTGTTGATGCCCTGTCCACTATGGTTATTGGAGATGATATGGTTAAATTGGTGGCTTGGTATGATAATGAATGGGGCTACTCCTGCAGAGTTGTTGATTTGATTGAATACATGGTATCAAGGGGTTTGTAGAAGAATAGTTACAGGTCCTGTTTCGGGAAAACCAGACCGATGGTGACAGGCCGGTCTGGTTTTTGACTTGGCAAACTGTTGGGAGGGGTTAACCATAAACAAAAAGACTGTAAAGGATATTGAAGTTAGAGGCAAAAGGGTTTTGGTTAGGGTAGATTTTAATGTCCCTTTGGATGCCAAGGGAAATGTAACCGATGACACCAGGATTAAAGCGGCATTGCCTACCATCCTTTATTTGTTGGAAAACCGTGCCCGGGTAATATTGATTTCACACTTAGGTCGTCCTAAAGGAAATGTTGATGAGCGGTTTAGTTTAAAGCCCGTTGCCCGACGATTGCAGGAGCTTCTTAATCAGCCTGTAGCCATGGCGGACGAGGCTGTGGGGGAAGCAGCTATGGATGCGGTTTCCAAGCTAAATGAGGGACAGGTGCTGCTCCTGGAAAATATCCGATTTAACATAGAAGAGGAAAAGAATGATGAAAGATTTGCCGGCATGTTGGCAGAGCTGGGAGATGTTTTTGTCAATGATGCTTTTGGGACAGCTCACCGAGCTCATGCCTCAACCGAGGGAGTAGCCCGCATAATTCCTGGAGTAGCCGGATTTTTGATGGAAAAAGAGATAAGAATGCTGGGCAGAATTTTGTCTGATTTTGAGCGCCCTTTTGTAGCCATTATCGGTGGTGCTAAGGTATCAGATAAAATAGGAGTTATAGATAATTTGCTGGATAAAGTGGATACCCTGATTATTGGAGGAGGTATGGCCAATACCTTTCTTAAAGCAAAAGGGTTTGAGATGGGAAAATCTTTGTTGGAATTGGACAAGGTAAATTTAGCCCGAGGCTTAATGGATAAGGCTAAAACGGTAGGAGTTAACTTTGTATTGCCTGTGGATTTGGTGATTTCTAAAGAAGCCGACCCTGAAGCTGAAAACAAAGTGGTTGCGGTTGACTGTGTTCCTGATGATTGGATGGCGTTGGATATCGGTTCGGAAACCGTAAAAATTTTTGCTGAACACATCAAAGGAGCAAGGACGTTATTTTGGAATGGGCCTATGGGTGTATTTGAAATGGCTCCCTTTGCTCGTGGAACCTTTGGTGTGGCTCAGGCAGTGGCTGAGAGCGAAGCGACCTCCATAGTGGGTGGCGGTGATTCGGTGGCTGCAGTACAAAAGGCAGGTTTGGTGGATCTCATCAGTCATATATCCACAGGAGGCGGTGCTTCCTTGGAATTTTTAGAGGGAAAGAAGCTCCCCGGAGTGGTGGCATTGCAGGATAGGGGTTAGTGTAGCTGGCAGTTTGCTTGTAGGTAATTCTTAAGGGTCAGAATCCAGAAGCCTAGAAAATACAGAATCCAGAAGTCAGAATACAGAAGTCAGAAGTCAGAATCCAGAAGAAAAACAAAAAATAAACAATAAAAATTAATTAAGTGAAACCAAAACTCATAAATTCGGCGTATAATACTGATAGCTGATAGCTGATAGCTGATAGCTGATAGCTGATAGCTGATAGCTGATAGCTAACAAGGGAGGTTGCTTAACATTGCGTATTCCTATCATAGCAGGGAATTGGAAGATGTACAAAACCATTGCTCAGGCGATTCAATTTGTAAAAGAATTAAAATCTGTTAATCTGCCCGACAAAAATATAGTAATTATTTGCCCGCCGGCAACCGCACTTCATCCCGTTTACAAGGCTATCGACGGAAGCGGTATAAATTTGGGTGCGCAAAATATGCACCACTTTGTGGAAGGGGCATATACAGGTGAAGTTTCACCGGTAATGCTAAAGGATGCCGGCTGTCGTTATGTTATACTGGGACACTCCGAAAGAAGGCAGTATTTTGCTGAGACAAACGAAAATGTTAATATTAAGGTTAAGGCAGCGTTAGAAAACGGACTGACTCCCATTGTTTGTGTAGGGGAAACCCTTGAGCAAAGAGAGGTTGGAGGTACCACCCAGGTGATTACCGAACAGGTTAAGGGTTCTTTAGAAGGCTTAGTTCCGGAGCAGGTGGAAAGAATAATTTTGGCTTATGAACCGGTTTGGGCCATTGGTACCGGAAGAACCGCTTCATCTGATGATGCTCAACAGGTTAACGGCATTATAAGGGGTCTTATAGCAGATAGATACGGAGACGTTGCTTCACAAAAAGTGCCCATACTTTATGGGGGCAGTGTTAAGCCGGAAAATGCAGGGGAACTTATGGCTCAGCCGGACGTTGACGGTGCTTTGGTGGGAGGAGCCAGCCTGGATGTCGAAAGTTTTGCGGCCATAATAAAGGCAGCTAGCTGCTGTTGACGGAGGAATACATATTGACGAAAGTTAGCGGACCTTTAGCCTTGATTATTTTGGACGGCTGGGGCATTTGCGATGAAGCAGAGGGAAATGCCATTGTAAATGCCTGCACTCCCAATATGGACAAGTATGCTAAAAACTATCCCCAGGCTTCCCTTAAATGTTCCGGTGAAGATGTTGGTCTTCCGGACGGACAGATGGGAAACTCTGAGGTGGGACACTTAAATATTGGGGCGGGACGAGTTGTCTATCAGGAACTCACCAGGATATCAAAGGCTATTAAAAATGAAGATTTTTTTAGCAATCAGGTATTATTAGACGCAGTTAAAAATGCAGTAAAAAATAATGGCAGCCTTCATTTAATGGGTCTGCTGTCCGACGGTGGTGTTCACAGTCACATTAATCATTTGTTTGCGTTGCTGGAGTTAGCTGATCGGCATCAGTTGGAGCAGGTATATATTCACTGCTTTTTAGATGGTCGGGACGTCTCTCCAGACAGCGGTGTTGAATATATAAAACAGCTGGAAAAGGAAATAACCTCTAGGAGAATAGGAACTATAGCCACTGTGATGGGCCGCTATTATGCTATGGATCGGGATAAGCGTTGGGACAGGACTGCAATGGCTTACCAGGCAATGGCAGAGGGTAAGGGATTAAAATCAATAAGTGCCCAGGAAGCAGTTATTGATGCCTATAAAAGAAAAGAGTTTGATGAGTTTATTCAGCCCACTGTTATTTTAAACACTAAAGGTGTTTTCCGAGGAAATATTAAAAGCGGAGATTCGGTAATATTTTTTAACTTCAGACCTGACAGAGCCAGGCAAATTACAAGAGCCTTTGTGGACAGAGATTTCAGGGACTTTCAACGGCATAATCCGCCAGATAATTTACACTTTGTATGTATGACCCAATATGATCAGAGGATAGAGGCCCCGGTGGCCTTTAAACCCCAGGTTCTTCAAAATACCTTGGGGCAAGTACTTAGTGAAGCAGGAATTAAGCAGCTGCGTTTGGCTGAAACAGAAAAGTATGCTCATGTTACTTTCTTTTTTAACGGAGGCATTGAGGCTCCCAATATGGGGGAAGACAGAATTCTTGTGCCTTCTGCCAAGGTGGCGACATATGACCAGAAGCCTGAAATGAGTGCCATAGAAGTTACTGCAGAGTTTGTTCAACAATTGGAATCAGATTCTTATAAAGTGTTCATTGTTAATTATGCTAATCCGGACATGGTTGGTCATACCGGCGATATGTCTGCCACAATGAGGGCAGTGGAGACCGTTGATAGCTGCTTGGGTGAGGTAGTTAAAAAAGTTTTGGAAAAAGATGGAGCAGCGATAATAACATCGGATCACGGAAATGCCGAATGTGTAAAAGATAAAGAAGGCAATCTTGTCACTTCACATACCACATTTCCTGTTCCGTTAATATTGGTAAGTGACAAATATAACAAAATAGAGTTGAGAAAAGACGGTCGTCTCGAAGATGTGGCGCCCACAATGTTGGATTTGCTGGGTTTGGAAAAACCGGCCGAAATGACCGGAAGTTCTCTGATAATAAAAGAGGATTAATTATAGAAATATAAGGAGGAAAAACTGTTATGTCATCCAATATACTGGATATCTATGCCAGGGAAATTCTTGATTCCAGAGGCAATCCCACTGTAGAGGTGGATGTGGTTTTGGAAGACGGCACTTTGGGACGGGCGGCTGTACCTTCGGGAGCTTCGACAGGTGCCTATGAAGCAGTGGAGCTGAGGGATGGAGAAGAGCGCTTCCTGGGCAAGGGAGTTCTTATGGCGGTAAATAATGTTAACAATGTAATTGCCCCCGAACTTCTTGGTTATGATGCAGCTGAGCAAGTTGTTTTAGATAAAGCTTTAATTGAACTAGATGGCTTGCCCAATAAGGGCAAGTTGGGAGCTAATGCAATACTGGGCGTTTCATTGGCTTGTGCTAAAGCAGCGGCGAATTATTTTGGATTACCCCTGTATCAATATTTGGGCGGTGTCAATGCTAAGCTTTTGCCAACCCCCATGATGAATATATTGAACGGCGGTGAACACGCCGATAATAATGTGGATATTCAAGAATTTATGGTGATGCCGGTGGGTGCCGCAAATTTTGCGGAAGCCCTGAGGATGGGTGCGGAGGTGTTTCACAGTCTTAAAAAGGTGCTAAAATCCAAAGGTCTTAATACATCGGTGGGTGATGAAGGAGGTTTCGCACCAAATCTGGGCTCAAACGAAGAAGCTTTGCAAGTTATAGTGGAGGCAATAAAGCAGGCAGGATATAAACCAGGAGAGGATATATCACTGGCGTTGGATTGTGCAGCCACCGAATTTTATAAGGAAGGGAGCTACGTTTTTGAAGGAACCAAACGGAGCTCTTCGGAAATGATTCAATACTATGCCGGTCTGTTGGACAAATACCCAATTATATCTATTGAAGACGGTCTTTCAGAAGATGACTGGGATGGCTGGAAAGAATTTACTGCAAAGCTAGGTGAGCGCGTACAGATAGTGGGGGATGACCTTTTTGTTACCAATACCGAAAGGCTTTCCGAAGGGATTGAGGCAGGGGTAGGCAATTCCATATTGATAAAAGTTAATCAAATAGGAACCCTTACTGAAACCTTGGATGCTATAGAAATGGCTCAACGGGCAGGTTATACTGCGGTTGTAAGCCATCGTTCGGGGGAAACCGAAGATGTAACAATAGCAGATTTAGTGGTTGCTACCAATTCTGGTCAGATCAAAACCGGTGCTCCCTCAAGAACCGACAGGGTAGCAAAATACAATCAACTTATCAGGATTGAAGAGGAATTAGGGTCAGCTGCCATTTATAAGGGCAGGAAGTCGGTTTATTGTATTAAATAAAGCAGTCATTCAAAATATACGATGTTCGTTGTTAAATTCTACACATCGTGCTATAATTCTTGTGTATTTATATTAAGGGGGTGATTATGTGCTCAAAGGCCTGGTAATCGTCTTGCATGTTATTGCATGTTTGGCAGTAATTTCAACGGTTTTACTGCAGTCCGGTAAAAGTGCCGGTCTCTCCGGGTCAATAACAGGTGGAGCTGAAACCTTCTTTGGTAAGAAAAAAGGGCTGGACGAGTTGCTGGGCAAGGTTACTGTAGTTGTTGGTGTCTTGCTGGCAATAACATCATTGCTTTTAGGTCTTCAGGTTTTTAATTAAGCAGTTTAATGTAATGTTTTGTTTTTAAATCATAGGGAAAATAGGAGGGTTTATAAAGTGCAAGAATCAATGCTTCTGGCCTGGATAGGAGCTGCCGCAGGTGCTGTAGCACTTCTGTTTGCGCTGCTAACGATGTTCAGCGTGCTTAAAGAGTCCATGGGTACACCTAAGATGAAGGAAATTTCTGAAGCTATTCAGGAAGGTGCCATGGCCTTTTTAAACAGGCAGTATAGAACCTTAATACCTTTTACGCTTATTATTTTTGTTTTGCTGTTCTTTTATGAGTTTTCTTATGCTATTTCTTTCTTGGTAGGTGCCATTTGTTCCGCCGTTGCAGGTTATATCGGTATGAACAGTACCACCAAGTCTAATGCCAGAACCACTGAAGCCGCCCGCAGTTCCGGGTTGGCAAAAGCCCTTAAGATTTCTTTCAGGGCCGGGGCGGTAATGGGATTATCGGTGGCAGGTTTGGGACTACTGGGAGTTTCGGTCTTATTTATAATATTCAAAAATGCTACCGTCATTAACAGCTTTGCTTTCGGTGCCAGTGCCATCGCATTTTTTGCCAGGGTTGGCGGTGGTATTTTCACCAAAGCCGCTGATGTAGGTGCGGACCTAGTTGGTAAAGTTGAAGCAGGTATACCTGAGGATGATCCCAGGAACCCGGCTACCATTGCAGATAACGTTGGTGACAACGTTGGTGATACTGCCGGTATGGGAGCAGATCTCTTTGAATCTTATGCCGCCACTACTATTGCCGGCATGATTTTGGGTAACAGCCTTTTTGGAATAAAAGGTGCACTTTTCCCCATGGCGGTGGGTGCCATAGGTATTATTGCATCCATTGTTGGTACTTTCCTGGTAAGAACCACTGAAGACGGCAATCCTCAGTCAGCTCTGAATGTAGGTTTGTGGGCTACAAATATAATGACTGCCATTGGGGTTTATTTTCTTTCGGTTTGGACTTTCCCCGGTCTTTTGGGACAAGGTATAACTTTAGCTGTGATTGTGGGTCTGGTGGTAAGTGTTGCTGTGGGTGTTCTTACAGAATACTATACTGCTAATAACAAGAAACCTGTTATGGGTATTGCCGAAGCATCCAAGACAGGTCCTGCCACCAACGTTATTCAAGGTTTGGCAGTTGGTCTGGAAAGTGTCTTTGTTCCCATGCTGGTTTTTGCTTTAGCTATTTGGATAGCCTTTTGGGCAGCCAGTTGGGAAAGCGCTCAATATGCTATTTTTGGTATAGCCATGGCAGCCATGGGTATGCTCTCCACCTCGGGCTTCGTAGTAGCTATGGACTCTTTTGGTCCGGTAGCTGACAATGCCGGAGGTATTGCAGAAATGGCTGGCCTGCCGGATGAAGTAAGAGTTAGAACAGATAAACTGGATGCTGTGGGTAACACCACTGCTGCCATTGCCAAAGGTTTTGCCATCGGCTCAGCAGCTCTAACTGCTTTGGCATTATTCCAGGCTTATATTGATGAAGTTACCAGAAGTGTAGCCCTTCAGCAGGCAGGAGTGCTTACTAAGGTTACCGAGCATGGTAAGGAGATTTGGACTCTGGTGGTCAATCTTAATGACCCCATGGTAATTATCGGTTTGTTTATCGGCGGAGCAGTTCCTTTCTTGGTGGCTGCATTAACCATGAGAGCTGTGGGTGATGCCGCATTTGGTATGGTTAACGAAGTTCGTCGCCAATTCCGGGAAATTCCAGGTATTATGGATGGAACAGGGAAGCCCGATTATGCCCGCTGTGTAAGTATTGCCACCGGCGCAGCCATCAGCAAAATGATTGCTCCCGGCATACTGGCTGTAGGCGTTCCTTTAGTAGTAGGTTTTGGTCTTGGAGCTAAGTCCCTGGCCGGATTCCTCTCCGGAATGACTGTTACCGGAGTATTGCTGGCACTCTTCCTGGCTAATGCCGGTGGTGCTTGGGATAACGCTAAAAAATGGATTGAGGCAGGAAATATGGGTGGTAAGAGCATTGATGGCCAGCCTAATCCAACTCACCAGGCTGCGGTAATCGGTGATACCGTTGGTGACCCTTGTAAAGATACTTCTGGTCCTGCAATGAACCCGTTGATCAAAGTAGCGGGAACCATTGCTTTAATTATTGGACCACTGTTGTTTAAGTAGACTATCGTCATTTGTTGGGGTAGACCCCACAAATGAGAACCGAAACTATGATCGACATATAATTTCAGGGGAATACAGAAGTCAGAAGCCAGAATCCAGAATTTTAAGAAGTGACTTTCTGTTAATCGGTCCACAAATGAGAGTAAATAATATAAGCGGTGGTTGACTATGTGGTCAGCCACCGCTTATATATCAAAAGCTCTATGTCAATTGTTGCGGTAGACCCCATTAATGGAGAGTAAATAGAACCGAAACTATGATCGACATATAATTTCAGGGGAATACAGAAGTCAGAAGCCAGAATCCAGAATTTTATGATCTACCCCGAATTGATGGACACACCAGAAAAGCCAAAATAAAAAAATGGGGACAGATGAGCATGAGCATTATAGCTGTTGGAATGGGCGGGGTTTTTGGGGCGCTGGTAAGATACTATTTAAGCATAACATTAAACACCCAGTATATATTTCCATGGGGAACCTTCCTGGTAAATATTGTGGGGAGTTTTTTCCTTGCCTATTTTTTAACAATAGCCCTTTCTCAGGTTCCCAACACCTCTTTTTCTGTTCAAGCTGTGGCAACTGGTTTTACCGGTTCCTTGACAACATTCTCTGCATTTAGTGTGGAATCTGTTGAGATTGCTTACATTTCTTCCGGACTTATGGCCGCCTATCTTGTAAGCAGTTTGCTGGGGGGACTTTTTATGGCTTATATCGGAAGAAGATTAGGCAAGGAAGTATCTAGTTTATCAGGAAAAGATGTAGAAAGTGAAAGAGGATAAACTTAATGAGTAGTATTATTTTTGTTGGGATTGGTGGTTTTCTGGGCGCGTCTGCACGTTATTTGTTAGGCAATCATATAAATAGATTTGCTCCAAATAATTTTCCGCTGGGTACTTTGGCGGTAAATGTATTGGGTAGTTTTTTGTTGGGCTTAATTGTTTTTCATCC
>CAZHAJ010000002.1:29231-44259 GCA_964530215.1 uncultured Peptococcaceae bacterium | reverse complement strand
TACTGGTCAAAAGCTAATTCCTGGGGTGCCATGGCCGCAATATTTGTGGGCGGTATTTCAAGAATTATACTGTTCTACATGGTACCGGAAGAGTTGGCAGGTCTGGACACCTTTATAGCTCCAGTCCTGTCCCTTATAGCTATGTTAATAGTAAGTCCATTAACACAAAAGCAAGCACCGCCTTTGCACCATGTAAACTTTGAAACACCCACTGATGAGGAAGTGCTTTCAGGTTCACACTAGAATAACATCGATAACATTGAAGCATGAAATGAGAATAGGGTTCGGGTTTAAGCCACAGAGCTTAAACCCGAACTTTAAAAAAGTTTAAAAAGGGAAATGCTATTTATATTAGAAGCTTTGTGAAGCTTCTAAAAGTTACGTTTATGAGGAGAGCAGTTTTTATAGCCTAAAGTGGGTAAATTATTACATAGAAAACAGAGTTTCACCAAATAAATATAATTAAAAAAAGGAGAGGAAGAAATGGCCGGAGAGGTAATTGTAGTAGCACTTGGCGGAAACGCCATCTGTCAGTCACACCAAAAGGGTACAACTGACGAGCAGCTTGAAAATGTGAATGTAACAGCTTCTCAGATTGCAAAGCTGATTCAAGCAGGCAATCAGGTAGTTGTAACCCATGGTAACGGACCACAGGTGGGTGACCTGATGGTTCAAATGGAGGCAGGTAAAGACTTGGTACCTGCACAAACCATGTTTGTTTGTGGTGCCATGACCCAAGGGCAAGTGGGCTGGATGATGACCAACAGGCTGCAGCATCACTTGGAAAAAATGAATATCAAAAAAACAGTGGCAGCTATAGTAACTCAAATGATGATAAGCAATGATGACCCGGACTTTAAAGATCCTTCTAAGCCGGTGGGAGTGTTCTACACCAAGGAGGAAGCTTTAAAGCTAAGGGATGAGATGGGCTATATCGTAAAAGAAGTAAAGCCCGGTGTAGAAAAGAGCTGGAGAAGAGTTGTTCCATCACCGGATCCCATCGAGATCATTGAAAGCGAAGCGATAGCAACTCTGGTAAAAAGCGGAGCTATCGTAGTGGCCGACGGTGGCGGCGGTATTCCGGTAAGAAAGGATGAGACCGGTAATATCGTAGGTGTAGATGCAGTTATTGACAAGGATCTGGGTGGCGTTGTTCTCTGTAAAGTGGTCAATGCTGATAAATTCGTTATCCTGACTGATGTTGAGAAGGCATGTCTCAACTTTGGCAAGCCTGATCAAAAGGAACTGGGAACCGTTACTTTGGCTGAAATGGAGCAATACTACAACGATGGACACTTCGCAAAGGGCTCCATGGGCCCCAAAGTTATGGCTTGTATGCGTTTTGTTAAGGAAACCGGTAAGGAAGCCATCATTACTTCACTGAGCAAGGTTGATGAGGCAATGGAAGGAAAAACCGGTACCCGCATAACTCCCTAGAGAAACACTGGAATAAAGTGCAAGCTTTATTATATTAAATATGTTCTTAAAGATAAAAGGAGGATTTTAAAATGGCTTTTAATCTCAGAAACAGAAACTACATTAAGGAACTGGACTTTACTCCAAAGGAGCTCAAGTTTCTTTTGGACTTGTCCAGGGACTTAAAGAGAGCAAAGTATTCCGGTACAGAGCAGCAATTATTAAAGGGCAAGAACGTTGCTCTGATTTTTGAAAAGACTTCCACCAGAACAAGATGTGCTTTTGAAGTGGCAGCTTACGATCAGGGTGCAGGAGTAACCTATCTTGATCCCACCAGCTCACAGATGGGTAAAAAAGAGTCCATCAAAGACACAGCCCGTGTATTGGGTAGAATGTATGACGGAATCGAATATCGTGGTTCAAAACAGTCCTTCTGTGATGAGCTTGGCGAGTATGCAGGTGTACCGGTATGGAACGGTTTGACCGATGATTGGCACCCCACCCAAATGCTGGCAGATGTACTGACCATGATTGAAAATACCGAAAAGAACTTAAGTGAGATTTGCTTTGCATATGTTGGTGACGCCAGAAACAATGTAGGTAACTCATTGTTAATCGGTGCAGCTATGTTGGGTATGGAATTCCGCTCAGTAGCACCTAAGGGTCTGCAGCCCGATCCTGAGCTGGTAAAAATCGCTCAGAAATATGCAGAAGAATCCGGTGCACGCATTATGATTACCGATAATGTTGATGAAGGTGTAAAAGGCGTTGACTATCTGTACACCGACGTTTGGGTATCCATGGGTGAGCCCGATGAAGTATGGGTAGAAAGAATTAAGCTGTTGACACCCTATCAGGTAAACGCTGAAATGATGAAGAAGACCGGCAATCGTAACGCCAAGTTCTTGCATTGCCTCCCTGCGTTCCATAACAGAGAAACCACCATCGGTGAAGATATTTACCAAAAGTATGGTTTGGAAAGCATGGAAGTAACCGAAGAAGTATTTGAATCAGATGCATCCTTGGTATGGGATCAGGCTGAAAATAGAATGCATACCATTAAAGCTGTTATGGTAGCAACCCTGGCTTTATAGAAAAACCAGTGGTATATACTTGGATCAAAAGATAAGTAAGAAAGAGCACCCAGGGGAAAAAGAGCTGTAAGGCTCGTTCCCTGGGTGTTTTTATAATATAACTATAATGTAAAGATAGGTGATAATATGATGTCGCTAGACGCCGAAAGATACTGGCGTTATATGGGTGCTTCAGAAGACTATAAAGATGCATCAATGGTAATAGTGGGTGCCCCTATGGACAGTACCGTAACCGTTAAGACGGGAACCAGGCACGGCCCCAGAGAAATCCGGCATACCTCTTGGTGGATGGAAGACTACAGTCCCAGGCTGGATAGGGAGTTAGGCGAAATTAATTTTTTTGATGCCGGTGACCTAAGTCTGCCCTTTGGTAATGTAAAAGACAGTTTAAATCTAATGAAAGAAACAGCCGGAAAAATAATTGATGACAAAAAAATTCCGATTTTTTTGGGTGGGGAGCATCTTATTACCATGCCACTGGTAGAAGCGGCTGCTGCCCGTTATAACGATTTGGTGGTAATTCAGTTGGATGCCCATGCAGATCTCCAGGATGATTATTTAGGGGAACGTTTGTCCCATGCAACGGTAATGCGCAGGGTGTGTGAAACTGTGGGTAAAGGAAACGTCTATCAATTGGGAATCAGATCATGTCTTAGGGAAGAAATACAATTCGGAAAGAATAATTCCCAAATCTTTTTCGACCAAGTTTTAGAACCAATGAAAAAGATTATCCCGGAAATTGGGGGAAGACCTGTATATATTACCTTAGACATTGATGTGGTTGACCCCGCCTTTGCACCGGGGACCGGTGCTCCCGAGGTTTGCGGCTGTACCAGTATGGAGTTAATGGAAACCTTGTATCTTACAAAGGACTTAAATATTGTGGGTTTTGATTTAAACGAAGTAAATCCGGTTTACGATGTTTCGGGACGTACAGCATTGTTGGCTGCAAAAGTTATAAGAGAAATGATGCTCCTGTGGGAAAGGAAGGCCGTTTAAAAATGTTTGGCAAAAGAGCTGTCGGTTTTAACCAGACAGCTCTTTGGTCTGCTTATCCAAAATCCAAGAACTGGACGCTGGGTAAGCAGTTATTGTATAATTTAGTAAAATGTACATAGAAAGGAACAAAAAAATGCCTAAATTACCGGATAAGATTAAAGCTTTTTTCTTTGATTTGGATGGTACTTTATATTTCAAAGGGAGTCAAATCCCCGGGGCGGCCGAGATAATTCAAGAATTAAGAGATAAAGGTTATCACCTAAGATTTTTAACCAATACAGATTCAATTCCTGAAAGCGGTATTCTTGAAAGAATGAGAAAAAATGGGATTGATGCCAAGCAAGAAGAAATTTTTACCCCGGTTACAGCAGTTAGAAACTTTTTTTTAAAGAATCCAAACTTAAAGTGCTATTGCCTGGTTACCGATAAAGTTGCCCAGGTTTTGACCGGACTGAACTATGATGACAGCAACCCTGACTACGTGGTAATTGGGGATTTCAGGGACAAGGTATCATACTCTGAAATTGATAAGGTATTTAGAATGATTCATAACGGGGCTAATATTCTCTGCACTGGCAAAGGTAAATTATATTACCTGGAAGACGGTGTACATATAGATACCGGTGGCTTTGTAACAATGTTTGAGTATTCTTCGGGTAAGCAGGCAGAGCTGCTGGGTAAACCCACCGCAAGTTTTTTTAAGATAGCAATGGACAGTTTAGATATTAATGAAAAAGAAATGGTTATGGTTGGTGATGATGTAAATGTTGATGTGGCTGGTGCAAAAGCTGTGGGCGCTACTTCCATAATGGTTAAAACAGGCAAATACTCCAAAGAAGTACTGGAAAGCACAGGGATATACCCCGATTTTTTAATAGACTCTGTGGCATCCATTAAAGATTTAATATAATAAAGGGTTAAATTACCTGCTTAATTCTTAATAAAGGTTTTATACATTATTAGAAGATAGGCAACTATAAAAACAATCCATACAACTGAAATATATCCTATAAAAAACTGTGAAAAGTAGGCCCCGAGAAGTATGCCAAATGATATCAGAGAGGTTTTTAGCAAAGCAAAATCCAGTATAGAATAACTTCTGCCGGCATTTATTGCTTTGTTGATAAATTTTTCCATATGGGACCCTCCTTTATAGCTAAAATGTACTAATCTCATTATATCTTATTTTCAATGATTTTCATTATTTTATATTTTGGTATCTTATAGCAATATTTCTTACAAAAACATCAAATAATTTTAACATTAGCAACATTTATTTCTTGCTATAATCCGGTTGTTTTTGAAGAATGCTATAATCAGATTTTAAAAAAGGGGGTCATTAAATGGTAAGAAATGAGAGAAGAGAAAGAAACAGAACAGGTGAGAACACTGTTGAAAGAGAAGTCAGGAGAGATAGAGAAAGCATACGCAGGCAGCAAGAGGATCTTACTGATGACCGCAGATAACAAATCTATTAACAAAAATGACCAGAAATTAAATTTCTGGTCATTTTTTATGTATATATGGTGCCGAAGATCGGAGTCGAACCGATACGGTATTGCTACCGGCGGATTTTGAGTCCGCTGCGTCTGCCAGTTCCGCCACTTCGGCATTTTATTCAAACTAATAATAAATTATATAGTAATGCTGTTGTGCTGTCAATAAAGGTTGATAATATTGTGCCACCACCTTCTTATATGTAAAACATTAGAGGAGTGTTCATTTAAACTGTCGAAGTAAATTAATTGTTTGTAGTGTTTTTTGCAAGGGGGTGGTCAAGTGCATCCTGAGGATAACGAATTGGTGGATATGGCAAAGTCGGGAAACATGGATGCCTTCGAAGAGCTGGTTACTCGCTATGAAACAAAGGTATATACCATTGCTTATCGCTTTACCGGCAATCACACTGACGCCAGTGATTTGGCTCAAGAAGCTTTTATAAAGGCATATAAAGGTTTAATTTCCTTTCGAGGAGAGGCAAGCTTTGCAACCTGGTTGTATAGAATAGTTTCAAATGTTTGTAGGGATGAATTGCGAAAACAGCAAAGACAAAAAAACATTTCCCTGGACGATATGATGATACATTCTGGAAATGCACCTTATCTGGTGTCTACAGAATTGTCACCCCAAGAAAGTTTAGAGCGAAATGAGTTAAACAATCTTATTCAGGAGCAGCTTAACGGTCTATCCAAAGACCAAAGACTAATATTGGTAATGAGGGAGATACAAGGTCTTTCCTATGAAGAAATTTCAGTGGCTTTAGACTGCAACCTGGGTACTGTTAAATCAAGACTTAACAGAGCCAGGCAAAGCTTGAAGCAGAGTTTGTGGAAGTGCAGGGAACATTTTGACTTTGAAATTCGTCTGACTGATAAAGGTGAGGGGGGATAAAAATGCAATGCCATCAAACACAAAAATTATTATCTGCATATGTTGACGGTATGCTATCGCCCTCTGAGAAGCAAGAACTCGAAGCTCATTTGGAGAAATGTTCTGCCTGTAAGTCAGAGCTGGATTTTCTTAAAAATGTTTTAAGGACTGTTCACAATCTTCCCCCCGTCAAGCCTCCGGCAGGCTTCAGGCAAAGTCTTAAGAAAAAGCTATCCGGTGCAATAATTATGCAAGAGGACAAATTTGCCGGTGCTTATAAAAATAAGTCAGTCATCACCAGATGGTCCGGAATTATCGGGATTGCTGCTGGGTTTCTTCTGGTGATTGGGATAGCTGCCGCCGGGATCGATTTGCCCTTTACCCAAAATATTGAAACATCAAAAAAATCTGATGTTGTGGGGCAGCAAACCCAAAATACTGCAAGTATGCCGGGAAACTCAAGCAGCAACCTATCTTCAGACATCATGGATAATAATGCTTCTGATGATTCTGATTCAAAGGATATTATTGTATTCAGAGCTGATGATGAACGGGGGGATGGTATCGGCTCCGGACCACATAAGGAAAACATAAGTGAGAGCAATAATATGCTGCCGCTAAGAGAGGAAACATCTTTGCAGCCTTTGGCCAGAACTGCACCCCAGGATGCCGGAGTCGAAATGATGGGGCAGGTTTCCGCTTCCGATGAAAAGCAGGCTAAACAAATGGTAGTGGAAATCAGGGTGGAAGATAAATATAGAACTGTGGGAGAAATATCCTCTGTGCTGCTCAGTATGGGTGCAAATAGCCTCAAGCCCTTTGACGGGGTTGAGCTGGTAATGAGCTTGGCTGAAAGCAATTTGGATCAAGCATTGGACAGTATTTATGATAAGGGTATTATTATCAGCCGACAACAGGTCTCGGAGAATATTCCTAAATCTTCTGAAAATAATAACCAAGCTTCCACAATGTCCGGGGGTACAGAACGGATAGACGGGGAAGTCATGATGTCTACGGACTCAAAAGATGCTTCAACGAATGGGGATATCATTAAAATAAAGATTCTGCTGGAATAGTTTCTTGCGAATAAGGAATATCTTGCCAGGGTAAAATAAAAGAGGTAAAATTAATTATGCTTTAGTCTTAACACAAAGGAGGTATCGGCGGTGAGCGTAAAGGAGAAAGTGGAAGCTGTTCTTGATAAAGTTCGTCCGGCTTTGGTTAGAGACGGCGGTAATGTGGAGTTGGTGGATGTTACCGAAGACGGGACGGTAAAGGTTAAATTGGTTGGTGCCTGCGGAAGTTGTCCTATGTCAACCTATACATTAAAAATGGCTATAGAGAGAACCATTCTTCAGGAAATGCCAGAGATTAAGGAAGTTGTGCAAGTATAGAATACTTAATTTAATAATAATTAGATGGAGAGATTGATATTTTTTGTATATCAATCTCTCTTTTTTAAATTCAAAAATACATATTAATACAGGCTCTTAAGAAATGGTAATTACTTTGTGGGATTGCACCATATGATTGTTGATTTCCAGCATATTGCCCATCATTCCCACCAAAAGTTTATCCCTTAACTTATAGTATTCCAGGCAGGTACTGCAGGATATCAGCTGGGTACCTTTATTTTGCAGTGATTGCAATAATTCTATAACGGAAGATCCCCTGCAGGCTAACATCACTCCGGTATTTAAAAATAATAAAGCTTTAGGGGGATTTTCCATTTCATTTATACTTACCAGCAAACTTTTCATCAGAACTTCCCCTAAATCAGGTGATCCCTGGCCCAATACATTGCTGGAGAACAAGTATGCAAGACTGAGACTGTCGCCATGAGCATCGACGGTAACTGCTTTTTCCACTGTATCTTCTGGGGCACCCTTGGTAACGGTAATATAATATATATCCGATTTCTTTTCTACATCCACTTGATATCCATTGTTTTTGGCATATATTGTAATGTTTTCACTGGCGATATCGTTATCCACTGTTGTTATGACCGTCCCTTGATCCATTTGTTCAAGGGCATTTTTAGTGTGTATTACCGGTTGCGGGCAAGCCATTTTTCGGCAATCAACTTTTATTATCTTTGACACTATGCTCATCCTTCCTTTAGTTCAAGGGGATGGGGTCCCCTTTGTCTCACCTGTCCTATGATTGCGGCGGCAATTCCCTCTTGACGCATCCTTTCGGTTATAGAAGTTGCCTTGCTTTCCGGGATGGCCAGCAGCAGACCTCCTGAGGTTTGAGGATCAAACAGGATTGCAGCCTTTTCTTTTTTAATTTTATCCAAATTTTTAATTTTATCAGATAAATGATCTCGGTTCTGATAAGCTCCTGCAGGTATCATGCCCATAGCTGCCAGTTCTTCAGTTTCCGGCAGCAGGGGAACTTTATCGGGCCAAATCTCCAATGACACCTTGCTGGCCAAAGCCATTTCGGCGGCATGACCCAGCAGACCAAAGCCGGTGATATCGGTACAAGCCTTAACCGGATATTTAAGCATAATTTCTGCGGATTTACGGTTTAGCTCCAGCATATTCGTCAGTGCTGCCCGGGTCGATTTTTCTGAAGCCAAATTTCCCTTGGCAGCGGTATTGATAATTCCAGTGCCCAAGGGCTTGGTAAGGATAAGTAAGTCTCCTTGTACCGCTCCGGAATTAGAAAGAATATGCTTTGGGTGTCCTGTGCCGGTAACAGCTAAGCCATATTTTGGTGTGTCATCTACAATACTGTGTCCTCCGGCTGTTATGGCACCTGCTTCGCTAACCTTGGATGCCCCTCCCTGCAGTATCTGCTCCAGTATTTTAACTGGCAAACAGTTAGGAAAACAAACAATGTTTAAGGCCAGAATAGGTTTGCCCCCCATGGCGTATATATCACTTAAGGAATTTGCGGCTGCGATTTGTCCATATAAAAAAGGATCATCAACTATGGGTGGGAAAAAATCCACAGTTTGAATAATGACCAATTCATTATTTATTTTGTATACTGCCGCATCATCATGGGTTTCGGGACCCACCAGCAGGTTAGGATCATTTATAGTTGGTAATTGCCGCAACACTTGCGACAGTATGGCCGGAGCCATTTTTGAAGCTCAGCCCGATGCGGTGGACATTGTTGTTAGTTTAAATTCTGTCATTTTTATCCCCCCTGCCTACATTTTTCATATTCATTATATATTACCATCACAAATATAAAAATAATAAACATTGCTTCTGATAAAGGGTGCAGTCAACTGGAGGGGAGTAATATTTTACCAAAGGGTCACATATATTCACAGCAGGAGGGGGTTTAATGGATTGGCAGGAGTTAAAGAAAAAGATAAAAAGACAAGTGTCTGATGTGTTGGAGATTCCCAATGACATAGTAATGGATTTGCCAAAAATTGTAATTATGGGTGATCTGCAGCTGTTCATAGAAAACCATAGGGGCATAACAGAATACACCACCGAGAATTTCAGGGTAAATGTGGGTGATTATGAAGTAGCTGTTACCGGAGAAGCTCTATCTTTGAGAAATATTCTGCCGGATGAAATATGTCTTGAGGGCCGTATATTAAGCATTCGATTTATTCGCTGAGATTATTTCTATTTCTTATATGCACCCAAAAGCTTTTATGCCTGACAGCTAATTAATGGACAAACTTTCTTCTGAGAAAGAGGGGAATAATGGTGTTTCTTTTTAAGCTGACGTCTTTTCTTTTTGGTTATGTAGGTATTTTGGTTAGAGGTGAAAGTCTAGAAAAGTTCTTAAACTTAGCTGCCGGAAGAGGAATATATCTTTGGGATATAAAGAGGACGGGAGAAAATGAGATTTTTGTAAAAGCCAGACTCAGTGCGGTAAAGCCCCTTAGGCATATTGGCAGAAAAGCCCGCTGCAAATTTCATTTTCAGCAAAGGGAAGGGCTGCCCTTTATGGTAAGTAGAATAAAGAAAAGAAAATCAATGGTATTAGGTGCCGCGGTATTTTTAGCGGGGCTATATATTCTAAGTTCCTTTATCTGGTTTATCGATGTAACTGGTGCTCAGAGTTTGCCGGCAGAGGAGATCAAAAAAATAGCTGCTGAGGCAGGTTTAAGGACAGGTGCTGCCAGGTTTTCTATAAACCGGGAAAATGTTGAGAAGCAGATTATAAATGGGATGCCGGAGATTTCCTATGTAGGTGTTACCATAAGAGGTACCCGGGCAACCATAGAAATAGCGGAAAAAACTATCATTCCCGAGGAAGAGGTGACTCCCTCGGATATTGTAGCTAAAAAGTCCGGTTTGGTTAAAGAAGTTTTGGTTTTAGTGGGGAATCCAATGGTAAAAGAAGGTGATACCGTAGTTCCCGGACAAGTATTAATATCAGGGGTCATCCCGCCGCCGCAAGAGGAACCCGAGAATTTAGACCAGAACGATATCCGGCAAACGCCACCGCGGCCCGCAACATATGTGCAAGCCAGGGGAGTTGTAAGGGCCAGGGTTTGGTATGAAGGGTATGCAGAAGTGCCCATGTCCCAGCAAAGAACTGGTGATACCGGCAATTCTTTTGCTCGGCTCTGTATTAATTTTAAAGGGAAGGAAATAATTTTATCAGGAAAGCAACAGATCCCTTTTGATAACTACCGGGTGGAAAGGTCTGTTAAAAAGCTGCCTGTCTGGAGGAATATATCAATACCCGTCGAACTAGTAACACTAGAATATCTGGAAGTACAAAGGTATAATATACATTACAGCCGCAAAGAAGCTGCACAACTGGCCAGGTCAAAAGCACTGACCATGGCAAAGTCCGGTGTTGAATCCAAAGCGGTAATTGTTGAAGAGCATGCCAATGAAATAGTGTCTATAAATCCTGATAATTTGGTAAGGTATAAAGCGTATATTGAGACCTTGGAGGATATAGGTGCAGAAAAGCGCTTAAGTCAGCAGGATTAGAGGTAAGAATAGTTGACAGGCCGGGTCTTTAATTTAATGGGGAGGACTGTTTTATTGCCTGAAAAGACCGAAGCAAAAATTGTCTTAGAAGATATCGGAGCTGTTTCAGAAATATTGGGTCGTAACGATCAGCACCTAACATATTTGGAAAAGGCTCTGGCAGTAAGAATACTGGTTCGCAGTGAAGAACTGGTTATAGTGGGTGAGCCAGAGTCGGTGACCCTGGCTGAAAATGTTTTATCTCAACTGCAGAGCTATTATCTGGCGGGCAACAGGCTCACCCTTCATGAAGTGAATTATGCTTTAAAATCGGTTAAGGCAGGTATAAGGGATGCTTTGCCTAAACTGGCCACAGATATATCACTGCTAACTTTCAGGGGAAAGCAGATAAAGCCGAAAACATTGGGGCAGAAATCTTATCTGGAGGCAATAAAAAAGTATGATATAGTATTTTCTGTTGGACCTGCGGGAACCGGCAAAACATATTTGGCGGTAATAATGGCCATAAGAGCCTTAAGGGCAAAAGAGGTGCAGCGCTTGGTTCTTACTAGGCCGGCAGTGGAAGCTGGAGAAAAACTGGGTTTTTTACCTGGGGATTTGCAGGAAAAGGTTGACCCATATTTAAGACCTCTTTATGACGCTTTGTATGATGTGCTGGGAGTGGAGAACACCCAAAAGTATTTGGAAAGAAACATCATTGAGATAGCACCTCTGGCATATATGAGGGGCAGAACGTTGGATGATGCCTTTATTATTTTGGACGAGGCTCAAAACACAACAGTGGAACAAATGAAAATGTTTTTAACCAGGCTTGGTTTTGGCTCCAAAGCAGTTATTACCGGAGATATTACTCAAATAGATCTTCCCAAGGGACAAGTTTCTGGTTTGGTAAATGCCGCTCAAGTCTTGGAAAACGTGGACAGTATCTCCATTCAGCAATTGACTGGGGAAGATATAGTTCGACATCCTTTGGTTCAGGATATCATAAGAGCTTATGAACTTGCAGACGAAGAAGACCGGAATCGGCAATAAACCGGAAACTTTCTTAAGATATTGTTGATAATATAGATAGGCTGCAATTAAAGCGGGACTATCCATAAGGAGTAAATAAATGCCCTCCTTCAATAAAGTAAGGGGATTTTTTCTTAAGGGATTTGCTTTAGTAATGAAGAAGAGAAAGGTTCGCAGGAGCATAGCGGCAGTTTTGTTCCTGTTTTTGCTGACTTTTTTTGTATCATCTGAAGTTGTGCCCAGTCAGGTAAATTTTGAGTTAGGTCAGGTTTCCAGGGAAAATATTTTTGCTCCCCGGACAATCATATATGAAGATAAAATTGCCACCGATCAAAAAAGAGATCAGGCAGAAAGCAATATTCCCACTTGGTATATAAGAAATGACGAAGTGGCTTCTTCTGTGTTGGCGGATATCAATACAGTAATGCACTCAATAGCCGAAATTCAGCAAAACGGGGAGATTAATGCTGAGCAAAAGATGGATAGACTCAGTGAAGTAATTCCCTTCTCCCTTTCAGAACAAACAAAATCAGTATTGATATTAGCCGACCAAGGGTCCCTAGATACTTTGACAGATGAGTTGAGAAATCAGGTTTCAGATGCCATGGAATCACAAAACGGTGTTAATATTGATAATATTGAAACGATAAAAGAAAACATCAACGAAAGCATCGGTGCCTTGGGTCTTGCTCAGGGCTATATAGAATTGGGACAGGGATTGGTCAAACATTTTTTAAGACCAAATAATTTTATCGATAAGGAAAAAACAGATCTGCTTCGTAATGCAGCTAGGGAATCCATATCTCCGGTAATGGTTACCATACGAAAAGAGGAAAGAGTAATTGGTGCCGGAGACGTGGTTACTCCGGAGCATTTGCAAAAACTTGAAGCTTTGGGGCTTACTAAAGGCGGAATGCATGGAAGAACCATTGTGGGCAATTTACTGTTGATAGCATTGCTGATGTCTGTGGTTTTATTTTATTTATATCAACAGAATCCCGAAATATATCGTGATGCGGGATTGTTATATCTTTTAGGAATTATTGTACTGGCTGTTTTGGCTGTAGCAAAGGCGATCTTTGTGGTGGAGTTTACCCGATCGCCGGATTTTGGTGCCCTTATGGGTTATATGGTGCCCATGGGGGCTGCAGGGATGTTAATTGCCATATTGCTGGATTCCCGTCTGGCGGTGCTGGTGGTTTGCGTCATGAGCTTTCTATTGTCATTAATGGCGGGTAATGAAATCCAATTTGGTGTTGTGGGTCTGGTGGGTGGTATTGCAGGGGTCTACAGTGTCAGTAAGTTAAGTCAGCGGGGAGATATGTTAAAAGCCGGACTATATACCAGTGTAGCCAGTATAGCTGCAATAATTGTTATGGGGGTCATAAGCAATATATCTCCGATATTGGTGGTGGGCTCAGCTTTAATCCTGGGTACCATCAACGGAATGTTATCGTCAATTCTTACCAACGGTTCCCTTCCTTATCTTGAAAACGCCTTTGGTATAACTTCATCAGTTAGGTTGCTGGAATTATCCCAGCCCAGTAATCCGTTGCTTAAAAAGCTGTTGACCGAGACCCCGGGAACCTATCATCACAGTATATTGGTGGGAAACTTGGCAGAAGCGGCTGCTGAAGCAGTTGGAGGAGACAGTCTGCTGGTTCGGGTAGGGGCATACTATCATGATATAGGTAAAATTAAAAGACCGTACTTCTTTATTGAAAATCAGCTTGGTAATGATAATCCCCATGATAAAATTGCCCCAAGCCTCAGCACCCTAATACTAACTGCCCATGTTCGGGATGGCTTGGATCTTGCAAAGGAGTATAAGCTTCCTGAAGCAATAATAAAAATTATAGAACAGCATCATGGGTCTTCTCTGGTTAGTTATTTTTATCATAAGGCTTTGGAAAACTGCAACGGGGATGCCATTAACGAAGATGAATTTAGGTACGAAGGTCCTAAGCCCCAGACTAAAGAAGCTGCAATAGTTATGCTGGCAGATTCCGTTGAAGCTGCCGTTCGTTCCATGCAAAATCGTACTCACGGCAGAATTGAGGGATTGGTAAGGAAGATATTAAAGGAAAAACTAATGGACGGTCAATTGGACGAATGTGACTTAACCCTAAAGGATTTGGAAAAAATTGCCCAAGCCTTTGTGAAGGTTCTCAGTGGAATATTCCATTCAAGGGTAGAATATCCCGATTTAACCAAGGAGATTGAGAGGAGAAGGTTCAAAAATGGTGGTGCAAATAAGTCTAACGGCAAAGGAACCTCTTGAGCCTCAGTTGCAGTCTTTATTGGAAGAAACTGCCTTGCTGGTAATGAAGAGCGAAGGATGCAATGAAAGATCCGAAGTCAGTATTTTGCTCACCGATGATGCATATATTCATGAGCTGAACTTGCAATACCGCGGAAAGGACAAGCCCACCGATGTTCTTTCTTTTGCTCAAAGAGAAGGTCAAGAGATGCCGGACTTTGGAGATGAAGATCTTTTAGGGGATGTGGTAATTTCACTGCAGGCTGCAAAGCGTCAGGGTGAAGAGTACAATCATGGTTTGCAGAGGGAATTAGCGTATCTTGTTGTCCATGGGATTTTGCACCTACTGGGATATGACCATTTGGAAGAGAAAGATTTGAGGGTAATGAGGGAAAAAGAAGAGGCAATTATGGCTAAACTGGGATTGAAGATATAAAGGAAAACGGAGAAGGCATTGATATGTGGGAAAAGCTGACAGAGACAGCGGTTCAGGAACTGTTGGAGGGTGCTCAACAGGCAAAAAAAATTGCCTATGCCAAATATTCAAATTTTAGGGTGGGAGCAGCTCTGCTGACTGCCAATGGAAAAATCTATAAGGGATGTAATGTTGAAAACTCCTCTTACGGTTTAACTTGCTGTGCCGAAAGGGTTGCTATATTTAAGGCGGTAAGTGAGGGGGAAAGAGACTTCAGGGCGATAGCTGTGGTTTCTGATGCCCAAGAGTATTGTACCCCATGTGGAGCCTGCCGTCAGGTAATGGCTGAATTTCAGCTGCAAATGCCCGTATATATGGGTAACAATGATGGGCTTTATAAAATGAAAACAGTGTCCCAGCTGTTACCTTTAAATTTTAATTTGTAACCATAACAGGTTTATTATAGAGGCGGTCATATATGATATCTAAAAATAGTTTTAAATCTGGTTTTGTTTCGTTGGTTGGGAGACCCAATGTG
>CAZHAJ010000002.1:0-29221 GCA_964530215.1 uncultured Peptococcaceae bacterium | reverse complement strand
ATAAATTGGTGGGGCAAAAAATTGCAATAATGTCGGATAAGCCCCAGACCACCAGGCATAAAATTCACTCGGTACTGACCGGAGACCATTATCAGATTGTTTTTTTGGACACTCCGGGAATACACAAGCCAAGACATAGGTTAGGACAGCACTTGGTGGAATTGGCTTTGGAATCCCTGAGAGAAGTGGATATTATCCTGTTTTTGTGTGAAGCCCAAAAG
Organism: uncultured Peptococcaceae bacterium; assembly: GCA_964530215.1. Taxonomy (GTDB): domain Bacteria; phylum Bacillota; class Desulfotomaculia; order Desulfotomaculales; family Desulfocucumaceae; genus JAAXTT01. The sequence goes on along the minus strand of CAZHAJ010000002.1, from coordinate 29,000 downwards.
CCGGGAGCAGGAGATAAATATATAATAAGGCAGTTTGAAAACATATCTACACCTGTTGTTTTAGTTCTTAATAAAATTGATTTGATTTCCAATAAAGAAGATATATTGCCTTTGATTGATGAGTATCGAAAACTGTATGCTTTCAGTGATATAATACCTGTTTCTGCCCTTAAGGATGAAAACCTTGGCGGCCTTATTCAGCTGATAATGGATTACTTAAAACCGGGACCAAAGTATTACCCGGATGACATGCTGACAGATAAACCCGAAAGGTTTATTATGGCTGAATTGATAAGGGAAAAGGTGCTTAACCTCACGTCACAGGAGATACCTCACTCTGTTATGGTGGAAGTCCATGAGATAGAAAAGAGATCTGATAATCTTGTGGATATAAGGGCAGTCATATATGTTGAGAGAGATTCTCAGAAAGGCATTGTAATCGGGAGAAACGGTGAAATGTTGAAAAAAGTTGGAAAACTGGCCAGGCAGGAAATCGAAGCACTGCTGGGTACTCATATTTATTTGGAGCTTTTTGTAAAGGTTAAATCAGATTGGCGCAACAATGAAAGGCATCTAAGGGATTTTGGTTTTTATCAATAGCGGATAAAGTCTTGTGGTCGGTTCTGTTGAGTTTTTGGGATTCCTTTTTTGTTGACGGAAATATGTTTAAAATATAAAATGATTGATGTACAGAGATAATCTGGGATCAAGAACTAAATATACCTGGCGTCTTATATTGTGCAACGGCAGGTTTTTTTATATTTATAATCGGGAAGTGACCTAGATGATAAAAACTTACTTGTTTGATTCAAAAGAAGATCGCATAATTCATGATGTTAATCTGTCCGGCAAAGAATATATGGAAAACTCAGAAAACCTCATGTGGGTAGATCTATATAGTTTTACCGATGAAGAAGCCAATGAAGTGGCCGAGATTTTTGGTTTTCACCCCCTCTCGGTGGAAGACTGTCTGCACTACAGCCCCCGGGCAAAGTTGGACAATTATGAAGATTACTCATTTTTTGTGCTCCATGCGGTGCGTTATGAAGAGGAAAGTGACGAAGAAATATCATTGGAGCAGCTCAATGTATATCTGGGCCGGAATTATATTGTTACTCTCCATCGACGGCCTTTACCTACCTTGGGCAAGGTGGCCAGAGAATGTCTGTCAAACAGGCATCCGGAGATAATGATCAAAGGACCGGACTTTTTCCTGTACTCAATTATGGATAGTATAACCGATATGTATTTCCCGGTATTGGAACGCATCAATGAACGTATAGAAGAGCTGGAGGATGACTTGTACGTTCAACCCACCAAGGAAATTACTGAGGAGTTCCTTAGTCTTAAAAGAACTACCTTGGCAATGAAAAGGGCGATATTATCTCAAAAGAGGATTTTTGCATCGGGAAACACTGAATATATTTTTGAAATCAGTGAAGACACAAAGCCATATTTTCATGATTTAGTTGACCATATAGAACGAATTTTAGATACTATTGACAGCTTTAGAGATTTGGTGGACGGTGCGTTAGCAACATACGATTCTATTATCAGTGCCAGAACCAACGAAACCATGAGGATTCTCACGGTTATTTCCACTATCTTTATGCCCCTGACATTTCTTACCGGTTTTTTCGGAATGAATGTTCCGATCCCGGCTCAAAGCTCTATAGTTTCCACAATAACCATTACCTTTTGTTTATTGGGAGTTTCATTATGGATGTTTTTAGTGTTTAGGATTAGAAAGTGGATTTAAAGCGCAGCACACGGATAGCAGGAGATATTTTATGAAGGAATATTTAGTGGATGCTGTTATCTTAAAATCAACCAGAGCAAGGGAAGCTGACCGGATTATAACCCTGTATACCAAGCAGTTTGGCAAAAAGAGGGTTATGGCTCATGGGGTTGAAAAAACCACCAGTAAAAAACGAGGGTCGGTACAACCCTTTAGTCACTCCAAATTGCTTTTGCGCAGGGGCAGGGATATTGACACTGTCAGTCAAGGTGAATCAATTGAAATCTTTCGGGGACTCAGGCAAAGCTTGGAAGGATTGGCAATCGCCAATTACCTTGCCGAAATGGCGGATGCCTTTACCCCCGAAGAAGATCCCGACACAGTTATCTATCAACTGTTGTTAGACGCCTTCAAAATGCTCAACAGTGGAGATCGCAGCGTAATTACCAGAGCTTTCGAATTAAAACTTTTATCCCGGATTGGTTACTGTCCCGATTTGGATGAATGTAATTTCTGTGGTCAGCCGGTTCGTCAGGGCAAGGTCTTCTTCCTGCCGGAGCAAGGAGGGGTCGCTTGTGAACTGTGCATGCCCTTAAATTCAGTGGGAATTCCCATGAGCCGTGGGGCATTGGAAAGCTTGAAAACACTACTTTGTTGGGATTTTAAAAGATTGAATCAATTTAAAGTAAGTATTGATACCGGAAAAGAGATTAAGCTGGCATTAAGATGTTTTGCTGAATATCATCTTGAAAAAAAAATGAAATCATGCAAATTTATTGATTTATTACAAGGATGTGAATAATTTGTGGTCAACAGGGGGTAAATAATTTTTATGATAGTTAAAATTATTTACCAAGGAGGAAGGAAGCCTGATGGATCACATATCAAATGTTGATCTTATTCGTTCTCGAATGAAGGTTAGTTACCAAGAGGCCAGCGGAGCTTTGGAAGCTTCCGGTGGAGATATTGTAAAGGCATTGATTTATCTTGAAAATAAGCAGGAAAAGCCCCCTCGAAAAGATTATAGTCATGCAGATGAGTTTGCCAATCATCTGAAAGGGTTTATAAGGAGAGGGCAGGAATCCAAGATAAAGATTAAGCGGCATGACAGAACTGTCTTTGAAGTTCCCGCCACAGTGGGAGCATTAGGGCTCTTAGGCATGCTGGCCAGCAGCCAGTTAGCTGTTTTAGGTGCATTAAGTTCTGTTGTTGCCATGAGCAAAGACTATAAACTTGAACTGGACAGGAACCACTCCAAAGCTGAGGCAGGTAAAGCCCCATCAGACACAGAGCTGTGACTTTTGTTATAGCTTGACTTGTGACTTATAATAATGATAAATTTAAAATACTATAAGGCTAAGATGGGCACAATAATACATTTGTATATAGAGCCTGGAAAAGAGATGGACCGTCCTGCTAAGGGTTCAATCAGGGTGAAATAGCGGGAAACTCCCGTCCCTGGACTAATCCGGGACGGGAGTTTTTTTATGCCCCAATGTTATTATTTTACGGATATTTTTTTGAGGAGGATTAGAAATTGAACTTTCAAGAATTAATCCTGGCATTAAATAAGTTTTGGTCGGACCGGGGCTGTATTATTCAACAGCCCTATGATGTTGAGAAGGGAGCAGGAACAATGAACCCTGCCACCTTTTTAAGGGCTCTGGGTCCTGAACCCTGGAAAGTTGCCTATGTGGAACCATCCCGGCGTCCCACAGACGGAAGATATGGGGAAAACCCCAATCGTTTGCAGCATTATTATCAATATCAGGTGATTTTAAAGCCTTCCCCAAGTGATGTTCAAGAACTATATCTGGAAAGTCTGCAGTACATAGGTATAGATCCAAACGTACATGACATTCGCTTTGTTGAGGACAACTGGGAATCTCCTACCCTAGGCGCTTGGGGTCTGGGTTGGGAGGTATGGTTGGACGGCATGGAAATAACTCAATTCACTTATTTCCAGCAATGTGGTGGAATTGATTGTCGTCCGGTTTCAGTAGAACTCACCTACGGTCTGGAAAGACTGGCCACCTTTATTCAGGAAAAAGAGAGTGTTTTTGATATTATATGGGTAGATGATATTACCTACCGGGATGTCCATCACCAGGGAGAAGTGGAGCATTCCCATTATAATTTTACCGAAGCTGATACCGAGATGCTTTTTAAAATGTTTGATATGTTTGAAAAAGAAGCAGAAAGAATTAATTCAAAGGGATTGGTTTTGCCCGCTTATGATTATGTTCTGAAGTGCTCCCATACTTTTAACTTATTGGATGCCAGGGGAGCCATCAGTGTTACCGAAAGAACGGGTTATATACAAAGAGTTCGAAACATCGCCAGAGCCTGTGCCCAAGCATATGTCCGTCAGAGGGAAGAATTGTCTTATCCCCTGCTAAAACAAAAGGGGGCATGCTAAATGAAAAGCTTTTTATTGGAAATAGGTACCGAAGAAATACCTGCTAGATTTTTAAATCCTGCCTTAAACCAAATGAAAGAATTAACTCATAATTTATTAGAAGAAAAAAGGATTACCTATGAGGCAATTAAGGTTTTGGGAACCCCTAGAAGGATGGCAGTTTTTGTTTCCGGCTTGGCCGAAGCCCAGACCTCGATATTGACCGAAGTAAAAGGACCTGCCGGTAAGGTAGCTTATGATACTGAGGGTCAGCCCACCAAGGCGCTATTGGGTTTTGCCAGAAGCCAGGGGGTGGATGTAGATGAATTGCAGCTTAAAAAAGTGGGTTCTGTGGAATATGTGTTTGCGGCCAAAAGTGACAAAGGTAGAGCTACCTATGAAGTGTTAGCCGAAATATCCCCGTTTATAATATCTTCACTTCATTTCCCCAAGCCCATGCGTTGGGGTGATCTGGAATTCCGTTTTGCCCGTCCCATCAAATGGATTTTAGCCCTTTATGGTGAAGATATAATAGAATTTGAAATAGCGGGAATAAGTTCCGGAAGGACAACCTATGGACATAGATTCTTATCCAATGAGCCTATCAGCTTGGCCAATCCTGGGCAATATTCTGAAAAAATGAAAAATGCTTATATAATGCCCAATCCTGAAGAGAGAAGCAGAGTTATCTGGGGGCAGGTGGAAAAAGCCGTACAGGCTGTTGGCGGTATTGTGGAAAAAGACCAAGAACTATTGGCAGAAGTTAATAACCTGGTGGAATATCCCACCGCCTTTGTGGGCAGCTTTGATCCCGATTTTTTAAGGATTCCAAAAGAAGTGCTGGTTACCGTAATGAGGGAGCATCAAAGATACTTTCCCGTTAGCAGCCTCGACGGAAAGCTCCTGCCTAAATTTGTTGGGGTGCGTAACGGCACAGAAGATCACATAGATGTAGTCAGGGCGGGTAATGAAAAAGTTCTTAGGGCCAGATTGGCAGATGCCGCATTTTTCTGGGACGAAGATTTAAAAGTGTCTTTAGGAGAACGTGTGCCTGCACTGGAGAAAATAATATGGCAGGAGAGCTTGGGTACTGTTTATGATAAGGTTGAAAGAATTAAGCTTTTAGTTGACTTCATAGGACAAGAGCTTAATTTAGAGGAGAGCATGAAGCCCCTTTTGAAAAAAGCGGCTTCAGTATGCAAGGCTGATTTGGTTACTAATATGGTATATGAATTCACAGAACTGCAAGGGGTAATGGGTCGGGAATACGCCATTAAATCCGGCGAAAACCCGTTGGTTGCTAAGGCGATATTTGAACATTATCTGCCGCGATTTGCAGGGGATGAGCTTCCTGAAACCCAAATTGGCAGGATATTAAGCTTGGCTGATAAGTTTGACACTCTGGTGGGATGCTTTGCCATAGGCATCCAGCCCACAGGTTCCCAGGACCCCTACGCTTTGCGACGGCAGGCATTGGGTGCGGGTAATATTATTTTGGACGGACAACTAATCCTGTCGCTAAAGGAGCTGGCTGCCCAAGCTTATAAGGGTTATGGTGAAAAGGTCAGCCTTAAAGTTCCCCGGGAAAAAGTGATAAGCGAACTGGAAGACTTCTTTAAGCAACGGATAAGGGGTCTGCTCATAGACAAAGGCTTTGCTTACGATATTGTGGATGCGGTTTTTGCTGCGGGAATAGATGATTTACTGGGTGCGGTGCAAAGAGTTGAGGCACTGGAGCAATTCCGTTTAGAGCCTGCTTTTGAGGCCGTTATCACAGCTTTCGACAGGGCAAATAATCTTGCCAAAAAACATCAGGGAGCAGACCTTCTGCCCCAGCTTTTTGAGTATCAGGAAGAGGAAGTTCTGTATCAGGCAATCACAACGGCACAGCGAGATATTGAATCATTCTTGGCCCAGAGGGATTATAAAGGGGCATTAAATAGATTGGCTGATCTCAGAGAGCCGGTGGACAATTTTTTTAGTGCGGTAATGGTTATGGTGGAAGATGAAAATGTGCGCAGCAATCGTTTGGCTTTGCTGAACAATATTGCCCTGCTGGTTTCACCGTTAGCTGATTTAAGCAAAATTGTGGTTGCTGGATAGTATCTATTCGGGTTTTTGACAATAAAAAAAGCTTGAATGTAATATAAAAAGGCAATATAATATATTATATTGCCTTTATTATTTGAAATAGTATAACACATATGCTCTTAAGGGGCGATATTATTGCAGTTTAGCAAAAGACAGGAAGCTATACTGGAAATTATTGAGGATTTTGGACCCATCACTGGGGAACAAATTGCCGAGAGGCTCTCACTTACCAGGGCAACTTTAAGGCCGGACATGGCCATTTTGACAATGTCCGGAGTTATTAGTGCGCGTCCAAGGGTGGAATATTACTTAAGCGGGAAAAAGCCTAACTTAATGATGGCTGAAAAGCTTCATTCTGTTAAGGTAGATGCCGTTAAATCGGTACCTGTGGTGGTAAATGACAAATGCATGGTTTATGATGCTGTGGTTACCATGTTCACTGAAGATGTGGGGACCCTTTTTGTTGTTAAAGAAGGTGGTTTCCTTGAGGGGGTCTTATCCCGTAAAGATCTGTTAAAGATCTCCCTTGGAGGTCATGAGATCCACAAGCTTCCGGTGGGGGTCATAATGACCAGGATGCCCAATATTATTTATACTGAGCAGGAAGAGTCTGTTTGGGAAGCGGCAAAAAAGCTGTTGCTTCACGAGATTGATGCCCTTCCGGTGATTCGGCACAAAGAGATGCCTGACGGAGCCCATGGCTTAGAGGTTGTGGGGCGTTTCAGCAAAACCAATATAACTAAGTTTTTCGTTGAAATCGGTGAAGAATAAAGGGCACAGCACTTATTACATATGAAGGGGGAGTTTCCCATAGGCTTAAAAAACAATGGCAGACCCTTGGTATTTATAATATCAGATTCCATAGGAGAAACTGCGGAGCTGGTGGTTAGGGCGGCTGCCAGCCAGTTTGACGGCGGCACTGTGGATATAAGACGAGTGCCTTATGTTAACAGCGTTGAGGAGATTCCCGATATAGTGGAGGAAGCCGGTTCATACAACAGTATAATAGCTTATACCTTGGTTTTGCCGGATTTAAGAGAAGCATTGGTGAAAGAGGCTGCTAAGCACAATATTATTTCGGTGGATATCATGACCCCTATGCTGGATGCCCTGGAAAAGGCTGAAGATATGCCTCCTAAGCTTGAACCGGGCCTTGTCCGAAGGACCGATGAGGAATACTTCCGTAAGGTGGAAGCAATTGAATTTGCAATTAAATATGATGACGGAAAGGACCCGCGGGGAATCAATAAAGCTGACATAGTAATTATCGGGGTAAGCCGGACTTCAAAAACTCCGCTGTGTATGTACCTTGCACATAAAAGGCTAAAAGTTGCCAATGTGCCTTTAGTACCGGAGGTGGCTCCGCCGGAAGCAATTTTCTCTTTGCCGTCACATAGATTAATGGGTTTAACCATAAGACCAAGCCATCTTAACGAAATAAGGCATGAAAGGTTAAAAACCCTGGGGTTGGCTTCTCATGCCGACTATGCCAGTATGGAAAGAATTTTAAATGAGCTGGATTATGCTGAGGATGTTATGAAAAGAGCCGGCTGCACAGTAATCGATGTTACCAATAAGGCTGTGGAAGAAACTGCCAGCAAGGTTCTGGAGATATACTACAGGGGGGAAAGGCATGGCTAAAAAATACGTTTATGCTTTTAGCGAGGGCAAGGCAGAAATGAAAAACCTGTTGGGTGGTAAAGGGGCAAACCTGGCGGAAATGACCAATATTGGGATACCGGTGCCTCCGGGCTTTACCATTACAACGGAAGCTTGCAAAGAGTTCTACGTTCAGGGCGAAGAGTTTCCTGAGGGCATGGAGGAGCAGGTAAAGGCTGCCTTAAAGGAACTGGAGAAGACTACTGGTAAAATGCTGGGTGATGTGGATAATCCCTTGCTGCTAAGTATTCGCTCCGGTGCACCGATCTCTATGCCTGGTATGATGGATACTGTACTTAACCTTGGTTTAAACGACCAAACAGTAGAGGGTATGGCTGCAAAAACCGGCAACCGCCGTTTTGCATATGATTGTTATCGCCGTCTGCTTAACATGTTTGGTGATGTTGTCATGGGCATAGAGCATCACAAATTTGAGAGCATATTGTCTTATCATAAAAACAAAAAAAATGTCTCCAATGACCAGGACTTGGATGCCTCGGATTGGGAAGATATCGTCAAAGAGTATAAAATTTTAATAGAAAAAGAAACAAAAAAGTCGTTTCCTCAAGACCCCATGGAGCAGCTTTTTATGTCGGTTTTTGCTGTTTTTAACTCCTGGGATAGTGATCGTGCCAAAGTTTATCGGAGAGTGAACAAGATTCCCGATGATCTGGGAACCGCTGTAAATATCCAGACAATGGTATTTGGCAATACGGGAAATGACTCCGGCTCCGGCGTGGCATTTACCAGAGATCCGGCCACCGGGGAAAATGTCTTATTTGGGGAATACCTGATTAATGCTCAGGGTGAAGATGTTGTGGCCGGGATCAGGACCCCCCACCCCATATCTTCGCTTAAGGATGAGATGCCCGAAATATACAAGCAATTTGCGGATATCTGCCAGCTCCTTGAAAGGCATTATCATAATATGCAGGAAGTGGAGTATACCGTGGAACAAGGTAAACTCTACATGCTTCAGACCCGCAGTGGAAAGAGGACTGCTCAGGCAGCCATTAAAATTGCCGTAGATATGGTAAAAGAGGGTTTAAGCTCAAAGGAAGAAGCCCTTGTAAGTATCAATCCTGCACAGCTGGATCAAATTTTGCACCGCAGAATTAACCCTGATGCAAAATTAGACGTCATTGCAGTGGGTCTTCCTGCATCGCCGGGCGCAGCTTCCGGACAGGTGGTATTCTGTGCTGATGAAGCAGAGAAGTTAGGGGAAGCAGGCCATAAAGTGATTTTGGTTCGTACCGAAACTACCCCCGACGATATACATGGTATTGTGGCAGCCAACGGGGTGTTGACTTCCCGTGGTGGGATGACCAGCCATGCGGCAGTGGTGGCACGGGGGATGGGTAAACCCTGCGTTTGTGGTTGTGAGAGCCTTAATATTCAGTATGACAAAGGAATGCTTACAGTGGGAAACTGTGTGGTTAGGGAAGGGGATCACCTTTCCATTGACGGCGCCACAGGTAAGGTTATCCTGGGCGAAGTCCCCATGGTTGACCCTGTTTTATCAAATGAATTCTTGGAGCTGCTTCAGTGGGCTGATGAGGTTCGCACATTGGGTGTACGAGCTAATGCCGACAATCCTCAGGATGCAAAAAAATCCAGAGAATTTGGAGCTGAGGGTATAGGACTTTGCCGTACCGAGCATATGTTTATGGCTCAGGATAGACTGCCCATTGTGCAGCAAATGATTTTGTCTGACAGCGTGGAAGAAAGGGCCAAGGCTTTAGAAAAGCTGTTGCCCATTCAGCGGGAAGACTTTTATGGAATACTTAAAACCATGGAGGGATTGCCTGTTACCATAAGGTTCTTAGACCCTCCTCTGCATGAGTTTTTACCCCATGCGGAAGAATTGGCTGTAGATATCAACCGAATCAAGCTCACCGGCGGGGACAGTAATGAACTGGCTGAAAAAGAAGAATTGTTAAGGCAGGTCAGGACACTGTCTGAGTTTAACCCAATGCTGGGCCATCGGGGTTGCCGTTTGGGGATTACCTTCCCCGAGATATACGAGATGCAAGCCAGGGCTGTATTTGAAGCCTCTGCCGCCTTGGTAAAAGAAGGATATGAGATAATCACTGAAGTGGAAATTCCCCTTGTTATTGATGTAAAGGAGTTGGCTTTCCTAAAAGAAAGAGTAATTCAGGTTGCCGATAAAGTAATGGAAGAAACCGGTGTGTCCTTTGAGTACACTGTGGGAACCATGATTGAGGTGCCCAGAGCAGCTCTGCTGGCAGACGAAGTGGCGGCAGAAGCGGATTTCTTCTCTTTCGGCACCAACGACCTTACTCAAACAACTTTAGGATTTTCTAGGGATGATGCCGAGGGCAAGTTCATGCCCGAATACCTAGCCAACAAGATACTGGAAGAGAATCCTTTTATAGTTCTAGATCGTAAAGGTGTCGGCAAGCTGATGCAAATGACTGTGGAACTGGGCAGAAAGACCAAGCCCGATTTATTAATCGGAATATGTGGTGAGCATGGAGGAGACCCAGAATCAGTGGAGTTTTGTCACCAAATAGGATTAGACTTTGTAAGCTGTTCACCCTTTAGGGTCCCCATAGCCAGATTGGCCGCCGCCCAAGCAAAAATCAAAAACAAATAACCAAACCGAAGCACAGGGACGGTTCTGCCGAAGCACAGGGACGGTTCTGCTGCTTCCTTCTCCACAAAAGCACTGGGACAATTCCCAGTGCTTTTTTGTATCTTTTTGGTATAATATAGAAAATGATAGTAAAAGTTGGTGACAATATGCCTCGCCGTCCTAGAGAAAAAAGTGAAACAGGAATATATCATGTAATGACAAGAGGTGCCAATAGGCAGGAAATATTTCATGATGATAACGACAGGCTGAGATATTTGGAAGTAATATATAAGGTTAAATCAACTACACCAATGCAGGTTTATGGTTGGTGTTTGATGAACAATCATGTTCATTTGCTTTTCAAAGAAGGAAGCGAAGATATTTCAACAATTATGAAACGTATAGGTGTAAGTTATGCATTGTACTATAATAAAAAGTACGAGACAATAGGACATCTTTTTCAAGACAGGTTTAAAAGTGAAAAAGTAGAATCAGATAATTATTTGTTAGCAGTGATAAGATATATACACCAAAATCCTGTGAAAGCCCATTTAGTAAAAAGAGCAGAACATTGGCCCTGGAGTAGTTGCCTTGCTTATTACGGTGATAAGGTTTATCCTGAATTCCTTTTAGATGGTGAATTTATTCTGAAAGTTTTTTCAGAAGATAAGAATAAGGCTATTGTAGAGTTTAAGAAATTTAATGAGCAGGAAAATAAAGATAACTGCCTCGATATTATTAATGAAAAAGAAAAGCTTTCTGATAAAGAGGCGAGGATGGAAATCTTAAATGTGATAGATCAAATTGAATTGGCACATGTCAAAAGCCTTCCTAAGAAAGAAAGAGATCAAATATTACAAAGAGTAAAAAAAATACAAAAGTTATCTCAGAGACAAGCGGCTCGGATTTTGGGAGTTTCACCTAATCTAATATTCAAGGCTTAGAGATAATTGGGAAGCAGCAGAACCGTCCCTGCGCTTCCCCTGTGCTTCCAAATAGATAATTAAGGGGTGAGGCTAAAGTGAATTTGAGGCAGTCTTACGAAAAGGCTGAAAGGCAGTTTTTATCACCATTAGCATGTTTCAGTGATTCTTCCCGTGGGCGAAGATACCCTGAGGAGCAGTGCTCCATAAGGACAGTTTTTCAGCGGGATCGGGACCGGATAATTCATTCAAAAAGCTTTCGCCGCTTGAAACACAAGACCCAGGTTTTTCTGATTCCGGAAGGAGATCATTATAGAACTCGTTTGACCCATACTTTGGAAGTTGCTCAGATATCTAGAACAGTGGCCAGGGCATTGCGGCTTAATGAGGATTTAACCGAAGCCATTGCTTTAGGGCATGATCTGGGTCATACACCCTTTGGCCACACAGGGGAAGCAGCCTTAAATGAAGTTTATTTGCCGGGATTTAAACACAATGAGCAAAGCCTTAGGGTTGTGGATGAGCTTGAAGGTTGGAAGGGACTTAATCTTACCCATGAGGTAAGGGATGGTATATTAAATCATACCGGTCCGGAAAAGCCTTTTACTTTAGAGGGACAGATAGTAAAAATCTGTGACCGGGTAGCTTATATAAATCATGACATTGATGATGCATTACGAGGTGGAGTCCTAAACGAAAAGGATTTACCCAGGAACTGTCTTCAGGTGCTGGGTTTCTCTCATCGGGAGAGGATAAACAATATGGTTCAGGATTTGATAGTCTATAGCACTGATAAAGATGTTATATCTTTAAGCGCTGAAATACTTCAAGCAACTAATGAGCTACGTGAGTTTATGTTTAAGAATGTATATGTTGGGTCTGATGCCAAAAGGGAAGAGGAAAAAGCCAGGCATGTAGTGAAGTTTTTATATGATTATAGTGTTGGCAATCCTACAGCCATGCCGGAAGAATATCTTAGGAAAATCGGCACATATGGACTCCAGCGGGTTGCCTGTGACTATATTGCCGGGATGACAGATCGTTACGCCATCAGCCAGTTCACCGAACTCTTTATTCCCAAGGCTTTTAATTGAGGGTTGGAGTTATATGATGTTTGGGAAGGATAATTCTTATTAAAATAGAATATTTAATTTAAGAATTATTTAAATAGGTCAGTTATTGAGGAAGGAATAAGTTATTAATTGTAGAAATTTCATTAATTATGGCACTTCTTGTGAGGCAGTGAGAAGCCTGTGGCTTTGATACCTACGGAAATACTTGATGATATACGCTTGCAGAATGATATTGTGAATGTCATTGGCGAGTATGTTAGACTGGAAAAAAAGGGAAGGAACTATGTCGGGGCTTGTCCTTTTCACCAAGAGCGAGACCCTTCCTTTTCTGTCAGCCCTGAGAAACAAATTTTTTATTGTTTTGGATGTCAAACCGGCGGTAATCTTTTTAAATTTTTAATGCTTGTCGAAAATTTGACATTTATTGAGTCAGTCAGCAAACTGGCTGCTAGGGCAGGTATAGTTCTCCCGGATATAGGGAAAGCCCTGGATAAGCGACAAGTACAAAAAGAGGAAAGAGCTTGGCAAGCCAACGCTCTAGCAAGGGATTATTATCATCACTATCTACTGAAGAGTCCCGAAGCCGCTTCAGCTCGAGAGTACTTGGCCGGTAGGGGTATGTCGGATGAAATAATAAAAATATTTCGGATTGGTTACGCACCTGCAGCATGGGACTCACTAATTGGTTTTCTAAATAAAAGAAATTATCATAAGCAAGAGCTTGTGGATATAGGTTTAGTTGTGGGAAGTGCTAACCGATTCTTTGATCGGTTTCGCAACAGGATTATCTTCCCTGTATCAAACCATCTTGGAAAAGTGGTGGCCTTTGGAGGCCGCATTTTGGAAAGTGCAGACGGTAATGGCAGTAATCAGCCTAAATATCTAAACACCCCTGAGACCGCTTTTTTTCACAAAAGTAAAGTGCTTTATGGTTTGGATGTAGCCAGAAAGCATATAAAAGAAAGTGGTTTTATAGTGCTTATGGAAGGGTATATGGATGTTATTACCGCTCACCAATTTGGTATTCGAAATGCTGTGGCATCAATGGGTACCAGTCTTACCCCAGAGCAGGGTAAGACTCTGATGAGATATGCAAAGGATGTATATATTGCCTATGATGCTGATTCAGCCGGTCAGAGGGCTGCAGTCCGAGGCCTAGATATTTTGCAAGAAACCGGATGTTGCCTAAAGGTGATTAACATGCCGGAAGGTGCCGACCCGGACGATTTTATACGACAGCAAGGCATAGAAGAATGGGATAAACTGGTCAAAGGTGCCCAGTCGCTGCTGGAGTATAAAATTAAGATTGCTCAAAAAGATTCCACAAGCCCGTCTGAAATTTTAAATACAGTGGTTGCTAATCTGGCAGCCATTAAGAACAGGGTGGATCTTGAGGAAAGCATCAGGCTGGTAGCATCAATGCTCAATATCAGCTGGGAGTCTATAAAGGGAGAAATAAGGAGATTTCAGCTAGAACAAAGAAAAAAAAGGGTAAAAACGGATAAAATTGCTAAAAATAAGAATAATATTATACTGCAGAGAGACAGGGAGAAAAATGCAGTTATTTTAGCAGAGCAAGAGATATTGCGAATATTAATTCAAGATCCTTCACAAATAGATTATTTTTATTCCCAATTGGGCAATGATTTCATCCAATATCCGGTAAACCGGGAATTATATCAGTTTATTGTTAAATGGGCTAAGCAAGGAGATTATGATTACGGAAAAATGATGGATGAGCTAGAAGGGTCAGTTGCCGCATTGTTCAGCAAAATGGTGATGGAAAGCGAATTAGCCCAAGAAAAAGAAACTGATATAGCGTTAATGCTTAACCATGATGGCGAAAGGGCAATAGATGACTATATAAAGGTTATTAAAAAAAACCTACAAGCCAAAAAAAGAATGACACTTATGCAGGAGCTGGCTGAAGCTGAAAAGAATAATAACCTTGAACTTGTCAAGGATATTCTTATAAAACTACAGAACTTGTAGAATTATTGTGCGATGCGGCCCGGAAAGGAGGAAAAAAGTGAGTGAGCAAATAATGGCCGAGAGTTTAAAAGATTTGGTAGAGAAGGGTAAAAAGAATGGCGTTCTTACTTATCATGAGATAATGGATACATTTCAAGGAAATGACTTGACGCCGGAGCAGATAGATGAGATATATGAGAAGCTCAGCGGTATGGGTATAGAGGTTGTGGCAGAACTTACAGAAGATGAGGCCCCAGATGTGCCCGCAGAACCGGATGATGCCACAGATGAAACAGAAATAGATCTCACCGTTCCGGAAGGCGTAGGTATCGATGATCCGGTACGCATGTATTTAAAGGAGATTGGAAGGGTACCATTATTGTCTCCGGAAGAAGAGGTAAGCCTGGCTAAGCGTATGGAGCAGGGTGACGAAGAGGCTAAGCGTAAGCTGGCTGAGGCAAACCTGCGCTTAGTGGTAAGTATAGCAAAGCGTTATGTGGGAAGAGGTATGCTGTTTTTGGACCTGATTCAGGAAGGCAATTTAGGTCTGATTAAAGCGGTGGAAAAGTTTGATTTTCGCAAAGGATTTAAGTTTAGTACCTATGCAACTTGGTGGATTCGGCAGGCAATAACCAGAGCCATTGCAGACCAGGCCAGGACTATTAGGATACCTGTACACATGGTGGAAACCATAAATAAGTTAATACGGGTTTCACGGCAGCTTCTTCAGGAACTGGGCAGAGAACCTATTCCGGAGGAAATTGCTAATGAAATGAATATAACCGAGGAAAAAGTTAGAGAGATCATGAAGATTGCTCAAGAACCCGTGTCCTTAGAAACACCCATTGGTGAAGAAGAAGATTCTCATTTAGGTGATTTTATCGAAGATCATGAAGCCCGGGCCCCTGCTGACGAGGCCTCATATACTCTTTTGAGGGAACAGTTGGATGAGGTGCTTAAAACTTTAACAGATCGTGAGCAAAAGGTGTTGCGACTGAGGTTTGGGCTGGATGACGGCAGGGCTCGTACCCTGGAAGAGGTGGGACAGCAATTTGGTGTCACCAGAGAAAGAATCAGGCAAATCGAAGCCAAGACCTTAAGAAAACTAAGACATCCCAGTAGGAGCAAAAAGCTGAAGGATTATCTGGATTAATATAGCGGTGCTTCGGCATAAGACCTATAAAATGGTGTTGACCGGGGCACCCTTATTATGTATAATAAGTACTGCACGTTCCTCGATAGCTCAACGGTAGAGCAACCGGCTGTTAACCGGTAGGCTGTAGGTTCGAATCCTACTCGAGGAGCCAAAGGGGCCTATAGCTCAATGGTAGAGCATCCGGCTCATAACCGGCTGGTTCCAGGTTCGAATCCTGGTGGGCCCACCATTTTAGAAGTTTGTAAGTGCAAAATTACATTGACTTAGCAGGCAAAAGCAGGTATACTATTTTAGGTGATAGACACTGAAACGGCCCCTTGGTCAAGTGGTCTAAGACACCGCCCTTTCACGGCGGTAACACGGGTTCGAATCCCGTAGGGGTCACCATTTATCATCGGGCGCATAGCTCAGCTGGGAGAGCGCCTGCCTTACAAGCAGGATGTCAGCGGTTCGAACCCGTTTGCGCCCACCAACCAAAAGACACCGGAGAAAACTCCGGTGTCTTTTGATTTCAGGTTCTATAATAAATGTTACTAATTTCTAATAGGTTAAGGTGGAATTCTCCAGATAGTCACAGACAAACTTTTCGCCGTCAAAAAGGTTATATTTGATTTCTATATAATCAGGAAGACCGGTTAAGCTGTTTACCAAAATTCTCATAATAAAGTTTCTCACAGTAATTTGGGGTTTTACAATATTTTTGCCAAAGGCTTTGCTCAGTATCGGGGCACAGATTTCAAAAGCACGATTAGCAACGGCCGGGAGAAGATGGGAGGACACCATGATTTCTATATAGTTTCGCTGCTGATAGATACCATTTTTCCCGGTGACCACTTTCAGTCCTGTTCTTTCAAACAGCTCCAGATTGTCTGGGACACCGGAAAGCCCCAGCCAAAATAATGTCCACCGATTTTCCACCGGAATATCCACTACTTTTTTATTTTTATTGAAACTAATTGATATGTTATTTTGATTTAAAATTGGCTGAATTTCAAGGGTCCCGGTTTTCAAAAGTGACTGGATTGGTCCGGGCTTAAACTTCTTTATGAAAATAATTTTTTTATAGTTTATCTTTACAATGGATTCAAATTGAACAGAAGGTAAATTATTTAATGATTTTAACATGTTAGTGATAAGTTCAGTTATGTCACCACCGTAGCTTTGACTGCGGGTTAGTTCTATGTCCTTGCTTTGACTTAATTTCAACATGGTCATTAGACGGATAACAAGAAAAAACACCAGAGATAATATGATTAAAGCCATTGGTAATAACAGAAGTCTAGCCATTTTATAGCACCTCGGTTTGCACTAGTTGTAAAATAAATTCTATATTTCGTTTAAGATAACCTTTATATAAATGAAATTGACACAGTTGTTTTTATCTGCTTTACTTTGTATAGGATAACATAAGATCACAAAAATAACATTATTCAGGGGTGGTAACTTGGAATTGTCGCCAAGACTTGAGATTATTGCCGGTATGATTCCCAACGGTATGCGGGTAGCCGATATAGGGACAGATCATGCCTTGCTTCCCATAAGCTTGGTAAAAAGGGGAGTGTCCCCAAAGGTAATTGCCACTGATCTTAATGAAAAACCTTATCAAACAGCACTACGTCAGGTACAGACAGCCAATTCCCAGAGCCAAGTAGAGGTTAGAAAAGGTTATGGTTTGGAGGTATTAACCCCCAAAGAGGTGGATGTAATTATTATAGCAGGTATGGGTGGTAATACCATAAGGACAATTTTGGAGGGAAATCCTGAGACCTTGGTACACATCGACAAATTGGTGCTGCAACCAATGACAGATGCTTATTCGCTGAGGGTTTGGTTAAATCAGCACGGCTGGATACCGGTTAGGGAAGAGCTGATAAAAGAAGATGAGAAAATATACCTGATAATTGTGGCTGAAAAAGGGGAAAAAATCTATCATGACGAATTTTTGATGGAAATAGGCCCGAAATTGATAGAGCAGTGCAGTCCTTTATTGGTGGAATATTTGGAGAAAATATCTGAGGATTATAAAAGGATATTGTCAGGTTTATCTAAAAGCAGATCTGTTGAATCAATGAAGAAGGCCGCTAAAATAACAAATAAGTTAAACAAGATAAGGGAGGTTATCAATCAGTGCAGGCAGATAACCGGTTGATTTTTAAATTTCTCGAGTCTTTGGCTCCTTTAGAGCTTGCTGAAGAATGGGATAACAGCGGATTACAGGTAGGTAATCCAGGAAATATAGTAAAAAAAGTTTTATTGGCTTTGGACTTAGACCAACAGGTTTTATCCGAAGCCTTGGAGATACAGGCAAGCTTGATTATTACACATCATCCCCTGCTTTTTAAAGGAATTAAGCAAATAAAAGAAGACAATGATTCCGGAGCACTATTAACTAAAATTATTAGATCAGGAATAACGGTATATTCTGCACATACTAATCTTGATAATGCGGATAAAGGCGTTAACACAGTATTGGCAAACAAACTACAGTTGCAAGATTTACAGGTTCTGAAACTCCAAGGAGAAAAGCATTATAAGTTGGTTGTGTTTGTGCCCAAAGATTATATTGATTTGGTGAGAGAGGCAATAAGTGAAGCAGGTGCAGGGTGGATTGGAAATTATAGTCATTGTACCTTTATGCTGGAGGGTATCGGTACCTTTAAACCAACAGAAGATACAAATCCCTTTATCGGCAGGATAGGTGCAACCGAAAAGGTTGAGGAAATAAGGCTGGAAACAATAGTTCCAGCTCGGCTGCTACAAAAGGTTTTAGATGCAATGAGCTCTGCGCACCCGTACGAGGAAGTAGCCTACGATTTGTACCCTTTAAAAAACATACCTTCACAAACGGGCCTAGGCCGCCTGGGAACACTTAAAACTCCCATGACGCTAGAAGAGTTGGCAAGGCAGATGGGAAAGCTTATGGGGCCATTAGAAGCGGGAGCGGTACGATACGGAGGTCAGGCAGCAAAAAAAATAATCAAAAGGGTAGCAGTATGTGGGGGATCAGGCGGCAGCCTTTGGCCGCTGGCATTTTACAAAGGTGCAGATGTATTGATAACCGGAGATATAAATTATCATATTGCCAAAGAAATATCGGCCTCCGGTATGAGCTTTATCGATGCCGGTCATTACTGGACAGAGCAGATAATTTTGGAGCCGCTGGCTCAGTACATAAGAGAGCAATGTGCCCAAAAATCCCTAAGTGTCGAGGTTATAGTATCTTCTGTAAAGGGCGATCCGTATAAATATATTTAGACAGAGGCTATTAGACAGGAGACAAACCAAGAATCCAGATAGACAGGACAGAATTAAACAAATTCTTACAGGGTTTGACATTTTAGGGCAAAAGAAAATTTGCACCCCTACTAGCTTTTGGATTCATTTGTTTGATATAAAAGCGGTGATGACCACTTAGTCAACCACCGCTTTTATATTAAATTTCCATTTATGGGTTCTACTCAACATTTAGCAGAGTGCCATTTTTAAAATTCTGGCTTCTGAATTCTGTATTCCTCCTTCGACATATAGCTACCTTTGTAAAAAGAAGAACAGTATCAGCAAAAATACAAAAATTGCCAATATAAACAATACCCCTTGGCTTAGAGATAACTCCCTAGTGTTATTGGGGTAAACTGCCTTTTCTTGCTGCAGTCGGGTTTTTATTTCTTCATTCCCGGAGAATGCCACATACACAGTGTCAGTAGCAATTCTAATGGCACTTAAAGGGTTTTTACTAAACCAATATAATGCCGACGGAATACTTTCCAAAAAGATTATACCCAGCTTATTATGCACCAGGCCAATGGGGATGCTTAATATATTTATTAGATACCTGCTGCCTTTACGATATACCCAATCGGTGTCTAAAGTAAGGGTGTTGGTTCTTTGAATATATTTAAGCAGGACAAAAAATGCTAAAGCTGAAAACATAAGCAACTGCATTTGCATAATCACATGGTCACCCGTATAAGGCACATAATCCACCGGATAGGGAAGAACATTATACAAAGGTTGTGGATATACCCCAATAAAAATACTCAGAATCGCTACTAGCCCCATAGCCACAAACATGTTTTTGGGTAAATCCCTTTCCTTTGGGCTCAGTCCCGAGTCTTGGGCAAAAAATATTGAATAGGGAAGTTTAATGCCTGCATATAGAAACACACCTGCTGATGCTAACGTTAACAGTAACCATATTGAGGTTATGTGTTCATGACCTGCCGCTGATATAATCATAGACTTAGTAGTAAAGCCGCTGGTAAGCGGGAAAGAAGACAGAGATGCGGCCCCTATTAAACAAAACAGAAGTGTCCACGGCATACTCTTATAAAGACCTCCGAGTTCGGTATATCTTACTTTTCCTGTAAGCTGCAAAACTGCACCAGTGGCCATCATTAATAACGCCATATACAAAATACAGGCAAAAGCATACGACACAGCACCGTTTATTGCCAACGGTGTACCTATGCCGATTCCTATAACCATGAAACCGCCTAGGTTTATGATACCGTAGGATAAAACCCTGCGGGAATCATTCTCTAGCATAGCGTAGATCATTCCGTAGATTAGCATTACGGCACCGGCCCAAATGAGGATATCGGTTCCCGGGTAGGCACGGGCTAATGTATATATTGCGGTCTTTGTAGTGAAAGCACTTAAAAAAACCGCTCCTATTACGGTACTTTCGGGGTAAGCATCGGTAAGCCAAGCACTTAAAGGCGGTATGGCGGCATTAACTGCTATGCCCAGCAAGATCACTGCAGATGCGACACCATTTAGGCCTATATAATCAAAGGTTAAAGAACCGGTTTCGGCGAAATGCATTAATATACCCACCAACAGTAGCACACCACCGAAAAGATGTACCTGGATATATCTAAAGGCCGCTTTTCTGGAAGCTTTTGTGTTTCTGGCAAAAATCAGTACCACAGAAGCTAAAGCCATTATCTCCCAAAAAATAAACAGGGTTAAAAAGTCACCGGCAAAAACCACACCTATTGAACTGCCTGCATATAAAAACATCGCCAGCAGCTGTTTTACGTCCTTTTCATGAACCGCATAAATCGCTCCCACAAAGGCCATAATTGCGAAAACATAAGCAAATACCATGCTTAGGTTATCTACCCTGGCAAATACCAGTTCATAACTTGACCAAAAACTAACCGAATAGTGAGTGCCTTGAGGCATATTTAACAGGTTCAAAAACACCAGTGCCGGCACACCCACAATTAATATTTGTCTTAGACGTCCCCTGAATAGCAGTATTAATAGTGCTCCCAATATAAATATGGCCACAGGCGGTACAAAGTTAGTCATAGTAATCCTCCCCCTTTTGCAGCCAGATCTTACCCAGTATATTTGCAGCAAGTACTATTAAAACACAAGATAAAAAACCAAATAAAGCATAAAAAGTAGGCATAGCTGCGAATGAAAAATAAGGGTGCTTATCTATTAAAAATTCTGAGATGATAAGCAACACCAAAATACCATAGAAAAAGTATCGCAGATATTTACCCGCTTGGGGATGCTCAAAGAAAGCTATAATCTTGTCCATTGTACCAATATTGCCCCCTTATTTCATTTGCGGATTAATTCACCAAGGCAACTACCATTTTGCCAAGCTCAATAATCAGGTTAGGCCAGAAAAATAACACTACTGTCCCAACGGCAGTAAGCACCAAAGGCAATACCACCATGACAGGAGCTTCTTTCATTTTAACTGCACCGGAAGCGGGCTCTTTAAAAAATGCCCGATAAACAATAGGCAAAAAGTAAGCTGCATTCAACAGAGTACTTGCTATGATAACTATAAGAATAGGCATCTGGTGTGCCTCGATGGCACCTAAAGTTAAATACCATTTACTGACTATTCCGCCCACCGGAGGAACTGCTATCATGGATAGCGCTCCCACTGTGAAGGCAGCCAAAGTAAAGGGCATTTGTCTGCCGATACCGTCCAGTTCACTAATGTATTTTTTACCGGTGGCAACATAAATGGCACCGGCCACAAAGAACAAGGTGATTTTTCCAAAAGCATGAATGGTGACATGTATAACACTGCTTAGAATCCCACTGGGGGTCAGAAGCGCCACTGCTAGCACAATGTATGAGAGTTGACTGACGGTAGAATAGGCCAATCGCAGTTTTAGGTTATCCTGACGCAAAGCTATTATTGAGGCAGTTATAATGGTAAAACAGGCAAAATAAGCAAGATAAGTGCCCAAGCCAATATCAGCCAGCAGATCTGTTCCAAATATAAATAATACTACCCTGATTACAGTAAATACCCCCACCTTCACCACTGCTACCGCATGCAGCAATGCACTCACCGGAGTAGGGGCCACCATAGCGGAGGGAAGCCAGAGGTGGAAAGGCATCATACCCGCTTTAGCTATACCAAACATATACAGACAGAAAATAATTGCAATTACTGCATTAGATGCAGTTCCCATTAAGATACCGTGACCGTTGAAATCTAAAGTTCCTGCGTAATAGTAAGTTAAAAATATTGCCGGCAGCATAAAAAATATCGAAGTTCCCAATAAATAAGTCAGATATCTTCTTGCTCCATTAATGGCACTTTCTGTTTCTTCGTGGGCCACCAGTGGATATGTGCTCACAGTGATGATTTCATAAAACAAAAATAATGTGAACATATTAGCTGAAAAGGCAGCACCCATCGTTGCAGACAAGGCTATGGCAAAACACATAAAGAACCTGGTTTGGGAGTGTTCCTTAAGGGACCTCATATAGCCGATGGCATAAATTGAGGTCAGCACCCATAAAAAAGATGCTGTCAGAGCCAAGGTAATTCCCAGGGCATCTACTTTGAAAGCAATATCTAAACCAGGTAAAAGAGTCATAAGATTGTATTCTATGACCTTACCCTCCCGAATTATGGGAAGCATTGATAATATCAAACCAAACTTTACCAATGCTGCGATAAGGGTCCATGATTCCCTTAAATTGGGGTATCGGTTAGATATACCAATAAGAAATACTGCTAAAAGTGATGCTAAAATTGCGTATAAAGGCACAGCTGAGTGCACTATTTCCAAGTTTATCACCCCTTACCTCAATAGAATCATGGCGGCTTGTTCTGCAAGATAAATGGGTGCAAAAGCAAATACACCAAATACTATGCAGAGTCCTGCCACGGCACAAGTTGGAATCAACATTGAAAGCGGAGCTTCAACGGTTTTTGGTTCGAAACCGCTGATGCTGTCACTGGCAACTTCATTATCAGGAGTTTTCAACCATACATTATCTAGAACCTTCCAGAAGTACACCGCAGTTAAAAGTGAGCTAATCATTATTACCGGGATTAAATACCACATTCCTGCTTCTATCGAAGCTATGGCCAAATACCATTTGCTCACAAAGCCCACCGTCAAAGGAATCCCTATCATTGATAAAGCCCCGATGGTAAAGGCAACCATTGTAAGGGGCAATTTTTTGCCCATGCCTTTCAAGTCTTCAATGTTGGTAATTCCGTACCGGTAGACAATAACCCCCACCACCAAGAAGAGACTGCCCTTCATGACAGCGTGATTTAATAAATGCAGCATTGAACCCATTAGTCCGGTAATATTCATTAAGGAGATACCCAGAACTATATATCCCAGTTGTCCCACACTGGAATAGGCAAGCATTTTTTTGATGTCCTTTTGAGATACCGCCAGAATGGAACCTGCCAGTATGGCAAATACCGAAAGCACTAAAAAAGCATAATCTATGTGGAAGTCCAAGGATTCAAAGAAACCGGGGGTGAACACCGTAAACAGCATTCTATACATGGCATAGGCAGCTACCTTGGTGGCGGTTGCAGCCATCACAGCACTGATTACTGACGGTGCATAGGTATATGAATTTGGCAGCCATGAATGTAGAGGGAACAGAGCCACTTTGATGCATAGTCCTACGGCTATTATGGCAAAGGCTGTGATAACAGCAGTTGTTTCGTAGAGCTCAGGTAAGCGATTTGCCAAGTCCGCCATATTTAACGTGCCGGTCATTAAGTATAAGTAACCGATCCCCAGCAGTATGAAAGTGGCGCCGATGGTACCCATCACCAGGTAGTTAAATCCCGCTATCAGAGCCTGACGTTTTTTGCCTATAGCTATTAAGGTATATCCTGCTATTGATGTGATTTCCAAGAATACGTAAAGATTGAATATATCCCCTGTCATAACAATTCCCATCAAACCGGTTATAAACAAAAGATAGACTGCATAAAAAATGGAAATTCTATGGGGTTCGATTTCACTGTCAACACTCTTCTTGGCATAAATTGTCCCCATAAAGGAAATAAAGGTAACCACCAGCAGAACAAAAATTGTTGCTGAGTCTACTACATACTCAATACCAAGGGGTGGTTCCCAGCCGCCTAGCCAGTAGCTTATTCTCCCTTCAATCAATACTCTTTGCAATAAGAAAAGAGAGATTATAAAGCATATAAAGGTAACCGCACTGGCAACATACCAGCTTAGTATGCTTTTTATGCGGCCCAGGATTGGAGTAATAATCGCAGACAGCAAGGGGATTACTATTACCAAAACAGGTAAATGTTTAATCATTATGCTTATTCATCTCCAGTATCTGATTTTCTTCTATAGTGCCATAAGCTTTGTGGATCAGCATGATTATAGCCAGTGCCACTGCGGTAACACTGACTCCCACCACAATGGCGGTAAGCATCAGCACTTGGGGCAGAGGGTTATCATATAGGGCATCTACACCTTTAATGAGAACCGGGGCTGTTCCCCCTTCCAGCTTGGACATTGATACGTAAAACAACAATACCGAAGTCTGGAAAATATTCAGTCCTATAACCTTCTTTATAAGGTTACCTTTGGCTACCACCGTGTACAGACCCGCCATCATTAATATGATATAAATCCAATAGTTGTATTTAGTTAAAATAATTTCTATCATGCGTCATCTCGCCTTATTGTTTCGTTAAATAAAGTTATCATAACCGCAGCTACCGTAATTCCGATTCCTATTTCAATTCCTAAAATACCCAAGTGACTGGCAAGCTTAGGGTCAGGCAGTAAAGCGTTGTACTGCAGGTAGTTACCACCCAAAATCAGGGCTAAGATACCAATGCCTCCGTAAATCAGCACTCCTGAAGATATAAGGGTATCGGTGCTTTTCTGGGAAATCCTCTTATATCCCGCCCTTTGATCATTTGACAGTACATAGAGCATAATACTTACCGCCAATATAACTCCGCCCTGGAATCCGCCGCCGGGGCCATAGTCTCCGTGGGTAATAACATATAACCCGTAAAGCTGAATAAAGGGTATCATCATTCTGGTGATAACTTTACTGATACCTAAGAAACTAACTTCACCGGCTTGGTTCACTGATTTGGGCTGAATGTAGCTTTCCTGCTTTGTTTCCCCGTTATCATCCTCTTTTTTACGAAGCATACGTAAGAGTAGGATGGCACACATTCCAGCGGTGGAAACCACAGTAACTTCGCCCAAGGTATCATAGCCCCGGTAGGAGGCAAGTATTGCTGCCACCACGTTAATTGCACCGGTATCCTTGTAGGACCGTTCAAGATATTCAGGAGCCACATGAGTACTGGGTGGGATAGTTGGGTCTCGGAGATTGGGGAGATCCACTGTGCCGTACATTAAAAACACCGTTACCACTACAGTCATAAGCAGTGCCAGCCAAGCCGAACCGCGTTGGACTGTTTCTTTCCTCACAGTTTTGCTCAGTACCGCCATAAAAAGCACAGTGGTAATACCGGCACCTACGGCAGCCTCTGTAATGGCAACATCAACGGCATTAAGACGTACCCATTCAATGGCCATACTTAAACTGAACACTGAAAAAACCATTATGGCGCTTAATAAATCCTTAAGGAAAATTACTGTTATGGCGCAGACTACTAAAAAAATGGGTATGGCTACATCTATCATGCTTTCATCTCCATAACTTATAATTTAGTCAAATAAATGCTCACCGTTTTATAAAAGCTGTTCCTCACGGTCTGTAAACTTGTCGTCCTTAGTCCATGGCCTAACTTGTCTGATATATGCAGATTTGGCCAGAAAGTGTGTTGCAGCAGGGTTGATTACAAAAAATAAAATCATAATAAATAGCAGCTTTATACTGGTCAAACTAAGACCTGAATAAATTATCAGGCTTAGAAGCAGCAAAGTTTGTCCCAAGGTGTCTGCCTTGCCCGCTGCGTGCATCCTGGTATAAAGATCCGGAAATCTGATTACACCTATTGATGCCACAATCATAAGGGCACAGCCCAGTATCAGAAGAGTAATAGTAATAATTGATTGAAGATTAAATTCCATCTTATCCTCATCCCTATAATTTAAGTATAAGTTACTTGTCCAAACGGCCGGTTTTGGCGTACTTTAGAAAAGCAAGTACCCCTGTAAAATTTATCAGTGCATATACCAGTGCAATATCTAAAAACAGTTCGGGACGTCCATAAACATAACCCACCAGCACCAGTATTATAACGGTTTTGGTGCCAAAAAAGTTCATTGCCATGATCCGATTAAATACACCGGGTCCCACTACAGCTCTGTACAATACCAACACTGCTCCAATCACCAGACAAAGTATTGCCAAACCAAAAGCGTTATAGAGCATGTTGAGTCATCTCCTTTACTTCGCCTTCCACGGTTTTTACTCTGGCCTGAATAGCTCCCGCCAACAGATCGTCTGCAAAAGACTTATCCACCGCATGCACCGTCAATTCTCTGCCCGTTGCATCAATGGTTATCGTTCCGGGAGTCAAGGTTATGGAGTTGGCCAGAAGAACTATCCCAAACTCGGTTTTTAAACCGTGCTCAATGGTGAGTATCTCAGGCTCTAAGGACAATTTTGGAGAAAGAACCAGTTTTACAACCAATATATTGGCCAGCACTATCTGCCAAAATAGCCAAGGCAAATAGATAAGCAGACGAAATCCTTTTGCCAGATCCAATTTTTTCCCCTTACCGATTAAAAAATCATTGGACCAATATGACACCAAGAGACTGGAAACTACTCCAAGGGTCAATAGTATCGGGTCGGTATGACCGGATAATAAAAACCAAAAGACAAACATAATAATGGCGGTAATCAAAAAACTGTACATATGTCTCATCAGCTCGCATTATAAAATTTGTTTTTGTAATATATTAAAAGGGTAATAATTTTAATTATAGTAATTTGATATTTGTTTTCCAAGGGGCATCTTAAGATTGGAGGTTTTTTATGAATTACAATGCTTTGTTAAAACCTTTATATATAGAAAGAAAAATCAGATAAGATAATAATGCTGAAATTGAGGCATTGATAAAACTTCCCAGTAAATAGGCAGTCCCTAGGTTATTAAAAAAGTCAATTGCTTTTGCAAAAAAGCTAAGGTCATAAGTAATTGCATATTGGGACGGAGGAGCCTCTTGAACTTTCAACAATAACGCCCCTGTTTTATAGTTAAGAACATATAAAACAGGGGATACATACGTTAGCATTATGCCCGGCAGCGTCGCTGCCACCACATTTAGTCGCAGTACTTTTGCCAGTACAACACTTATCGCTATATTTAGGCCAGGAAGGGGCAACAGAGCCAGGCCGAAACCTAAGGCAAAACTTTTGGCCAGTTTGTTAGGGCAGTCTTTTATGCTGGTAACCTTATTGAAAATATTACGTACTTTCAGCCTTATGTCGATTATAACCACCCTCTGTTGTACATGATGGCAAAATTTTTTTATAATACTTTTTAATGTTACACAATACAACATAAAGTATAGCAGAATTTTTTAAAAAGTAAAAACTAATTTTATGAAATAAACAGTATTTTTTAGTGAAAAGTGATTACTGTCACTGTGAAGGGTTGATAAACTGTTATAGTGAGTAATAGATATTTTTAATTGATAGGGAGTTGAATGTTTTGCATATTCCCGGTAATTGTCGCACAACCGCCATGGGCATTATGCCCCACGATAATGTGAAATCCGCACTTGACTTAGCATTAACAATGGATATCCCTTTTTGGCCCCAGTTACCTCATTATAGTTTCTATGAAGATATGTATGTGCAGGTCAGTGAAAACTTTCCGGGTATAATGGTAGATTCTCATAATAAAAGGATTACTTTGAACACCGCTTCATTTTATGAGGAACTGGGAGAGTATGCTTTAAACAGCGAGAACGAGGATATTTATAAATTGTCACCTAAATACTCGGCAGCTTTTGATGCTTTCATGAAAAGGGATCTCTCCGGTTATCAGATGATTCGGGGTCAGAGCATCGGGCCCATAAGCTTCGGATTGAAAATTGCAGACGAGAATCTAAAGCCCATTATTTATCAGGATGACTTGCGGGAATTTCTATATGAATTTATTGCTCAAAAAACAAATGTACAATATGAACAGTTGTTGAAAAAACACCCCAATCCCTTTATTTGGGTGGATGAGCCGGGCCTAGAGATACTTTTTGGTTCCTTCACCGGGTATCCCAGCAACCTTGCTAAACAGGATTTTATTGCTTTTCTTGATCGATTGAAAGGTCCCAAAGGGGTGCATCTTTGCGGCAACCCCGACTGGTCATTTCTTCTTAACGGGCTGAGCCTTAACATATTGTCCATGGATGCATATGGATGCGGTGAGATATTTACTCGCTATACCCAAGAAGTGAAGGATTTTTTAGATGCAGGAAATATAATTTCTTGGGGGATAGTACCCACCCTTACCGAGGAGCTTAACAATGAGTCCGTTGAAGACTTGGCTAAACGGCTTGAAGAGCTATGGTCCAATCTAACTTCCAAGGGCTTAACGCTCAAAAAAATACTAAAGCAGGCCTGGCTGGCCCCGGCAAGATGTTGTCTTATTAATGCAGATGGGTATGCAACAGTGGAAAAATCCTTCCACACCTTAACTGCGGTATCAAAACTGCTCAGGGATAAATATGATTTGTCGGATTAAATGTTTTTAAAAAACGGCACCCAAATAATTTGCTGCTTTTTTACATAATATATACCAATATGGTCTGATAAGTGGTATTATGTCTATAGGTAGTATATTTTACCTAAAAAAAGTAGCGAGGTGTGCTAAATGACCA
Organism: uncultured Peptococcaceae bacterium; assembly: GCA_964530215.1. Lineage (GTDB taxonomy): Bacteria > Bacillota > Desulfotomaculia > Desulfotomaculales > Desulfocucumaceae > JAAXTT01. The sequence continues at coordinate 310 of CAZHAJ010000002.1, read as the reverse complement.
CCCTTCTTGATGCTAACAAAGTCAAAAAAAATGAAATGCATAAAGACGAAATATTAGGTATTTGGACCTGTGGATGTACCAGTGTGGGCAGTGTAACTCCGGTAAACATACGCTGCATTAAATGTGGCAACGATTTTATTAAGGTGGGAAATAAGAAAAAGTTGCAGGGCAAAAAGACAAAAGGCGATGTTAAAATCGAACTGGTAAACAATATTCAGAACCTTTATGAAGAGGAATTGGATCTTGCTGTTTGTCACCGTTCTGCAGACTCGGGAGAAGTAAAGGTCTATACTCAGGAATCGGATATGAT
>CAZHAJ010000001.1:0-45192 GCA_964530215.1 uncultured Peptococcaceae bacterium | reverse complement strand
AATTGCCCGCTGGGGGGAGTCAAAAACCACCGAAACCCGTTCTCCATCAATGGGTATAAGTAATGCCGGTTCAGGTTTTCCGTTATACCGTATTTGGGCACCCACCTTCAGGGGAGAAGTAAGCTTATCGAAGGATATAAAATTGTTGCACCCGGCTTCCAGACCAGAGACCAGCAAATCCTCCTCTTTTCCCAGTATTATTACATTATTCTCCACATCTATATCCACCACATATAGTCGATGTCCTGCAGCAACACCCAGTCCCCGACGCTGTCCGATGGTATAGTATGGTATTCCTCTGTGTGTACCCATAGTATTGCCGTACCTATCCAAAAACAGGCCTGGCTCCACAGAATTACCGGCCTTATTTGCAATGAACCCCGTGTAATCATTATCGGGGACAAAGCATATTTCTTGACTTTCGGATTTCTCTGCAGTGGGTAATCCCATCTCCGATGCCATATCCCTGACATGTTCCTTGGTATATTCGCCCAAAGGCATGAGCGTGCGTGATATCTGCTCCTGACTCATCCCATAAAGCACATAAGTCTGATCTTTCCTTTTATCCTGCGCTCTCCTTATTCCGTATCGGTTAGTTGATTTGTCCCTGTAAAGTCTGGCATAGTGACCAGTGGCCAAATAATCTGCACCTAAAGCCAGGGTCTTTTTCAATAAAGAATCAAATTTAACATATCGGTTGCACGCAATACAGGGATTTGGTGTCCTGCCGCCCAAATATTCCTGGACAAAATAATTGATCACCTTTTCTTCAAAGACTTGTCTAAAATTCATTACATAAAAAGGAATATCCAACATATGTGCTACCCTTCGTGCATCTTCAACCGCTGAAAGGGAACAACATCCCACTTGTTCCCCTTCAACTTCAGTAACATCAGGATCCCATATCTGCATGGTTACCCCGATAACTTCATATCCCTTATTTTTAAGAATTGCGGCAGTAACTGAACTATCTACTCCACCGCTCATTGCCACTACTACTTTCTTACGCAACTCACTCCCCCTTTTTCAATTTGGACTTATAATCCTCCACAGCTGCTTGAATAGCATCCGCAGCCAAATTTGAACAGTGCATTTTTTTCGGAGGCAAACCATCCAAAGCATCTGCAACATTTTTATTACTTACATTCAACGCTTCCTCAATGGTTTTACCCTTTACCAGTTCGGTGATAATGCTGCTGGTGGCTATCGCTGCACCACAGCCAAAGGTTTTAAACTTAACATCTTCAATGATATTATTATTGACCTTTATATACATTCTCATTATATCACCACAAGTGGGGTTACCCACCTGACCGATACCGTCGGCGTCAGTAATTTCACCCACATTCCGCGGATTTTCAAAATGGTCCATAACTTTTTCACTATACATATCCATACCTCCAATCATTCTATCATAAATTAATGACCGCAAGTACCGCTTGCCTTACAGGAGACACATTCGGAATTTTGGGCAAACTCTGTCTCTTGGCCCAAAGGTGACATGCTTCTGAGTCTGTTCACAATGGGCGGCATTACTTCCATAAAATAGTCAATATTTTCAAGCTTATTATCAATACCAAAGGTGATTCTTATGGACCCATGGGCAATCTCATGGGGTATGCCCATAGCCAACAATACATGAGACGGCTCCAGTGAACCTGATGTGCAGGCTGACCCGCTGGATGCAGCAATTCCCTTCATATCAAGACTTAGCAGCATGGACTCACCTTCAATATACTCAAAGGTAAAACTTGCATGATTAGGAAGTCTATCTGTTGGATGTCCGGTCAATTTCACATGACTTATGCGACTTGTAACATCTTCTATAAGCTTATCCCTTAAAGCTTGCAAATAAGAACTTTCTTTTTCTAAATTGGCCACCGCCAACTCAGAAGCCAATCCTAAAGCCACGATTCCGGGGACATTTTCAGTGCCGGCCCTGCGCAAACGCTCCTGACCTCCACCATGAAAAAGACTTTGCTTCCATCGCACACCTCTCCTGACATACAATGCCCCGATCCCCTTGGGTCCATGAATCTTGTGTCCGGAAATAGTCAACAGATCAACTCCCAACTGATTCACATCCACCGGTATTTTTCCAAAACTTTGAACGGCATCAGTGTGAAACAATACCCCTTTGGAGCGGGCAATATCAGCTATTTCCTTTATAGGCATAATTGTGCCCACCTCATTATTGGCATGCATAACCGAAATTAAAATGGTTTTATCTGTAATGGATGCTGCTACATCACTTGCACTCACCATGCCATACTTATCAACCGGTAAAACAGTGACAGTAAAACCTTGTTTGCCCAACGCCTTCACTGTATTCAACACCGCATGATGCTCCACAGCTGTGGTAATAATGTGATTACCCTTATTTTTATTTGCCTGTGCAACACCATGAATAGCCATGTTGTCTGATTCTGTCCCACCACTGGTAAAAACTATTTCACTTGGGGCAGAACCAATGGCTTTAGCCACTTGTTCCCTGGCATCCTCAATGGCATTCCTTATTTTGCTGCCATACCAATGAAGACTGGTGGGATTACCGAAGTTATCGCCTGTTAAGTATTGGTACATTACTTCTGCAACCTCAGGCCTAATTGGGGTTGTGGCACTGTGATCAAAATAAATTCTTTGCATCCATATACCTCCCTGTTTTTTATAGAAGTTTTTTTAATTATTTATTTTGTGTCCGTTCCAGTGATTCTGTTTATCCACATCAATCCATACTATTTCACTGGGGATTAATTAAAAAAATAATAGCACGTATTTAGACAGTAAGTCAACGGCTAATTCCTACTATTTTAATAGACTATAGCTGTAAGCGACCAGCAATCAGCTATAAGCTAATGGCATTCCCTCTGGCTCAGCTGTCAGCGACCAGCAACCAGCAATCAGCAATCAGCAACCTAGGGCCATTAGACTAACATAAGCTGAAGCTTTATTCTGACTTCTGGCTTCTGCCTCCTTCCTACTTGTCTCCTTCATTCTAAGCTTCTCAAGAAGTGCCTGATGTTTTTCTCCTCACCATTATCTGAAGGGTAATAAAATTCTTTTCCCTGCAAATTATCAGGCAAATACTGCTGCCGAACATAATTGCCGGGATAATCATGGGGGTACATATATTGATCCGTTTTATTTCCCATAATCTTTTCCAGTTTAGCATAGGATGAATCCCTAAGGTGAACCGGCACTCCTTGAGCAAATTGTTCCTCCACTGTTCTCATTGCTTCATCTATAGCAGTAATAACCGAATTACTTTTAGGAGCCGCCGCCATATACAAAGCAGCCTCTGCCATGATAATCCTGGCCTCAGGCATTCCAATCCTCTCAACTGCCTGGGAAGCTGCTGTTGCCACCATCAATGCCCTTGGGTCGGCCAAACCCACATCCTCGGCTGCAAGAATTATAATTCTGCGACAGATAAACTCAGGATCTTCTCCCGCATAAAGCAGACGGGCAAGCCAATACACAGTGGCTTGGGGATCAGAGCCTCTCATGCTTTTTATAAAAGCTGAAACAACATCATAATGTTCATCCTGTCGGTCAAATTGAAGCACCCTCCCCCCACATGCCTCCCTTACAGCCTCCAGGGATATATGTCGTACCGCATCCTCACCTGGAGGTGTGGTCATCACCATTAACTCAAGACAATTCAGTGCACCCCTGGCATCCCCGTTTGAATTGGCGGCAATATGCTCCAAAGCATTTTCTTCAAAATTTGTGTTATATTGCCCTAAGCCCCTTACCTTATCCTCTAATGCCCTATGAAGGATTCTTGTAATCGCTTCACCGGATAAATTATTCAGCCTGAACAATCTTGATCTGCTGATCAGTGGTCTATTTATTGTAAAAAGAGGGTTTTCAGTGGTTGATCCAATAAGAGTAATTAAACCGTTTTCTACAAAAGGCAGCAGGGCATCCTGCTGGGACTTGTTAAAACGATGTATTTCATCAATAAATAAAATAGTATTTTCACTATAAAAAGAACGTCTCTCCTTGGCCTCATGCAATACGCGCCGAATATCTGCAACTCCAGCCATAACTGCATTAATAGTTTCAAAATGAGATTTCGTCATCTTCGCTATTATCTTGGCCAAGGTGGTTTTTCCGCTGCCGGGAGGGCCATGAAGTATAATTGAACCCAAACTATCATTTTCTATGGCTCTTCGCAGAGGCTTTCCAACCCCTAATATATCTTGCTGCTCTTCAAATTCTTCAAGAGTACCGGGTCTCATTCTTTCAGCTAAGGGGGCTTTTGTATTTTTATCAACAGTGTGCTCAAAAAGGTTTCCCATAGCAAAAACCTCCAAATCCAGAAAAAGGATTTTCCTTTGCTATAACTATACCAAAAATTGGCGCTGTAATAAATGTTTGGGTAGACGGTTCAACCGCAGTACCAAGCGCATGACTGAAATCCGCACCCTACCAATGCAAAGATTCACAAAATTAAGGTTTATAAAGAACTGCTTTTGGGGTCAGGAACTTTGAGAGGTTCAGAGCAAGAATTTTATATAAATTGATTTTACTTCTTTAAAAAAGGGTGACTGATACTTAAATATCAATCACCCAATTTAATCTATTTACTCTCCCATTATGGGGTCTACCCCTACAATTGACAGAGGACCATTTCCTAAAATTCTGGATTCTGACTTCTGGATTCTGTATTACTCTTTATGGGGCCTAAGCATATTTATCTATAATATCCTTTAATTCTTTTTTGTTCTTATAACCGACAAATCTTTCTGCCTCATTGCCATCCTTAACCATAATCAAAGTCGGTATGCTGCTGACGTTAAATTCACCTGGAACATTTCTATTTTCATCTACATTTACTTTAGCAATTTGAACTTTACCTTCATACTCTCCGGCAACCTCTTCAAGAACCGGAGCTATCATTTTACAAGGGCCACACCAATCAGCATAAAAATCCACCAGTACCGGAGTTTTTGCTGTTGAAATAAATTCTTTGAAATCGGCGTCATTTAAAACCTTAACACTGCCTGCCATTATAACCGCTCCTTTCATATGTAGTATTTACATATCAAACCAAATATTTACCATCAAAATCAATAAATGGATATTCTTTATATTATATTATTTCACCAAAGACATTGTCAATAGATCCTGGACAGCTGCTCCTGCCAAAACCATGCCGGCTACCGGAGGCACATATGAAATACTTCCTACTATATCATTGGTCTTTATAGGCTGCTCCTTTGAATAAACCACCTTGACGCCGTGAGTAATACCCTTTTTTCTCAAAGATTGTCGGATAACCCGAGCTAGGGGGCATACTGAAGTTTTTGCTATATCATCCACCTTAAACATAGTGGGATCTAATCTGTTGCCAGCCCCCATGCTGGATATTAAGGGAATCTTATTTTCTAAGCAATAAAAAATCAGGTCTATTTTATTTTGAACATCATCAATGGCATCTATTACATAATCAGGTTTAACAGTAAAAAAGCTCTCTCTATCTTCTAAGGTATATCTTCTGGAATGAATGATAACCTTTGCCTCTGAATTAATACCTTTAATTCTTTTAAGCATAAGATGGGTTTTAAAAACACCCAACGTGTCATCCATTGCGTGCAACTGCCGATTAATGTTACTGACATTCACCAAATCATAATCCACTAAAATTAGATTGCCCACTCCGGCCCTAGCCAAGGCTTCAGCAGCATAAGAGCCAACTCCTCCTAAGCCAAAAACAGCTACAATACTATTGTTTAAAACCTCTAAGCCTTCATTGCCAATCAATAGTTTGGTCCTACCAAACCTTTCTTCCATTATACGCTCCACTCCAAAAACAACGGCAGCTAACCAGTTATCTTAAACCTATTTTATAATTAATAACATAAAGCAGTAAAATAATAACTATCGACCTTAACACATAAGATCGATAGTTTTGCGCTCCAAGCATAACACCCCACACGTGCCGTAAAAACTAAAAGTTTATAACCTATTCTAAAATAGGTGGGTGTCCTCCTGACTGCTTTATGTTACCAAAAAAGGCTTACATGCCACAACCAGAGTTAGACTCCCAATGTTTAAGTGTTGGTTTTAAACTCCCAAGCTTATACGAACACCGCAGGGTAACCTGCTTTTCTAAAATCATGTTAGCATATTTCTATAAGCTACGCAAGTAGTGTACAAGTCCTATTTTTGCTAATTTAAAGTTATTTTTTCTCAGTTTTTAACTTTATGTCGGATTTAATGTGCAGCTCCTTAAGCTGATTTAAGTCAACACCCCCGGGCGCATCAGTAAGAAGACAGGTGGCGCTTGCCGTTTTGGGGAATGGTATAACATCTCTGATGGACTTTTTATCCGCCAACAGCATAACCAAGCGATCCAAACCAAAAGCAATACCTCCGTGGGGGGGAGTTCCAAACTCAAAAGCTTCCAATAAGAAACCAAACTTTTCATCGGCCTCTTCCTCACTCATGCCCAGAGCATTAAACATCTTTTCCTGTACATCCCGGCGATGTATCCGGATGCTGCCCCCTCCTATTTCCATACCATTGAGTACCATATCGTATGCTCTAGCCCTTACTTGGGCAGGATTAGACTCCAACAAATCCAGATCTTCCTCCACTGGTGAAGTAAAGGGATGGTGCTTAGCGGTATATCTTTTTTCCTCCTGATCAAACTCCAATAAAGGAAAATCCATTACCCAAAGGAAATTAAACTTATCGTTGGGAATTAAGCAATTTTTCTGTGCCAAATGAAGCCTTAAATTCCCTAATGATGATGCCACTGTTTCCGGATTATCAGCTACAAAAAGCAGTAAATCACCCTCATCTCCCTGCAGTCGCTCCAGAATCACATTTATTTCTTCCTGATTGAAAAACTTTGCAATGGGGGTCTTTACCGTCCCTCCGGCACCCACAATAAAATATGCCAGACCTTTTGCACCAAAGATTCCTGCATAAGCTGTAAGATCATCAATTTCCTTTCTGCTATAATCCCCACAGCCTTTAGCATTAACGCCTCTTACCTGACCTCCGCTCTCCACCGCTGATGTAAACACCTTAAAACCACATGTTCCGGCAACATCGGATATATCCCGGATTTCCATACCAAACCTGGTATCGGGTTTATCTGAACCGAAACGGTCCATGGCTTCCTGATATGAAATGCGTGGAAAAGGCAATGATGGCTCCAATCCTACTGTTTCCCTGCAAATATATTGAATCATTTCCTCCATTAAGGACAAAATATCCTCTACATCCACAAAAGACATCTCCAAATCTATCTGGGTAAACTCCGGTTGTCTGTCAGCCCTTAAATCTTCATCCCTAAAACATCTTACTATTTGGAAATATCTGTCCATTCCGGCCACCATAAGCATTTGCTTGAAAAGTTGAGGGGACTGGGGTAAAGCAAAAAATTTTCCAGGATTCAGTCTACTGGGAACCAAGTAATCCCTGGCGCCCTCAGGAGTGCTTCTTGTTAACATGGGAGTCTCCAGCTCTAAAAAACCATTTTGGTCTAAATAGTCCCTAGCTGCCTTTGAGGCACGATGGCGAAGTTTCATGGCGTTGTACATTTCAGGACGCCGCAAATCAAGATAACGATACCGCAGCCGAATATTTTCATCCACCTCCACCCCGTCTTCTATGTAAAAGGGAGGAGTTTTAGCCCTGTTAAGAATTTTCACCTCTTTAACCTCTACATCCACAAAACCTGTTGGAAGTGCAGGATTTTCAGTGCCTTCTGGCCTTTTAATTACTGTACCCACCACTGCCAAAACATACTCATTTCTTATAATCTCTGCCTTATTAAAAGCCTCAACGTCAACTTCTTGGTTAAAAACCAACTGCACCACACCTGTACGATCCCTGAGGTCCACAAAAATTAGCCCGCCATGATCGCGTCTTCTTTGAACCCATCCCATAAGAACAACTTCTTGTCCCATGTGATCTTCACGAAGAACTCCGCACATATGACTTCTTTTCAAGCTTCCCATACTCTCTTCCATTAAAAACCCTCCCAAAACCTCATTAGCTATATTATTTTTTCAATTTCCTCAGCTATTCTTTCGGCAGACAGCTCAAATTGATTACCGCTGTGCATATCCTTAACTGCCGCCACACCTTTGGACAACTCTTGAGCACCCAAGATTATCACAAACCGACATCCAATTTTCCCAGCATATTTCATTTGAGCCTTTAAGCTCCTGCCCATATAGTCTTTATCAGCACTGATTCCCTTAGAACGAAGTGACTTCATAACAGCAAAGGCGCTATTGCTGCCCGCTTCATCAGCAACTGCTATAAAAACACTGGGTCCGGCTGCAGTGATCCCGGAAATATTCTGTTTTTCCATCGCCAGCAATATTCTTTCAAAACCCAAGGCATATCCTACACCAGGGACTGCGGGCCCACCAATTGACTTCACCAAACCATTATACCTTCCACCCCCGCCGATGGAACTTTGAGCCCCGATTTCCGGAGCAGAAATTTCAAAAGCCGTATGAGTATAATCATCAAGACCCCGAACCAGCCTATTGTTGATGATATATCTGACTTCTGCCTGCTCAAGATAATTTTGCACCTTAATAAAATGCTCATTGCAGCTTTGACAGAGATAATCCAAGGTGGTGGGAGCATTTCTCCCCACAGCACCGCAAGTTTCCACTTTGCAATCCAGTATTCTTAACGGATTTTTATGCATCCTGCTACGACAGTTATTGCAAAGCTTGTCCTGAACAGGTTTGAAATAATCCTGTAGCTTGGTCCACAATTCATTCCTGCAGTTGGGACAGCCCACACTGTTTATCTGCAACTCCAAGTCCTTAAGGCCCAATCTGTCATAGAAATCCATCAGCATAATCATTAGCTCAGCATCCACTGCGGGATCGTCTGAACCGATTACCTCAGCACCCAACTGGTGAAACTGTCTTAGTCTGCCGGCTTGTGGTCTGTCATAACGAAACATCGGGCCACAGTACCATAACTTCACAGGTTGAGGACCTGATGAAAGCTTGTTCTCCAAATACGCCCTTACTGCTGGTGCAGTACCCTCCGGTCTTAAAGTTATGCTACGGTTTCCCCTGTCAAAAAAAGTGTACATTTCCTTTTCCACAATATCGGTGGTGTCACCGACTCCCCGCTCAAATAATTCTGTATGCTCAAATATCGGGGTTCTTATCTCCAGATAATTATACTCACAACACACCTTCTGAAATATTTTTTCCACATATCTCCATCGATTGGCTTCATCCAGCAGTATATCAGCTGTTCCCCTTGGTCTATTTGTAAGCATTTTTATCCTCCCATATGAGGTTTAATATCTAAATAAAAACTCTCATACCCGACCTTATATAAGGTCAGGGACGAGAGTTACCCGCGGTGCCACCCTGATTGGACATAATGTCCCGCTCCAATACGCCTTTAACGCAGGCTATTCGGGTTTTGTTATCCGGGGCTTTACATTCCGCCTTTTTAAAAAACCACTCCCAGGGGTCATTCAGTGATCTTGCAGTGGAAGGGCTTACAGTCTTTGACCCTTCTTCCCTATACAGCAAATACTCACTTACTGGTCCTGATCATTGCTTTGATTTATTTCCCTTAAGCTAAATATTTTGGTACGTACAAAATTTTATGCAATTTCACAATTATTGTCAACAGTAGTGTAACCGAATCATCCTGTGCTATAATAATTGTGGGTGATGATTAATGATTAGCACAGATTTGGTAGCAGAAATTAACCGGCTAGCAAGAAAACAAAGGTCCACAGGTTTAACTGACGAAGAAAAGGCTGAACAGCACCGGCTTCGTCAAATTTATCTAAAAGGAATAAAAGCTCAAATTGTTGACAGTTTCTCAGGCATGGGGTTAAAACCCCATAAAGGACATAAACACTCTTGCAGCTGCAAAAACTGTAAACACTGAGTGCCTTGTCTTTTAAATACAATATCTTTTGTGACTCCTACATAAACGGAATAACCTAAAAATAGGGATTGTTCCGTTTTTCTTCTCCGATAGTGGATGAAGGGCCGTGTCCCGGGTAAACCTTTGTTTCAGAAGGCAGACTAAAAAGTTTTTCCTTAATTGAAGCAACTAAAGCTTCATGGCTCCCTCCCGGAAAATCTGATCGCCCAATCCCCCCGGCAAATAAAGTATCCCCTGTTATTAATTTATCCTCCACTAAAATGCACATACCTCCCGGTGTATGCCCGGGAATATGAATTATCTTTAAATCCACCTTTCCCACCTGTATGACATCACCTTCCTGCAACAGCTTATCAGCAGGGTCTGCCCCCAATTTGGCACCGGTAAAATACGAAAGGTTTTTTACCGGATCGGTGAGCATCTCTGAATCATCGATATGGATCACTGTTTGTGCTCCTGTAGCTTTTTTAACCTGCTGCAATGCCCCTATATGGTCGGCATGGCCATGAGTCAAAATAATGTATTGGCAGTCCAACTTTAATTCCTTCAATTTACTTATTATCCTTTCACCTTCTGCTCCGGGATCCACCACTGCTGCCACCATAGTTTCCCCACAGCCTATTATGTAGCAATTATTGTCCATAGGTCCAACCGATAATTTTGTAAAAATCAAAAATATCCCTCCCACATTAAATTATGGGACCGAAACTGCCTGTCCCAAAGTTTTGCCAAATTCTATACTTAACTAAAAAAGCTTCTTGCTGTCTAACAATATCGTCACCGGACCGTCATTAATAATTTCCACCTGCATATTTGCGCGGAAAATACCGGTGGCTACAGGTATGCCTGTTTTCTCTAGATTAACAATAAAGGTCTGATATAATTCCTTACCGACATGAGCGGGGGCAGCTTCTGAAAAACCGGGCCTCCTGCCATGCCGACAGTCTCCAAACAGTGTAAACTGTGAGACCACCAAAGCTTGGCCCCCTACATCAATCAACGATAAATTAAGTTTGTTATCCTGATCTTCGAATATCCGTAAATTTGCTATCTTATCGCTTAGGTAACGGGCATCCTCATCTCCATCCTGACCACCAACCCCTAATAAAATAACAACACCTCTATCGATTTTGGCCACTGTTTCTTGTTCAACTGACACAGATGCCCGTGAAACTCTTTGAACCACTGCTCTCAAAAAATACACATCCTTGTTGATTGAAACATCATGTTATATATCGTTGTTTTTCTTTATTAATTTGTTCTTTTAACTCCGTAGACATCCCTAACCATGGCAATTTTATTAATTATCAATTCAAGCTGGGATTTGCTTTTCAGTTCTAAAGTCATTTCAATAACAGCTCCGTCCTTGCGCCCCCTGGCAACAACAGAACTGGCATTTATCTTCATATCCACCAACACTTCCAGTATATCACTTAGCATCCCTGAACGATCTTCCGCTGCTATTTCAAGCTTGACCAGAAAAGGTGCATTGGAATGATCATCCCAATCAACCTCCACAAGACGAGGGTCACCAGATTCCTTCAGACCGATGACGTTTCGACAGTCATCTCTATGCACCGATACCCCTCTGCCCCTGGTAATATAGCCAATAATGGAATCACCGGGTATAGGATTGCAGCACTGGGACAGCCTAATAAGTAAATTGTCAATACCCCTTACCCTGACTCCTTGGGTAGGTTTGCCCCAAGCAATCTTTTTAGGTTCATTTATTAAGGACTTATATTTTAACGGCAGGACTCCTTTGGTGTCAGCCATAGACTCTTTAATACGGTTTAATATAAGGGTAGCTGTAACAACCCCTTCCCCAATGGCAGCATATATATCTTCTGCGGTTAACAAAGAATATCTACGTCCTGCCTCCAAAAGGCGTTCACCTTTTAATAACTCGGACTCAATACCCAGCCTTTTGGCTTCTCTCTCCAGCATATCCCGCCCTTTGACAACATTTTCATCTTTTTTCTCTTTTTTGAAAAACTGACGTATCCGATTTCTTGCATGAGGTGTCTGAACAACATTAAGCCAGTCACGACTGGGTCCCTGTGATTGTTTTGAAGTAATTATCTCAACAATGTCACCGTTTTTTAGCTTGTAATCCAGGGGCACCAATCTGTTATTTACTTTGGCTCCCACACAATTATGCCCTACCTGCGTGTGAATTTGATAGGCAAAGTCCAGCGGTACCGATCCTGCCGGAAGATCAAAGACATCTCCTTTTGGGGTAAAAACAAAAACTTCATCGGTAAAAAGGTCTACTTTTAAAGTTTCCATAAATTCCTTGGCGTCCCTAAGGTCATGCTGCCATTCCAACAGTTGACGCAGCCAAGCAAGTTTATTATCTAAAACTTTATCCTCTTTCCCACCTTCCTTATATCTCCAATGAGCCGCTATTCCGTATTCTGCGGTACGGTGCATTTCATAAGTTCGAATCTGTATTTCCAGCGGCTCCACCTGGGGACCCACGACTGACGTGTGCAAAGCCTGGTACATATTTGTTTTAGGCATTGCGATATAATCTTTAAATCTGCCGGGTATCGGTATCCAAAGGGTATGCACTGTACCCAATGCCGCATAGCAATCCTTAACGGTATTTACCACAATCCTGACAGCCATAACGTCATAGATTTCATTAAAATCTTTCTGCTGCTCCTGCATTTTCTCATAAATGCTGTAAAGGTGCTTGGGACGGCCTTTAATATCTGCCTCAATCCCCATGGAAGTGAGTTTTTCATCTAGTATTTTAATGGCACTGGCTATATTTTCTTCACGTTTATCTCTGGTTTTAGAAATGAGTTCGGCCAACTCATAATATTTCTCCGGCATCATGTGTCGAAAGGAGAGATCTTCCAACTCCCACTTAAGATGATAGATGCCTAATCTGTTAGCCAACGGAGCATATATTTCAAGAGTTTCCTGGGAAATCTCTTTTCTCTTTTCCTCAAAACAAACATCCAATGTGCGCATATTATGGAGACGGTCTGCCAGCTTAATCAATATAACCCTAATATCTTTTGCCATAGCCAAAAGCATCTTGCGCAGATTTTCCGCCTGATGCTCTTCCTTCGACTTAAACTCAAATTTCCCCAGCTTTGTAACACCGTCCACCAGTTGGGCAACTTCTATTCCGAATTCCTTGGCAAGCTGCTCCAAAGAAATATCGGTATCCTCCACCACATCATGAAGCAGTCCTGCCAACAAAGTGTCCAGGTCCATTTCCAGCTCTGCCAATATCATGGTTACAGAAAGGGGATGAGTTATATAAGCCTCACCTGAAATACGCTTTTGCCCGGTATGTGCCTTTTCGGCAAAATCATAAGCACGGCGCAACAGTGAAACATCTGCTCCCGAATTATAGCTCATCAATCTTTGAATAACATCATCCAAAGTCATAGCCATCTTCCTAGCCGCAGTTATCAATGCTGACACTGCCATAGTCAATTTCTACTATTATAAAACATTATTTGCCGGTCCACCATTTTTTGATAACCCCTGCAACATTTTGGCCTGTACGAAATATGAGGGAATCATTTAAATCTTTTTTACCTTCTACCGAGTTAAACTCTATCTCAAGCCCGCTGCCCCTAATTGTATACTTTATTAAATCTATATCAGAAAAAACCGCCAATCCATAGGCTATGGTATTTATATCCGCATGGGCAAGGCGGCTCCTCTGGCGAAGGATATCCACCAAATCTCTTGGATTAATTGATTTTTTCTGGTTTCTTATTATATTATAAAAATGAACTAATTTTTCTCGGTCAGGGGCAACTGCCTCTAAACTGTTTAAACATGACCTTAAATCATTGTTTCCAAACAGACTGACACACTCAATCCCATTAGCAATAAAAGCCTGTATAGCTCCGGCACTGTGAGGAGGCTGAAACAAAAAAACTTTTCCGGGTGTGATCCCCAACTCATCCCAGGCCATATAGGTAGATACCAGTACCCCCTTGCCGGCTTCAAACCATTCCTTAAAAGAAGTAGTTTTTTGTGAATCCATACCTAAATGGTAGTAAGCAGCATTTATTCCGGAGTGATTTAAAAAAATCGCAGTTTCCATAGCTCTTGCTGCAGAATTCACCAAAATCAGACTGCCGCTCCCCTCATGGTTAAGTAGCAACTTTAGGTAAGACCATTTGCAGGGAATTTTCTGTTCATCTAAGATATGCGGCATATTGGCGTTCTGACTTCCGATGCCAAGGTCTTTCACCCTATAACTATCCAGGTAGCTTTCATTAAGCATAAAGAAGTGAGAACACTGCTTATAACTGTGCAGAAGAGCAACACCCCATTCCGGGATAAAAGCCAGGGACCCCATTTTTTTTAATAAACCTTCAGCCTCCGAAAAACCGGGGATATCCCTTAAGTAAGAATAATTGCAGAATTGCTGCAAGTCACTTGCAAAGCCATCTCCGGACGGTCTTATATTTTTTATTTCAAGTTGAAGATTACGTCTGCCCTGCCACAGATTAATAGATGGAAAAAAAGCAAGGTCAACCTCAGAAGAAGCTGCTATTTCATCCATACAAGAGGCCATTCTAAAAGCAATGGCATCCAATATTGTCTCCCGATCCCGAACAACCATTTTCAGATGACCGCCATTTTTGCCGATTTCTCGGCAAGAAACCAATGTTGCTTCGGTACAAGCTAAAACCGGATCCGGATTGCAGTGACCAAAGGGAGCCATATGCTTAATTTCATCAACCAATATTTCATCAATCTCTGCCAGGGATACTTCTGCGTCAAATATAATTCCGGGAGTATAAATATCTTCGCTAACATTTCTTTGTGCATAATCATTGATATCATAACGGAGCTTGTCTACATTTTCTGCAGATACCGAAAAACCCACCGCTTGGGCATGACCCCCAAATTTAGTTAAAATCTTTTTACAAGAACCCAATGCTTTATAAAGGTTAAGCCCGGGTATACTCCTACCCGATCCCTTACCTTCTCCATCCTCTAATGCTATCAGCAGTACAGGCCGGAAATATCTATCCGCCAAACGAGAAGCCACTATCCCCACTACACCGGAGTGCCAATTTGCAGAAGCCAATACAATAACCTGTTGGTTAGCCAGATCAGGATCACCATCCAGCATACCCATGGCTTCTGCCAGAACCAGACTTTCAATTTTTTGCCTTTCCTGATTATTTTTATGAAGCAGCATCGACAACTCGGCAGCCTCGTGACTATCCTCTGTCAACAAAAGTTTAACTGCCTGAGACGGATCCCCGATCCTGCCGGCGGCATTTATTCTGGGCACCAGAGCAAATCCCACCTCCCGGGTATCCGGTACTCCGGATTTCAGCCCAGATACATCCATTAATGCACTGATTCCCACATTGCCGGTATTGAATAACGCCGGCAAGCCATGTTTTACTATTATCCTGTTCTCACTGTGGAGTGGCACTATGTCTGCCACAGTCCCCAGGCAAGCTAAATCAAGATAGGAAATCCAACTGTCCTTATATTTTCCAAAATGTATAAACAATGCCTGGGCTAATTTAAGTGCAACTCCAACTCCGGCTAATTCTTTGAAAGGGTAATTGCAATCCTTCCTTTTGGGATTTAGGACGGCCTCGGCATCGGGTATATCATCCAGTGTTTCATGATGATCTGTTATTATGACATCCGGACCACATTGTGCCTTATTCTGCTCAATTACCTCCAAAGCAGTGACACCGCAATCCACTGTCACTACAAGATTATAATCCTGCTGACCTGCCCAGGATAAAACATCAATATGCAAACCGTAGCCCTGATCCATACGGTCAGGTATATAGTATCCCACCTGTGCACCAAGACTTCTCAATGTCTTTACCAATAAGGCAGTGGCTGTGATCCCGTCAGCATCATAGTCTCCGTAAACAAGTATTTTCTCCTGACTGCCGATGGCAGTCCCTATTCTATGTACAGCTTTATCCATGTCCGCCATCAAGAATGGATCGAACATATCGCCTAAGCCTCCGTTAAAGAAGAACTCGGCCTGATCCGCAGTGGATATGCCCCTGTTGATCAATAATTTTGCTAACGTTGAAGATATATTCAGATCTTTTTCCAATATATAAGTTAAAATAGGATCGGCAGTTCTGACCTGCCACTTACTGTGTCTATTCATCTTACCCCCACAATCATTCATTAATCAAGATTATATAAGAGGCATTGCTGATAAGCAACGTGAAGAATTTCAATAATTAAAAGCTATTTATTAAAGATGTAATCTCCATCACAAAGCCATCGCCTTAAAACAAAAGGTATGCAGGATTTTTCAGGCATTTCAAGAATTAATCACCTAAATTAACCAACAAGGAGACTGCCATGACAAAATCTAGGCTAACCTTAGGCAAAATGGGGGAAGATGCGGCAGCTGAATATCTTAGTAAATTAGGCTTTAAAATAATAAATAGAAATTTCCGATGCAAACTGGGCGAGTTGGACATAATTGCCAAACACAAAGACAGCCTTGTATTCATAGAGGTAAGAACAGTTGCCGTTGATGCTTATATAAAACCTGTTGAAAGTATAAACTTTAAAAAGCAAAAAAAGATAAGACAGTTGGCTGTGTTATATCTTGCGTCCCAAAACTTAAAAAATATCTCGGTACGTTTTGATGTTGTTGCAGTGACAATGATGTCAGATGGCATTGCAAAAAAAATTGAACACATACCCAACGCATTTTAGATAACCATAACATAAATGACTCACCATAAAATGCAAAGTTCCAAAAGTTTGTACAGTTTCAAACCAAAATAAGCACCAAACAGCATTTTTTTATAGCCTTTTGGTACTTTAGCACCTTGCACTGCAGGTTCTTTTATCATTATGCAGAATTATGTTGCAAGCCCAGATATTTTACGGCTAATTTTAACAAAGAGGTCAGATATTTGCTTGCAATAACCCAAAGCACAGCCCTTAACGGATTAGAGGGAAACTTAATTAAAGTAGAAGTTGACGTCTCCAATGGGTTGCCTTGTTTTGATCTTGTAGGACTTCCCGATGTATCGGTGAAGGAATCCCGGGAAAGAGTAAGATCAGCCATCAGAAACTCAGATTTTGAATTCCCTCTGAAAAGAATAACAGTTAATCTGGCACCAGCTGATATAAAAAAAGAAGGCTCTATGTACGACCTTGCCATTGCTGTAGGCATTCTTGCAGCCACCGACCAATTGGATCCGTTGGTGTGTAGCAGGTATGTCTTTATCGGGGAGCTATCGTTAAACGGAGGAGTAAGGGGTGTAAACGGAGTTCTTCCCAATGTAATAGCTGCATATGAAAGCGGTCAGGTATCGGTTGTAGTGCCTTCAGAAAATGCCGATGAGGCAGCTTTATCTATTAAATCAGAGGTTTTTCCCATCTCCTCGCTATATCAGCTGGTCAGCTTTCTAAAAGGAGAAACAAACATCCCCCCGCATAAATCCGAGCCTAAAAAAACTTCAAACCCAAACGGGGAAATTTCCATCGATTTATCCACAGTCCGCGGACAAATGGCAGCCCGAAGAGCTTTGGAAGTGACTGCAGCCGGCAGTCATAATCTACTGATGGTGGGCAGTCCCGGATCCGGAAAGACCATGCTAGCTCGTTGCTTAACCGGAATATTGCCCGATATGGTTTTCGAGGAAGCTCTTGAAACCACAAAAATATACAGCCTTACCGGCCTCCTTCAATCTGGCTTTATAAGCAATCGTCCATTTCGGGCACCGCACCACAGCGCATCTTCCGTTTCCCTGGTGGGGGGAGGTAAGATACCCCGCCCGGGTGAGATAAGCCTTGCCCACAACGGAATTTTATTTTTAGATGAAATGCCCGAGTTTAATAAAAACTGCCTAGAAGCATTAAGGCAACCCTTAGAGGATGGGGTGATAACCATTACCCGCGTCCATGCATCCGTCACCTTCCCTGCCAGAGTTACTTTGGTGGGGGCATGTAACCCCTGTCCTTGCGGCTATTACGGAGACCCTCTTAAAAATTGCCAATGCACTCCTTTGCAAATTTCCAAATACATGGGAAAAATTTCTGGGCCCATTTTAGACCGCATTGATATTGTGATAAATGTACCTCCTTTGTCTTATGACGAATTAAGCAAAGCCCTTCCTTCAGAAGGGTCTGAGGCTGTTAAGAAAAGGGTGTTACAAGCACGAAAATTACAGACTGAGAGGTTTGCCGGCTCCCACATTCGGTGCAATGCCCATATGAACGGAGATGATATTCAGAAATATTGCAATCTTACCAATGAAGCAAAAAGCCTGCTAAAATCTTCATTTAAACAATTAAAAATGAGTGCCCGTTCTCATAATAAGGTTTTAAAGATCGCTCGAACCATCGCTGATCTAAATCAAAGTGAAAATGTAAAAATAGAACATTTAGCCGAAGCCCTTCAGTACCGTAAAACAGATTAATTTTTTTAAATTAATCTTTAAGCACAAAAGACTCCGCCTGAAGAACAGAGAATCTGTAAATTAAGACTACAGGCCTATAGAGTTCAGTAATAATTAGAAGTATTATAAATACAACCTATTACCTGTGTTGTATAGATTTATTAGACTGTATATAATGCTCTGACAATGGTATAATTACCTTTAATATAATCTTCAAAAATACCGGAGGTTTATATGAAATCAAAAAGCTTTTTAGGAATGTTAGCATGGCCTTTTATTTTTATAGTTAATTTTTTAAGGGATATTAAGAGATTTACTCTAAGAATATTGTTCTATGTTTTCAGTCCGTATCAAGTTATTAAAAAGGAGTCCTTCACTTTTTTACTTTGGGTGGCAGTGGTAATTGTTATTGGTCAGTTTGGAATTATCCTGTCATTACTTGTCAACTACAATATCGGTTTGGAAAAAAACATTTTCACCAATCTGGTAAACGGAAACTTCTATATTTTCTCAATTTCAATATTGGGAATAGCCCTTTATGACGGATTTACCCAATACCTAAACAGCAATGAAACAACTTTATTTAAAAGATATCAGATAGGTTCATGGATTTTGGCTTTTATACTGGTTATATTTATGTCTGCTGAGTATGCAATTACTATTTTCAAAGGTAATTTAACCTCACACGTATACAGTAAAACTGACGGATATATTCAGATTATTTTTTACTTACTGTCCATTGCTTTAAGTATTTATATTTTTGCAGTTAAAAACCTTGATAAACACGAAATGGATTTTTTTCATTTAGCAGATAATAAAAACGTAAACAAATTGAAGGTTAATGCCAGTAATATTGATAACGTTATCGAAGGAGGCATAGAAATTTGAAAAAACTAATTCCTTTTATAAGAGTAACTCAGCCCATAGGCACTTTCTATATCAGTGCACTGGAAGCCAGAACCATATTAAGAATAGCTGAAATATCAAATTTTTCTAGGAGACAGTTTGATTCAGACTGTAACTATTCAAATGGATCATCTAAATGTGTCCATGATATTTCCATCTACTGTGCAGACCCGGACGCAACCTTTCCCACCCCAATAATTATAGCTGTAACCGAAGATATCTCCAGCTTTCTTTTCGAAAACAACATACTGGAAATAGACGACGGGAAAGTGATCGGTGAAGTGATTGACGGACAGCACAGACTTTTGGGTATTAAAGAGTCCGAGCATGTTGATGACTTTGTAATGCCTGTGGTTTTTATGTTTGGATTAACCGAAGAAGAGAAGGCATATGTATTTTCCATTATCAACAGTAAGCAAACCCAATTCTCTATGTCATTATTGTATAAACTCTTTAATCTCTCAGATAAGAGAAGCCCCCAAAAGACCTGTCATCATATAGCCCGATTGCTTAATGCGGACGAAAAATCAGCTTTTTATAAGAGGCTAAAAATGCTGGGCAGCAGAGAAGGAAAACTTTCAAAGCTTTCCCAAGGGCTATTTGCACAACATCTTATCTCTCTCATATCCAATGATCCCGAGACTGACATGATGAAGATAAAAAGGAACACTCCTCTTAAGGAAGACCCGTCTCTTCCTTTGAGGCGTTACTTCATAGCTGAAAAAGATGAATATATTTACAAAATTCTCTTTAACCTGTTTAACGCTATCAAAGCTGTTTTCCCGGAAGAATGGGATAATCCAAAGCAATCCGTTTTATCCAATACCGTTGGATATGTCGGAATAATGCAGGCTTTCCCTAAAATGCACCAACTGGGGGAACAGAACAAGTCTTTAAAGCAGGAATTTTTTATGGATATATTTGAAAAAGTTAAAAAAAGTTTAAAAATTAGAAATGAAAATTTATCCCATGAATTTTATCCCAACGTCGAAGCCACTGCAGATAAGATTGAACATTTAGTTGTTTCTGTATTAGAAAATGAGTTTAACTTTAAAGAATAGGGGGGGTATATATTGGCTATAGTCCGGATGACTGAAGAATTAAAGCCGGGAATGCGTTTAAACGAAGATATTTACAATAGAAACAAAATCCTTTTACTTTCCAGTGGTGCAGTTCTTACAGAGGAAAATATAAAAATAATTAAAAGACTTGGTTATTCCAGTGTCTCAGTGGACAGGCCCCAAGAAGACACGTCAAATTTCTGGCCCACTATAAGTCCTGAGGAAATTTTAGAGATAAAAGACCTTTACATTAAAACAAATGAAGAATCAGAAGACCTGATTAAAGCGGTAATCAGTGGAAACCCGGTGACAATCGATGAAGCATATGATATTCCCGGCTCTCTTTTAAGTAAGCCAAAAGCCGCCTATGATCTTATACCTACGCTGGCTCATGTACTTCAACTTGATAAAAACACATATAACCACAGTATTAATGTATCTCTGATCTGTGGAGTAATCTGCCGTTGGCTTGGTTTTCCGGAAGATATTAGCAAAGATTATGTTGTGGCGGGACTCTTTCATGACGTTGGTAAAACAAGATTAAATCCCGATATATTATATAAAATCCAACGTTCTTTTAAAGAACAGGATGATTATGAGAGCCATACTAAAATTGGCTATGAAATTTTAAAAAACTCCGGTTTTCACGAAGATGTCTGTCTGGGAGCACTGCTTCACCACGAACGCATCGATGGCTCAGGTTATCCCAATGGCCTCAAGGACGAAAAAATACCACAAGTTGCCAAGCTTGTGGCAGTGGCAGATACCTTTGACAAATTAACCAGCGAAATGGCCGAAAAAGGACAAGGATGTCCCTTCAAAGTGCTGGAAGTACTGAAAAATGAAAATCTTGGGTTATTGGACACAAAGATCCTTTTCTCCTTCTGTGATCGCACTGCAGAATGTTACGTAGGTGAATTTGTAGCTTTAAGTGACGGGAGCAAAGGTCAAATTGTGATGTCAAACAGAAATAATCCATGCAGACCGGTGGTTAGAATTGGAGATAAACTGGTGGAACTGGAACGTCATCCGGAACTGGAGATTCAGTCATTGGTATCAATTAATGACTGATTAATTATAATTAAACCAACTGTGATGGACATAGAAATTCAGAGGAATACAGAAGTCAGAATCCATTTGTCCGGACTGAAATCCGCACCCCCAGCCTACATTTACGTGTATTTTTTGATAAAAAAGAGAGATTGATATACAAAAACATCAATCTCTCTATCTAACATATTTACTCTCCATTTGTGGGGCCTACCCCAACAATTGACAGAAAGTCACTTCTTAATTCTGGATTCTGAATTCTGACTTCTGATCTTTCTGCAACTATTTCTTCATCCAAGGCATCATTGCCCTAAGCTCTGCTCCCACTTTCTCAATGGGATGATTTTTATCTCTGTTTACCAAGGCATTGTAATGTGGACGGTTAGCTTGGTTTTCCAACATCCACTCTTTTGCGAAGGTACCGTTTTGAACTTCTTCCAATATCTTTTTCATTTCAGATTTTACACTGTCGTTAATAATCCTTGGGCCTCTGGTAACATCTCCGTACTCTGCGGTATCACTTATGGAATAACGCATCATGGAAATACCGCCCTCATAAATCAAATCAACAATCAATTTTGCCTCATGGAGACATTCAAAATATGCAATTTCAGGCTCATATCCGGCTTCCACCAATGTTTCAAAACCGGCTTTAATAAGTGCACTGATACCGCCACAAAGCACTGCCTGCTCACCGAAAAGATCGGTCTCGGTTTCTTCCCTGAAGGTGGTTTCGATTACCCCCGCCCGGGTGCAGCCTATGCCCTTTGCATAGGCCAAAGCTGTGCCATAGGCGTTACCGCTGGCATCTTGATGAATAGCCACCAGACCGGGTACACCTTTTCCTTCGGTGTACATACGGCGCACCAAATGACCGGGACTCTTGGGGGCCACCATAAAAACATCAACATCTGTTGGAGGAATGATTTGATTATAAATAATATTAAATCCATGAGAAAACACCAGTGCATTGCCTGGCTTTAGATGGGGCAAAATTTCCTGACGGTAAACAGAACCCTGTATTTCATCGGGAAGCAATATTTGTATTAAATCCGCTGCTGCTGCAGCTTCAGCCACAGTCATTACTTTAAGCCCGTCCGACTCAGCCACAGGCCATGATTTACTGCCTTTACGCAGTCCCACCACCACATCAAGTCCACTGTCCCTTAAGTTTTGAGCCTGGGCATGCCCCTGGCTCCCATATCCGATAACAGCAACTGTTTTACCCTTCAGGATGCTTAAATCAGCATCATCATCGTAATACATTTTAGGCACTATATTCTCCTCCTCATGATATAACTATCCTAACATCTACTAGATATTCTATCTATGATTCAAGTTTCCTTCCTAATGAACCTTCATTATCTTTCTTTAGCATTTAATGCAGAAAGAAAGATAATGAAGCACTGTTAACCAACTCTGCCAACGGGCCGGGATATATACCCAGGAAGAACGATATTATCATCGTAGCCAATAATGTAACTTTCACCGGCATACTTATTATAATGGGGCTCGCATCCTTTGGTTTATCCCGATACATCACCAGTACCACCATTAAGTAATAGTACACCGAAACCATGCTCATCACTAAACCGATAATGGCTAACCAAAGATAATTTTCAACCACAGTCATAAATAAATAGAATTTACCCACGAACCCTGCCAGGGGAGGTATGCCTGCCAAAGTCATTAAAGCAACCACCATAACGGCAGCCATTAGGGGCGACCTTTGAGCAAGTCCTGCATAATCCTTTATTTCATCACTGCCGGCAATATTATAATAGTATGCTATCACAGTGAAAGCCCCTACAATTGCAAAAATATACAGGAAACTATACAGCATCATCGCTTTAACTCCCTGATGAGAGGCATTAACCATGCCCACCAAAATATAACCTGCTTGAGCAATACTGGAATATGCCAACAATGCTTTTATATTGGTCTGGGCAATGGCTATCAAATTACCTATAACAATGGTTAAAGCAGCTAAAATGGCAATCAATAAGCCCCAATCTAATGCAAGGCCAAACATTCCTATAACGAAAATCCTTATAAAAACAGCAAAAGCAGCTGCTTTAGAGCCAATGGCTAAAAATGAGGTAATGGGCGTCGGAGCACCCTCATAAACATCCGGTGCCCACATATGGAAAGGAACTGCGGCTACCTTAAATCCCATACCGGCAATAACAAAAGTTACTCCCACCACTAGCAGGGGCATTACTTGCTGAACCGCCAATGCCTTCGCTACTTCGGTAATAACTACAGTTCCCGTTATGCCGTATATAAAGCTCAATCCATACAAAAGAACTGCGGAAGACACCCCGGCCAAAAGAATATATTTCATGCCTGCTTCCAAGGATTTATCTTCGGTGCGGCGGAAGCAAACTAAGATGATAAAGGAAATGGTCATTAACTCCAACCCCAAGTACATGGTCATAAAGTCATTAGCTGAAGCCATTACCATCATTCCTAAAGTGGCAAAGATTAATATACTGTAATACTCACTTTGACCTCCCAAATGCTGATCCACATACTGCATGGACCCCAAAACCACCAGAAAGGCTGCCACTAAAAAAGTTATTTTAAAAAATTGCGAGAATTGATCTACAAAATAAAGATCCCCACTAAGTGTGCCGGTATTGTTCCACCCCAGAATCACCAAGGCAATTACTGCCAATAATGATATTGCGGCAAACCACCCCAGCTTTGAAAGCGCTTTTTTTGGCATTAACAACCCCAGTACTAGAGTTGCTATTCCGAATAAAACCATAGCTATTTCAGGAATAATAACTGTAAGATCCATCTGCATTACCTTATCCCCCCTATCTTCAACACACTATCGATTTGATTCATTAGCGGGGTAACTCCACTGTCCACCATATCAAAGAGCAGTGAAGGCAGAAGACCTCCAACCACCACTACAATACCCAGCACCAGCACCGGAACAAGTTCGGTACCTCTTATATCCTTCAGATGGTTAAACTCCTCTTTGGGAGGACCAAATAATGTGTTGGCTCCTGCCCGCAGTGCATATAGAGCAGTTATTATAATTCCTGCAATAGCTACAACCGCCAATCCTCCATAAACCTCAAAGGACGCCAAGAAAATTGTAAACTCAGGAATAAAACTTATAAGCCCGGGGAGACCCAGCGTTGCAAAACCTGCCACCATAAAGGCCACAGCCAGCCTGGGCATTTGTCTGGCTAAACCACCTAGGTCAGGTATCCAGCGGGTATTGGTTTTGTTATAAATAAAACCAACAGCGGAGAAGAACATTGCCGACATAACTCCATGGGCAAACATATTTGCCACTGCACCTGTGAAACCCACAGCACTTGTTGACGCTATAGCTAAAATCACATAATTCATATGGGAAACAGATGAATAGCCCACAATGTATTTCAGATCTTTCTGAACAAGGGCATTAAAAGCTGCATAAACCACACCTATCACAGCTAAACCTGCCAAATAAGGAGCCCAAAACATACCACCCAAGGGCAGGAAAGAAAAAGCAATCTTGATTAATCCGTAAGCACCTATTTTTTTAAACACCCCTGCGTGTAGCATTGATACCGCAGTGGGAGCACCGGCATGACCGTCGGGAGACCAAGAGTGAAAAGGAAACATTGTAACCAATGGGCAAAATCCCAGCGCCATTAGAGCAAAAATCCATTTTTGATCAAAAGCACTCATCTGTCTGCCTGCGGTAGCCAAAGCCTCAAAACTCATATTGGGTTCTCCCAGTATTGCTATAGACTTTACATAAAAAGCAATTAACCCTGCCAGTAAAAATCCGGATCCCACCAGTAAATAAATTACCAGCTTCATCCCGGCATATTCTTTGGTTAAACGTTTGGTGGTACCAAATACAACAATCATAATATAGATGGGAATTACAAAAACCTCATAAAACAAGAGAAATATAAACAAATCATGAGCAACAAAAGTACCCATCAACCCTGAAATCAACAGACAGACCAAGATAAAGAATTCTCTGTTTCTGTTGGCGATACTCCAGGAAGTAAAAACTGCAGCAACACCCACAAGATTAGTCAATAAAACCATTGCCAAACTGATTCCGTCCACAGCCATGAAATAACTGACACCTAAATCTTTAATCCAGGGGATATTTTCCACAAACTGCAATCCCGCTGCTTTCACATCATACATAGCATATACATACAGAGTTAACACCAATGAGGTAATGGTACCGGAAGCAGCAACCCTTCTGATTGCTGTCTCCCTCTCCCTGGGGATAAAGGCCATGATAATCGCACTTATCACAGGTGCAAAAATTATAACGGTCAATATAGGGAAGTTTTCCATCTAATTTACACCCCCTTTTAGACCTAACAGAAGAGATGGTTCAGTAAAAGCCAATATTACTGCAACAAATAATACTCCCAGAAAAAACACTAAAGCATAGTTTTGAAGTCGTCCAGTCTGAAAAATTCTTAGTTTTTCTCCGGATAATTTAGTCAATGCAGCTATACCATTCACAAAAACACCATCCACAACGTAGACATCAAATAAATACAGTATCTTTGCTGCACCATCCACCATGGTGTGAGTAAACCATAAATAAAGTTCATCCACATAAAACTTGTTGTATGATAATCTCCAGAAGAAATTATATTTTTTTGCCATAATTTCTGCTCTAGACTTGTCAATACCATAGAGATTATAGGCTAGATAAATACCGGCCACCGCCAATACCACCGAACCAAGCATAATCATAAAATTAGGCTCTGCATGGTGTGGATGTCCAAAAAAGATTTTATCTTGCCACATCGGTGCCCAAGGAGTACCAATCAACCCCCCTAGGGTTGCAAACACAGCCAGTACCACCAGGGGTAAGGTCATTGCTCTGGGAGATTCTTTAGGCTGCTCCCCATGATTTTCGCTACCGGTAAACACCAAGAAAAATAATCTCCACATATAAAAAGCAGTCATGAAAGCTGTAAGCGCTGCCATAGTAAACAATACATAATGACCTGAATCAAAGGCTGCCAAAAGTATCTCATCCTTACTCCAAAAACCTGCAAAGGGCGGAATGCCAGCTATTGCCAGACAACCCACCATAAATGTATATCCGGTAACGGGCATCTTTTTAAGCAGGCCACCCATATGCCATATGTCTCCTTTGTGATGCAGGGCATACAATACAGAACCGGCACCAAGAAACATTAAGGCTTTAAAGAAGGCATGAGTCCAAAGATGGAACAATGAAGCCGTTAATGCACCCAAACCCAATGCCAGCATCATATAACCGATCTGACTTATGGTGGAATAAGCTAAAACTCTTTTGATATCCCGCTGGGTAATTGCAATGGAAGCTGCAAACAAAGCGGTAAACCCGCCTATTACTGCAACCAAATCCATTATAGGGGGTACCTCTACAAACAAGAACATTGTCCTGGCCATCAAATAGACCCCTGCCACCACCATAGTGGCAGCGTGAATCAATGCACTGACAGGAGTAGGACCTTCCATTGCATTGGGCAGCCAAACATGCAGCGGAAACTGACCTGACTTACCAATGGGGCCGATAAAGACCAGTAATGCTATCAAGGTGAGAACACCTAGACTTGTGTACTGCTCAAAATTGTTTATTTTCATTGACAACTCGGCAATATTTAGAGTTCCAAATACTATTTGCAAAGAGAGAAGTCCCAAAAGCAAACCAAAATCAGCCACCCGACAGGTGATAAAAGCTTTCTTTGCTGCTTCCCTAGCCGATACTTTGTGTGTGTAAAAACCGATTAACAAGTAGGAACAGAGTCCCACCAACTCCCAAGCAACAAACATCTGGAGTAAGTTGCTAGATATGGTCAGCAGCAGCATAGATGCCCCAAAAAGGGAGAGGTACGCAAAAAACACTGAATATCCCGGCTCCCCTTTCATATACCCAGTGGAGTAAATGAATATAAGGGTTGCTATCAAAGTCACCATAAACATCATCATAGCTGAGACCGGATCCAACTGCACCC
Organism: uncultured Peptococcaceae bacterium; assembly: GCA_964530215.1. Lineage (GTDB taxonomy): Bacteria > Bacillota > Desulfotomaculia > Desulfotomaculales > Desulfocucumaceae > JAAXTT01. The sequence continues at coordinate 17,883 of CAZHAJ010000001.1, read as the reverse complement.
CTACGTCAATTCTAAAGCCGGACATAGAAAACCATCTGGTTGCATAAATCAAAGGTTTTTCTGTTAACTCATGATTGGTGAAAACTCCATAAGCCGCCAGAGAAGCTATCCCGCAGGACATCGCCATACTGGTTACGCACACCATGGAGCTTATTCTTTTCCACTGCCTCGTTAAAAAAACTATAATTACGAAGGATAAAGCGGGCAGGAGTGGCACCAGCCATGCGTTATGCATCGAAAATTGAACCATTTAAATGTTAGCACCTACCTTCCCTACCACTTAAGCCAGTCAAAATCTTCTAAGTTTACACTAAACTTGTGACGGTATATTGCAATGATGATGGCTAAACCCAACCCAACTTCAGCAGCCGCCACGGTAATAACAAAAATTGCAAAAATCTGACCGATAAAAGCTTCCGGGGTGATAAATTTATTTAAGGCCAATAAATTAATGTTCACTGCACAAAGCATAAGTTCAATACTAATAAAAACTGCAATGGCATTTCTCTTGGTCAAAACCCCGAAAAGCCCTATACTGAAAAGGATTGCCCCAAGAATCAAATAATGATGCAGACTGACACTAGGAATCATCGGCCTTCACCTCCTTAGCAATAAATATCGCTCCCACCAGAGTAACCGTCAGCAGCAATGCCACCACCTCAAAGGGAATTACGTACTTACTGAGCAACAGATCAGCAATGTGCTCCACAGTGTTTTCAGGTACCATAGGAGCATATCCGCTATACCTGACTTTATAGGAGGCGAAGCCGGTAAGAACAGTAACCAATATTGCCACGCCGGCTCCGGCATATAACTGATTGTTAAACAAATTGGTTTGCCCCATATCCTCACGCCGAATAAGCATAATACCTAAAACCATCATTATGCAGACTGCACCGGCATAAACCATAACTTGAATTAAAGCTAAAAAACCTGCATTTAACGTAAGGAATACCCCAGCCACTGCAATAAAGCAAACCACCAACCACAAAACTGAATGGACGATGTTTTTTGAAAACACCACCAGCAACGCCGCACCAATTACTATTGCCGCCAGCAAGTAAAAAAACATAACCGCCCAAGTCGATCCATCGGAAAATAATGCCATAGTATCAACCCTCCTTACCGGAAGATATATTTTCTGCAGTTTCACCGGCATCGTCACCTGAGTCACTTAAAGATTCGGGTGCCTGTCGATCCACCATATTTAAACGAACCCATTCCCTCTTATACTGGTTCATGTCAATAACTTCACTGAACTTAATAGCATTTGTTGGGCACACCTCTACACACAAGCCGCAGAAAAGGCAGTATTCGATGCGCATCACATATTTAGTTAAATACTGCTTTTTCCCTACTTTTTGCTTCTCTAGCTGAATCACTTTATTGGGACAGGCATTAACACATAACCCACATGATATACACTTATCGGGATCAATTTGAAAACGACCGTGAAAACGGGGAAACATCTCTATTTTCTCATAGGGATATTTAACCGTCTGCTTCTTATCCAACATTCTTTTCCAGGTTATTTTCAGACCCTTCAGCAGTCCTTTTCCAAACATCTAATCACCATCCCATCGCCCGGAAGATATATATACCGGCACCAGTTATAAATATATTAGCTAATGAAAGGGGTACCAGCACCTTCCAACCAAAAGCCATTAACTGGTCTACCCTTATACGGGGGTAAGTCCAGCGAATCCACATAAAAAGGAAAATAATAAAATACATTTTCAAGAAAAACCACACCCAGGAAGGTATGAACTCCATTCCAAAAGGAGCCAGCCAGCCTCCCAAAAACATAACGGTGCAAACAGCAGCTACCACCATCATATTGGCATACTCAGCTAAGAAAAAAAGAGCAAACCCCATCCCGGAGTACTCGGTATAGGGACCGGAAATAATTTCTGACTCTCCCTCCACCAGGTCAAAAGGTGCACGATTTGTCTCAGAAATTCCGGCAATAATATATATTAGAAATGCAACAGGCTGAGTAAAAACGTACCACACACCACTTTGGGCAACCACGATTTCACTCAAATTCATACTACCAGCAAGCATAACGACTCCCAAAAGAGCTAACACCAAAGGCAGTTCATAGCTGACCATTTGAGCTACTACTCTCATGCCGCCCACCAATGAGTACTTGTTATTAGAGGCCCATCCCGCAGCCCAAAAAATAATTGTAGATACAGAGGCCACGGCCAATAAATAAAAGACCCCCAAATTCATGTCCACAGCCGCCATGTTTTTACCGAAAGGGATGATTGCCATAATCATTAATGGCGGAACAAATATCAGTACCGGCATAAGAAGAAAAATTACCCGGTCAATACCTTTCGGCAAAATTATTTCTTTTCCCATTAATTTAACTATGTCAGCCGCTGTTTGCAGCAACCCTTTGGGCCCGGTGTGCACCGGACCCACCCGGGATTGTATATAAGCTGCCACTTTTCTTTCCATATAGACTAACCAAAGTGCATTGACAATAATAAACACCATTATCGCCGATAGCTTTACTGTGGTCAGTATAATTTCACTTAATAATTCCGGCACTCCCAGCCCCCACAAAAAGGAACTTAACCAGGCTGTAGCATCGGTAAAAATGCTTTCAAACATATTATCCTTCTCCCCCACCAGCATTTTGTTGAGGTTCATTATTTAATCAGTCAGCATAAAATCTTCATCCGACTGCCTTAACAGTCTACCTCACCCAGAATAATATCAATGCTTCCTAAGATAGCAATCACATCTGCCAGCTTCCAACCCTCACAAAGCTTGCCCAGGTATCCTAGGTTAACAAAAGAAGGCCGCCTAAAATGAATTCGATAAGGCTTTGTGCTTCCGTCGCTAACTATATAACATCCATATATTCCCTTGGAACTTTCAATTTCCTCATAAACATCTCCGGCGGGAGGCTTAATTATCCGAGGAACTTTGGATATAATGGGACCTTCGGGGATTTGTTCCAAAGCCTGCCGTATAATCCTTCCGCTCTGCCGCATTTCCTCAATTCTCAAGCGGAATCGGTCATAACAATCACCGTTAGTTCCCAAAGGCACATCAAAATCAAATCTTTCATAAATACTATAAGGCCGAGTTTTTCGAAGATCCAGGTTTACCCCGCTGGCTCTAATGGTGGGACCGCTAAGGCTGTAATTAATACCAGCTTCCTGTGTAATAATACCGACATTTTTTGTTCTGGCAATAAATATTTCATTACCGGTCAGTAATCCGTCATATTCGTCACACATTGCAGGCAGTTCATCTAAAAATCTTTTTACCGCCGGGAAAAATTCCTCGGGGAAATCCTTTGCTACCCCACCAATTCTCATGAAATTAAAGGTCATTCTGGAGCCGCTGACCATTTCCAGCAGGTCCATAATATATTCACGATCTCTGAAAGTATAGGTAAAAGCGGTTAGAGCTCCCAGATCAGCACCAAAGGCACCGATGGCCATCATATGACTGGCTATTCTGGATAGCTCCCCCACTATAACCCGTATATACTCAGCTCTTTCGGGGACTTCCATCCCCATAAGCTTCTCCACAGAAATAACATAACCCCAATTCATCAGCATACCCGCCAAATAGTCCATTCGATCGGTGTATGGAATTACTTGGGTATAAGTTCTGGATTCCGCCAATTTTTCAATTCCCCTGTGCAAATAACCCGGAACCGGTGTAGCCTTTACCACAAACTCACCATCAAGTTCCAGTACAATTCGAAAAACACCGTGGGTACTGGGGTGCTGCGGACCGAGATTAAGACTGTAAGTTTGAGTTTTCATAAACCAGAACACCTCTTATACAAATAAAAATATACTACTCTCTGCCGCTTTCCCATTGGTAATCCTTGCGTAAAGGATAACCGTCAAAATCATCATCCAAGAGTATCCTGGTGGGGTGTCCGGGATATCCTGAAAAGTTAATTCCGAACAAATCATATACTTCGCGTTCCTGCCAAAGGGAACCACCCCACAGAGAAGCCAAAGAAGGTATCTCCGGATTTTCCCGCTCTTCCAACTTAATCTTCAGCGTCAATACATAACCGTATTTTAACGAAAAAAGGTTATATATTATTTGAAAGTAATCCTGATAGTCTACAGCAGTAAGATTAGTCAAAAAGTCCATACAATAGTTTTGGTTTTTTTGTAATTCCTCCATTAAGGGAATTAAATTTTCTGCTGAAACATTGATCTCTTTTGTTTCATCAATGTCAATATCAGGAAATTTTTTCTTCAACTCGTGAAAATGACTTTCTGACAATACACCATTAGCCACGGATCTGATCCACCACCTTTGGATTAATCAGCTTGTCCTTAATCATCAAAAATGCCTCAATGGCGGCCTCAGGCCTTGGGGGACATCCGGGAACAAATACATCCACAGGAATAATCTTGTCTACTCCGGGCACCACATGATATGAGTCTACAAAGGGCCCCCCTGAAATTGCGCAGTTTCCGTAAGCAATGACCCACTTAGGTTCTGACATCTGCTCATAAAGTCTCACCACAAAGGGAGCAGCTTTTTTGGTTACCGTTCCGGCAACCATCATGACATCAGCTTGCCGGGGTGAAGCTCTCATGACCTCATAGCCGAAACGAGACAGGTCAAACCTAGGCATATTGGCTCCCATCAAACCTTCTATGGCACAGCATGCCAAACCGAAGCCAAAGGGCCAAAGGGAATGGCCTCGGGCAAGATTTAAAATCTTTTCCAACGGAGCAATATGGATTAGGCGTTTCACCTCATCAATAACTTCGGGATCATCGGTGATATTTTCAACCAAATGCTTTTCTTGTTGGGTCACATCCATTCAAATGCTCCCTCCTTCCATGCATACCATAGTCCGACAATTAAAATCGTAAGAAAAATTATCATTTCAATAAATGCAAAAAGCCCCAAACTCTGAAATTTTAAGGCCCATGGATAAAGATAAAGAACTTCTACATCAAAGATAACAAATAACAAGGCATATAAAAAATAGCTGGTTCTAAATTGCACCCAAGTGGGTCCAATGGTATCCATACCACACTCATAGGTAATAGATTTCTGGGGACTATTTCTGCGCGGGGCTATTACAAAGCCCACTAGCATTCCCCCTACTCCAAACAAAATTCCCACTATTAAAAAAATAAACAGTGCACCCCAAATTGAAAGCAAGCAACTCACCCCTTTCACAAAAAAAAATCATCTATAATAATGACAATGTGAAAAACTTAACAATATAAAACTTCAAAATAATTATATAATATAAAAACCAATAAGCTGATAGAAAATTTTGTTATAAGTTTAATCTCATTCCCAACCTATCCTTCACCGGCGCAAAACCTTGGCGATGATGGGGGCAAGGTCCGAACTTATCGAGGGCATCCAAATGCTCTCTGGTACCATAACCCTTATGGCGATTAAAACCATACTGGGGATATAATATATTCAGTTGATCCATGATATCATCCCTAGCTACTTTGGCCAAAACAGAAGCCGCTGCTATTGAAGCACTTTTACTGTCTCCCCCTATTACTCCGGTTTGAGCCAGATTAGTATTTGGTATGGTATAACCGTCTACCAAAACATGATCCGGTTTAATCTCAAGCCCCTCCAACGCCCTCCTCATAGCCAGCATCGAAGCATGATAAATATTTAATTTCTGTATTTCTTCTACGGTGGCCAGTCCAACCGACCAATACAGAGCAAGCTTTCTTATCCTGATAGCTAACGAACTGCGGGCAACAGAGGTAAGTTTTTTAGAGTCATTAAGTCTGTCAATTGCTATTTCCGGTGGCAATATTACCGCGGCTGCCATCACAGGGCCTGCCAGAGGGCCGCGACCCACCTCATCTACTCCTGCAACCGTATCAACACCTAAGGAAAAAAGTTTTCTTTCAATTAACCAAAGTTCCCGTTGACGCTTTTGCTCCTCCAAAAAAAGGCTGCGTTTTCTCTCTAATTTTGCCAAAATTTCTCTAACACCAGACCTTGGATCACTGTATAAAGCCTGTTGCAATTCATCAGATATTAAACCCGATTCATTGGTATCATATATACTTCGTTTAATTTCTGCCAGCGTCATAGTGGATAATTTCACGCCGCAACCCCACTATCCAAAAAGATCAACGCTATAATTATACCCCAATGGACAAAATGTCTCAAGGATACATCCCTTAACGGTTAAATTTCGCAATAAACGGTATTTATTGCGGTTTATTGTCAAACGAAAAGCATAGAGTTATTTATAAGGTGTCTCCAATGTAAATCTACCCAAAAGCCCGCCTCTAAACTCCTTCAGCAAAAGAACAGCAGCCTTATGAGTGTCAACTTTACCGCCTTGGAGAATAAACCCTCTGCTCTTGCCAATCATCTCTAAGACAATATGAGGTTCTGTTATTCCCTCAACTTCAATATTATACCGTTGCAATAAATTTGCCGGATGTTTTTCGGCTAACCAAAGAGACAAGCGCGCAGCAACTGCCTCCAAATCGAATACCTGCTCTTTAACGGCACCGGTAACAGCCAAGCGGTAACCCACTTCCGGTTCTTCAAATTTAGGCCAAAGTATTCCCGGCGTATCCAGCAATTCTATTTCTGACACCCGAATCCATTGCTGCCCCCTGGTAACCCCCGGTTTATTTTGAGCTTTGGCAGATTTCCTACGTGACAAACGATTAATTAAATACGACTTGCCAACATTTGGTATACCCACAATCATACAACGGGGAGGTCGGGGCAGCCGTCCCGAGGAACCCAGAGAAATCATTTTTTGACCCGCGATTTTTTTTACCATAGGCACTATCCTTGAAATACCGGTACCCTTCACCGAATCAACTGCCAAGACTGCCAAACCTTTGGAAATAAAAAAATCCTGCCATTGCTTCAATACCGTCGGGTCCCCTAAATCAGCCTTGTTCAAGATCAGCAGTAGCGGTTTATTTCCAATCATACCCTTTAAATCAGGGTTCCTGCTGCTATAGGGGATTCGGGCATCCGCCACTTCTATTACCGCATCCACCAGCTTTAAATCGTCTTTTAAGATTCTTCTGGCCTTGGCCATATGACCGGGATACCACTGAATATCCATTTCCTCAGCCCCCTATCTAAGGCTATGTTAATAAATTTGCCCAATTACCGTCCGATTCTTAATATAAAAAGAAAAAGGAGAACATAGTTCCCCCTTGTATACACAAACTGACAGTAAACGCGCTGTTAGGGGTTTAGCATACCCATCCTATTAAAAGGCCAAAATATAAACATGGCTTTGCCGATAATGTTTTCCTTTGGCAAATATCCCCAATAACGACCGTCTTCACTGTTATTCCTATTGTCTCCCAACATCAGATATCCATCCTCAGGAATCACCTCCGGACCAAAGTCTTCAAACTCTAATCCTGCAGGTAGGTAACCCTCCGGGACTTCCGCATCATTTATAAATAACTTACTGTCTCTTAACTCCACTTTTTCCCCAGGAAGGCCGATTAGTCTTTTAACATAGTCCTTAGTTGGGTCCTTAGGATACTTGAAAACTACAATATCACCCCGTTGAAGCTCCCAGAATCGATGAGAAAATTTATTAACCAAAATTTCATCATTTATCTGCAAAGTAGGCTCCATTGAACCTGAGGGAATATAAAATGGTTGAAATATAAATGCCCGTATTATTAAAGCAAGTAATACCGCTATAATAATGGACTCTATAATTTCCCTATATAGAGATTTCTTTTTGGCACTTTTTTGATGATAGTATTCAGGGGTGTCTGTCATATAAAATCCTCCCTAAGAATCATCAATGATTTTTTGCTCATATACTGACAAAATAGGGACTGTTGCTTTACAGTCCCCTGAGTTGTACTTTACTGTTTTGCTCTTTCTTTGATTCTCGCTGCTTTACCGCGCAAATTACGCAGATAGTAAAGTCTTGCCCTACGAACCTTGCCCAGCTTAACAATTTCAATCTTATCTATTTTTGGAGAATTCAAGGGGAAGGTTCTCTCTACGCCCACACCATATGATATCCTGCGCACAGTAAAGGTTTCACCTAGCCCTGTACCTCTGCGCCTTATAACTACCCCTTCAAACACCTGGATTCTTTCTCTGGTTCCTTCAACAACCTTTACATGAACCTTTACAGTATCCCCAGGCCTAAACTTAGGAATGTCTGACTTAACCTGCTCCTGTTCCAATGATTGGATGAGACTCATAATATGTACCTCCCTTCCCGCAAGTTGTTCATATGTCCCTTCATTAAGACATAGCGGACCAACCTTAATACACAAAAGAAATTATATCATAAAGGATTTTACCTTGCAACCCCAGCAGAACTCCTATAAAAATCTCTGTCTTAATCTCCTGCTATTTATTTTCTGAATTTTGACCTCTGGAATTCTTGTTTGTGCCTTTAATTTTTTCTGTACTATCCCGCAACCCAAGTTTTTCAAGTTCAACAGCCACCTGGCGAAGAATTCTTTTATCTTCCTCGGTCAAATCCGCCTCAGCCAAAACTTCCGGCCTGCGCTCTAAGGTACGCAACAAAGACTTTCTTCTTCTCCACAACCTTATTTCCTCATGATGTCCGTTTAACAAAATTTCCGGAACCTCCAGCCCCTTGTATATTCTGGGCCTGGTGTACTGAGGATATTCCAGTAGACCATTACTAAAGGATTCTTCCTCAGCGGAAGTTGGCTCTCCAAGAACCCCCGGAACTAACCTTGATACCGAATCCACCAAAACCATGGCTGGAAGTTCACCGCCGGTAAGAACATAATCCCCTATAGTTATTTCATCGGTTACCAACTGCTCCCTAACCCTTTCGTCTATACCCTCATAGCGGCCACATAGTACAACCAAATGGCTTTCTTTTGACAGCTCTTCGGCTAATTTCTGAGTTAAGGGCTCACCGTCCGGACTCATGTAGATACAGCGTCCCAGACCACCTCGCTTGGATTTCAGCCATTCCAAGGCTTCAAAAAAAGGCTTCGGTGTCATTAGCATACCTGCACCGCCACCATAAGGCGCATCATCTACAGTGTTATGCTTATTTTGGGAAAAATCTCGAATATTAATCAATTCAAGAGATAGAATTGCCTCATCCTTGGCTCTTTTTATAATACTATGGTCAAAAGGTCCTAAAAACATTTCCGGGAAAAGGGTCAGAATATCAATCTGCAACATAAAATCCCCTGTCCTTTAACCTCATCGTTCCGAAACCAAAGTTACTATTCCCTTTGCGGGACAATAACCATTTTTCTGTCGACAATATTGATTTCCTTTACAACTTCTTTTATAGCCGGTATCAAAAGAGGCTTATCATTTGTGCCCACAACGTAAACATCGTTGGCTCCAGTCTGCAAAACATTTTCCACCTCTCCAATATAGCCGCCGTCTTCGGTATATACCTTAAGACCTATAATATCAAAGACGTAGAAACTACCTTCAGGCAAGGGAACCAATTCCTCCCTGCTCACCTTGATTAAAGAACCCTTAAGATTGTCTGCCTCATTCATATCCGCTACCTGTTGAAATTTGATTAGAAAATATTTTTGATGCTTTTTTATTTCAGCAACGGTATAATCCCTATGAACTCCGCCTTTTTCCAGGGTCATCTTATCCATATCCATAAATCTATCAGGATAATCTGACAACGGGAAGATTTTCACCATTCCACGTCTACCATGGGTACCAATAATTTTCCCTATTACAACATCTTTAGTCATACCCCTTCGGAAAGTCCCCCTTGACGAATTTCAACAACTATACCGTCTTTTAAAATTACTTCTGAAAACATAACGTCTGCCCATCTATCTCCGATATTTATGTCAACAAAACTCTCCACGCGGCCGTGAACCACTTCCTGTCCTTCCGCAAGCTGTCCCACTTCTCTTAGTCTCTCCGCCAGTTGCCCCTTTTTTTCCATCAATTTTTGGATTTCTACCTCTATTTGTTGCAATCCAGACTGTTTAGGATTGTTTTTTTCAGATTCAGAGATTTTTTTATAGTATAAACCAAACTGCTCTATTCGACCTTCCAGTTCAGCCAGCTTCCCATGCATTTCTGCCGCTAAAGCCTTTTTATAAGCAGCTGTCACCAATACCTTCACAATGACTGGACGGGTAACGGTAATAAAGTCCATAATTCCACCCTTTTGGTTATTCAGGCGGGAAACTACCTGGCAACTTGCCATGGCCCTGTCCCGCCTGCTTACCTCACTAAGATTAAATAATCTCCACAATTACCTTCTTATTTAACTTTGTAGCTGCTGCTTTCACCACAACACGGATAGCCCTGGCAATTTTCCCTTGCCTGCCTATCACTTTACCCATATCCTCAGGGTCCACCCTCAATTCAATGATACAGGATTTTTCTTTCTCAATCATGTTGACACTCACCTTTTCAGGGTGATCAACCAAGGATTTTGCAACAAGCTCTACTAGCTCCTTCATGGGCTTAAACCCCCTAGTCCTCGAAATAACTAAAAGTTATTGTTAATGATTCCAACTTCTAGAAACTCGGGGCGGTGTCGATATCATAACCATATTTACTGCTTTTCCCCAACAGGCTCAGGCTTATTAATAACTCCGACTTTTTTCAACAAAGCCCGGACAGTTTCAGTGGCTTGAGCTCCCTTTTTCAACCAGTCCGCTGCTTTTTCGTGGTCAACACTGATTACTGAGGGCTCTTTCATGGGGTCATAATAGCCGATTTCTTCAATAAAGCGGCCATCCCTGGGAGAGCGGGAATCTGCTACCACAATGCGATAAAAGGGTCTTTTCTTTGCACCCATCCTTTTAAGTCTAATCTTAACTGCCATATATCTCACCTCCTTAACATAAATCAAACTATAAGTATATTTCGAAATGAAAACTACTTACCTAAATTCATAAAAGGATTCGACATCTTTCCGCCCTTCTTCATGGTCTTTTCAACATTACTAAACTGCTTCATCATTTTCTTAGTCTGCTCAAATTGTTTTAGTAAGCGATTGACTGCCGGGACGGTGGTACCGCTTCCCAAAGCAATGCGTTTGCGTCGGCTTCCGTTAATTTCGTGTGGATGCTCCCTTTCCCAAGATGTCATTGATTTTATGATGGCTTCGACATAAACCAGCTCTTTATCATCTATATCGCCCAACTGCTTTAGTGACTTAGCACTTCCTAAACCGGGCATCATACCCAACAACTGCTGTATAGGTCCCAGTTTTTTAATTTCCTGGATTTGCTGCAAAAAATCTTCCAGAGTGAATTCCATACTACGAATTTTTTTATTGAGCTTTTCCATCTGATCGGCATCAAAATTGGCCTGGGCTTTTTCGATTAGAGTCATAACGTCACCCATGCCCAAAATTCTGTCCGCCATTCTATCCGGGTGAAAAGGCTCCAAGGCGTCTAGTTTTTCACCCACACCCGCGTATTTAACGGGACAGCCGGTGACAGCCCTTATGGACAAGGCCGCACCACCTCTGGTGTCTCCGTCCAGCTTGGTTAAAATCACCCCATCTAGACCAAGGGAATTGTTAAAGGACGTGGCCACATCTACCGCCACCTGCCCGGTCATGGAATCCACCACCAACAAAATCTCATGAGGCTGCACAGCTTTTTTTATTCCTTCAAGCTCAGCCATCAAATCAACGTCTACATGCAGCCGCCCAGCGGTATCTATAATTACAATATCCCTTGCCGATGTAACGGCATGCTCCTTGGCAGCTCTTACAATATCCACCGGACCGATTTCCTCACCCATTGAAAAAACCGGAATATCCAACTGCTGACCCAAGACCTGCAGCTGCTTTATCGCAGCAGGTCTATAGACATCTGCAGCCACCAGCAACGGCCGACGTCCCTGCTTCTTCAGCAGATTTGCCAACTTCGCGGTAGTAGTTGTCTTTCCTGCCCCATGAAGCCCTACCATCATAATAATGGTGGGAGGCTTGGAGGCAATATTAATCTTGCTTTGGGATCCTCCCATCAAGGAAGCCAACTCATCATTAACAATTTTAATAACTTGCTGACCCGGTGTTAAGCTGGTCAAAACATCTTGTCCCACAGACCTTTCCATTATCTTTGCCTGAAAGTCTTTAACCACCTTAAAGTTAACATCGGCATCAAGCAAAGCCCGTCTAACCTCTTTTAAAGCCAACTCCACATCTGCCTCTGTAAGCCGACCTTTACCCTTCAGTTTGCGGAAAGTTTCCTGAAGTTTTTCTGCCAAACCGGAAAAAACCATGTCCCCACCCCCATCTCTACTGCTCCTGAATTATCTGGGACAGAATTTGCTTTGCCCTTTGAATGTCCGTCTCACTGCAGTTATCTAGAAATTCCAATACCTTAGACAACTTTTCCCTCAGTAAATATGAATTGCTAACTAAACCCAGTTTTTCCTCAAATCTAAAAAGTGACTGCTCTGACCTCTTTAAAATATCATGAACTGATTGCCTGCTTACGATAAACTGCTGAGCTATCTCTGCCAAGGAAAAGTTGTTACCATAATACAGCTCAATTATCTTCCTTTGTCTTTCTGTGAGCAATTGCCCATAGTAATCATATAGCAAATTTATAAAGTTAACTTTTTCCATACCCGGCTCCTCCGGCCTGCCAAGGAAAAATACTTGACACACTGATTGTAAAGAAACCCCCTGACAATGTCAAGGGGGTTCAATGTTACTTAATAACGATATTAACCAGTTTGCCAGGCACGGCAACCACCTTTATTATCTCTGAGCCCTTTATAAGTTGCTGAACACCTGACTGAGATAAAATATTTTCTTTTAATTCTTCCGAAGACAGACCTACAGGAACCCATATTCTATCTTTTATTTTACCCTTTACTTGAACCACAATCTCCACTTTATCTTGAACTAAAGCTTCCTGTCTATACTTAGGCCAAGGCTGACTGTGAATACTTCCCCCACGTCCGGTTAATTTCCAAAGCTCCTCGGCTATATGGGGAGCAAAGGGTGCCAGCATTAACAGCAATGACTCCACCGCCTCATTTATAACGTCAGCATCAGCATCCGAACGATCTTTATATTGATACAACCCGTTTACCATTTCCATAATTGCACTCAAAGCTGTATTGAAATTAAATCTGCCGCCCACATCATCTGTAACCTTCTTAATAGTAACATGGGTAAGTCTATGCATTTCACGGTGAACTCCTGACAGCTTATCGGTTTCCGACTGCTTACTGCTGTTTAACTTACCTGCCAGAGGAACCACCAGCCGCCATACCCGGTTAAGGAAACGGAAGCTGCCTTCAACCCCCTGATCACTCCACTCCAAATCACGCTCCGGTGGAGCAGCAAACAAGATAAAGAGCCTTGCGGTATCTGCTCCATATTTTGATATTATCTCCTCAGGACTTACTACATTACCTTTAGACTTTGACATCTTAGCACCATCTTTTAACACCATTCCTTGGGTCAAAAGATTGGTAAACGGTTCCGTGCAAGACACGAGATCAATATCCTTTAGAAACTTGGTAAAAAATCTGGAATAAAGCAGGTGCAAAATTGCATGCTCAACCCCGCCGATATATTGATCTACAGGAAGCCATTCATCAACCTTTTTTTTATCCCAAATCCTGACCGAATCCCTAGCGTCGGCATAACGGTAGTAATAAAAGGAAGAACACATAAAGGTATCCATAGTATCCGTTTCCCTTTGGGCTACTGCTCCGCATTTTGGACAATCAGTATTGACAAAATCCTGGCATTCTGCCAGTGGAGATTTACCTGTGGGCTTAAACTCCACATTCGTGGGCAGCTCTACCGGAAGGTCCTCTTCAGGAACAGGCACTACCCCGCAATGCTCACAGGTAATGATGGGTATGGGAGCGCCCCAGTAACGCTGCCTAGAAATAAGCCAATCTCTTAGCCTATAATTAACAACACCTTTACCGATTCCCTGCTCCTCGCAGTAATTGGTTACCGCCATTATCGCCTGGCTGTCCGAAAGTCCGTCAAACTGGCCTGAATTTACCATTTTTCCTTCCCCGGAATATGCCTCTGTCATTGTATCAGGATTTAAAATTGTACCCTCTGGCTGTATAACAACCTTGACGGGCAAATCATATTTTCGCGCAAATTCAAAGTCCCGCTGATCATGGGCAGGTACTCCCATTACACAGCCGGTTCCATATTCTAATAACACATAATTTGCTACCAATATAGGTATTTCTTCACCGCAAAGGGGATTAATGCAGTATGCTCCGGTAAAATAACCTATCTTTTCAGTATCTGTAGAAGTGCGGTCGATTTCACTTAAGTTTTTTACCTCTTTTACAAATCGCCTAATTTCCTCAGCCTGAGACTTACCCTGGATGAGCTGTTCCACCAAGGGATGTTCCGGAGATAAAACCATATAGGTGACACCAAAAACAGTATCTGGTCTTGTGGTAAAAACAGTGATTACATCGTCACCATCTGCCAGCTTAAATTTTAACTCTGCACCTTCACTTCTTCCAATCCAGTTTTCCTGCATCAGCTTAACTTTTTCCGGCCATCCGTCTAACAGCTTCATATCTTCCAGCAAACGATGGGCATATTGTGTAATTTTATAAAACCACTGACTAAGCTCCCTTTTTTCCACTTCACTGCTGCACCGCTCACAGCTTCCTTCTTTAACCTGTTCATTGGCCAGAACAGTGGCACAGGAGGGGCACCAATTTACCCCAGCTTTCTTTTTATATGCCAAGCCATGTTTGTAAAGCTGCAAAAATAACCATTGAGTCCACTTATAATACCCAGGATGACAAGTGGCAATTTCACGGTTCCAGTCATAACTAATGCCCAGCTGCTTTAACTGCATTCGCATGGTGTCAATATTTTGGTATGTCCATACCGAAGGGTGAATCCCATTTGCTATGGCGGCATTTTCGGCAGGGAGTCCGAAAGCATCCCATCCCATTGGATGCAATACGTTGTAACCCTGCATAGTCATATACCTTGATACCACATCACCGATGGAATAGTTTCTTACATGCCCCATATGCAGTTTGCCTGAGGGGTAAGGAAACATCTCAAGACAGTAATACTTTGGTTTTTCGTCTTTATCAGAAATCTTATATAGCTCTTGGTCTTCCCAGCACTTCTGCCATTTTTTTTCGATTTCACTAAAATTATAAATATCTTCGGGCAACATATATTTCTCCTCTCCATAAATGGTAATAACTTTTTAATATCATCAAAAAGCCCGTCCCTTGATAGGGACGGGCTTTACCCGCGTTACCACCCTGATTGGTAAATGGTGGAGCTGGCGGGAATTGAACCCGCGGCCTCTTCCATGCCAAGGAAGCGCGCTCCCCCTGCGCCACAGCCCCATTGTATTACCCTCTCTACGCCAATAACGGTGCAAACCGTATCGAGATACCTGCTAATTTTCTCCCGATAGACTCCGGGGCGAGTTTCTGCAGCCTTGCCTGCCGCCTTACACCAACCGACGGCTCTCTGATAGACTTGGAATGCTTACTGCTCCCCTTCAAAGTCTTTTTCCTCTTAGAGATAACAAACTGTATTATAGTACATCAATATCCAGAAGTCAACAGCAGCCAACAAGAGGAACCGTGTCATTTATTGCAGTAATATTTAAAAAAAACTGTATGTTTATGAATACAAAAAAAAAATCCTCTTTCTGAGGATAATAGTAGAAACTACTTAGAAACGAGGTAAAATTTTTACCTGAGTCATCGGCCTGTCCCCGACCAGGCCGGTGATTCAGGTATTTGCCCCCATATTGTTCAGTCATGGAACGAGTTCTAGAGCAATATTAAATATTTAAAATTTAAAATTTGCTGCCTTTATCACTTTATATTTAAAAAATTATTATATTCTGCACACTTAGTGCTTTGCTTAGATTTTCAAGCACCCTTAGAGACGTATTCGTTCTGCCATTTTCAATTTTTGACAAATGGCTTTGGGTAATACCGCTCCGATAAGCCAAATCCCCCTGTTCAAGGCCTCTGGCTATTCTTAGCCTTCGAATTTTTTCACCAATACTTTCATTGCTGCCCATTTTTATCACCTCAGACACTCTTACCCAATTCATTTATATTCATGCTGAAAAGAATTTATGCCCCATAGCTATATTACAGCACCACATCATGAATGTAAAGAATAATATTATTCATTTTTATCTTGCTTTATGTGAAATATATGAATATAATGAATGTCGAATGCTTTCATATTTAGTCATATTAATTAAAACTTGTTAAAAAATTGGCCTCACCAGGTCATAAATAAACAATCAGAAGGGAGTAATTTTAATGGCACAGGTAGTTAATTCATGGAATGAATGGGATCCACTAAAACGTGTAATCGTAGGGAGACCGGAGGGAACCAACATCCCCGCTCCGGAACCTGCATGGTGGTATGATCTGCCGGATGGCGGCTTCCCCCTAGGGTCCTACGGTCCCTTTCCTCAAGAAATGGTGGATGCAGCAAATGAACAGATGGATGGCTTTGTAAAGGTACTGGAAAAAGAGGGGGCTGTAGTGGACAGAGTGGAAATACAAGACTTTATGCTAAATAAGCCCGTATCCACACCGGACTGGACACAGCTAAACAGCCATGGGGTAAACAACGTTCGCGACATGGTCACAATACATGGTAATTATATAGTTGAGGCCACGGGTACTCGGCGTTCACGTTGGTATGAGTATCTAAATTTTAGACCTATTTTCGAGCGTTACTTCAAGGAAGATCCAGAAGTTATTCATTTTGCAGCTCCTAAACCTCGCCTAACAAATGAATCATACAAAGAGAACTATTACTATTATTATTACAATGTATGGTCTGATGAGGAAAAAACAGAAAAACTATATAACTGGGACTTTCAATTAACTGAAAAGGAACCACTATGGGATGCCGCTGACATTATGAGATTTGGCAAGGATATTTTTGTACAAGCCTCCTCGGTAACAAACCGTGGTGGATTTGATTGGATTAAGCGCATGTTTAATTCGTTGGGAATCAGAGTACACGTAGTTGAGTTTGACACCCCTAAAGAGAAAGGAAAGCCAGCTAACCACCATCCGTGGCATATCGATGTAAATCTAACAATAGTTAGACCTGGCTTAATGATGTACAATCCTGACTGGGCGCCCCGCACTCCAGAGTTTTGGGAGCTGTTTGAAAAAAATGATTGGGAATTGGTGCCCGCCGCAAGACCAGCCCATACTTATATGAGTCAAATATACCTATTTGGCGGCTATAATGAGAAGTCTTGGATATCAATGAATACGTTTTCAGTAGCACCAAACAGAATCTGTGTAGAGTCCCATGAAACTGCCTACATGGACCAGTTAGATAAGTTGGGGGCACAAGTTCTTCCTATTCCTTATGAAAATGTAGTTCCCTTTGGTGGCGCACTGCATTGTACTACTTTAGATGTACACAGAGAAGGTGGTCTACAAGATTATTTCCCCAAACAATTAGCTAATTATTAAAATTCTAATACACAAGCGCCCAAAAAAAATTTGTCAGGGCGCTTGTGACACATTAAAGATATAGAAGGAAGGTGTTATAAGGATGAATAGCATGCAAATCGGTCTGGCGATTATCTTGGTTATTTTTACTTCTGTCGGCAGCCTTACCTATTTCTTAGTTAAAAAAAGTGGCAAACGTTTTATTATTGCAGGAAAAAGTCTCCCCTTTTTCATAATTGGTACCATGCTTTTTGCCCAGGCTGCAGAGTCTAACGGAACTGTAGGAGGTGCTAGTCAAGCATTCACCGGAGGTTTTTGGGCAGGCGTTGTTTTATCAGGTGGAGTCGGTGTCTGTCTCTTAATAACAGGATTATTTTATGCAAAGCCAATGAATCGAATGAATCTAATTACATTACCGGATTTCTTTTTTAGAAGGTTCAATAATACTACAGAAATATTAGTATCCAT